>NZ_CP166245.1:2641296-2971459 GCF_033597815.2 Staphylococcus sp. KG4-3
ATAACGGAGATTTCCAAACATTAATACTTTCTCGAGATATAGCAGTCGTCATCTCTTGTCTGCCTTTTAATTGGAATGACCATAAAATAATTGTCAAAAGTGTTACTATGCCAATCACACTTATTGCAATGTTATAGTTAAAAGCTTTTACTAATGGTGCTGTTCCATATGAAGATAGTCCACCAAAGACGTTCATAACAACGGTGTAATACCCAGTCATAATACCTATATGTAGTGGGAACTTCGCTTTAATGACTGCAGGTGCAAGTACATTACCAAAACCAATGCCTATACCGATCAATACAGTACCTATGTACAACCATGAAATACCCGTCACTGACCTGACAATAATACCTATAAATATTAAACATAAAGCTAGGAAAATCGTTTTCTCAAGTCCTAACCTATTACTTGTTCTAGCAGCAAATAATGAAATTACTGCAAAGGCTAATAAGGGTACTACTGTAACTATACTAACAGCACTATTAGATAATGCTAAATCTGCTTTTATATCTGGTAGCGCCACACCTATAGAAGTTATAGGCGCTCGTAAATTTGCGCCAACTAATAAAATACCTATAAATAATAACCAATTAAATGGTTTTATTTTTCTATAATTTTCCATACTTTACCACCTTGATGGGATTATTTTAAAATCAACACACTATATGGTACGATATGTACGTTATATTGTAAATAGGAGCGATACATTTGTATAATATTCAGAATATAGTAGCGAAAAACATTGCTGATCATCGTAGGAAGCATCAACTTAGCTTAGAGAAAGTTGCAAATGTTACTGGTGTCAGCAAAAACATGTTAAGTCAAATTGAAAAAGGAAATTCAAATCCTACCATTACAACACTTTGGAAAATTGCCAACGGACTTCATCTTTCTTTATCACAATTAACATCATTAAATAACGATGAAGTAGATTTTATAGATGAATCTGATATCATTCCAATCATTGACGATAAAGTCTCTATTTACCCATATTTTCCGTATGATGATAATAAGAAATTTGAAATGTTTAAAATGGTAATAGAACCAGATGGAAAAATGAATTCAGCGCCTCACCATGTTGGTTCTGAAGAATATATCATTGTAAACGAGGGTGTCCTTGAAATAGAAGTTGATTCCACAATTTACACAATCAATCATCATCAAGCTTTTCGTTTTAACAGTGATGTGTCGCATAGTTATCATAATCATGGAAATGTCACTGTTGTTTTCACTTCAACTATGTATTATCAATAAGTTATTTATAAAGACACTCTGCTAGAGAACTATTTTATACAACCACTTATGAAAGTTCCACTGTCAATTAATTGATCAAGTGGGACTTTTCTATGTTTATTACTTCATATGTTCCTCATACTTAACTACTGACTCTTACGTTTGTTGTTCTACAACTTATATATTTCACGTAATAAAACACAACATAGTGTCATTTTGATTATTAAATAAAAATATGTATCATTGACTCTCTTAAAAAAGTCTTATATATTGTACATGTAATATATATTTGACACACAAGGTGGCGATATATTCACCATGAATAAAGTTAAGCATTATCGAAACGCTAAGCATATGTCTCAACTTACACTTTCAAGAACAGTTGAAGTATCAAGGCAAACAATCAATATGATTGAAAATAATAAATATAATCCATCATTGAATTTATGTATTAATATAGCGAAAGCTTTAGATGTTACACTCAATGATTTATTTTGGGAGGAGAATTCTTATGAATAGAAAGGATAAGTGGTTATATCAAAATTTCACCGGTTCAATGAGCAATCCAGATGAATACCAACAGTATGAAATCGATAAAACTCTAGCCAAGCACAATATTATCGGATTATATGTACTTATCGCCCTCGTTTATTTATCTATTTTCTTCGATATTGAACGTGAGTTTTTATCTCCATTTACTGTCGGCGGGGGATTATTACTTATCGTTTTAGGTTGTAGAATGTCTATGAGTAAATTTAGTGCTGATCCATTAGAAATAGAGGCAAAAAATCGAGAAGTTTATCATAAATTGCTACGAGAAACTCGTAATAAAAGAGTCATTTTCTTAATCATTACAATAACCTACATGTTGTTGACTACAGTAGTAATTGCGCCAATCTTTGCAGGTAATAGTTTAAACTTTTCTATATTAACAAAGTTCAGCACCTATCTACCTTTAATTGTCATCATAATATTTACGATTACTAAGGATTCTCGGATAAAATTGCTAGATGAAAGGAGTAAACATGATGAATAATGACAAAATTCTACGTTTAATTCCTAATTTTAGATTTACAGACGAATATGAACGCCAACAATTATTACATGATTATGCTAGGTTCTCTCCATGGATTTTTTATGGTGGACTCATCGTCAGTGCGTCAGACTTTTTTATAACTAGTTATCTAAATCGTCTACCTATATTAGGTACATTAACTTTCATATTAATCTTAATCTATTCAATCATATTGATCGCTTCACTTCGTAAGAAAAAAGTGGATACTTTAGAAGTACATACTGAGACACAATATAAGATGCAATTAAAAAAATTACATAAAAGTAGCATATTATTCGCAACTATAATGTTTGTAGTATTCAATCTAAATAATTATTGGATACCACTCATTTCAGGTTCTGATTTACCACAAAGTTCAGATATCTTGAAAAATCTATTTGTTAATTTAATCATTGCTATTATAACGGGTTTTATCACTTATGGCTTTGCTAGAATAAAGCTCATTAGAACTTATAAAGAAAATAATTAGTAATATAAGATTTTTTACTTTATTTAAAATAAAACATAGGATAAATAGATAACACCCGTTACTGTTAACATACTGAAGAGTGTTGAAAAAAGAACGATTTGTGCATGAAGTTCTGGTTCCACCTGGTACTCCATGGCAATTGTAGATGTATTTCTAGATGTTGGAAATGAGCTAGCAATCAATAATGATTGTGCAATAACACCATCAATGTTGAGTAAATAGATAACAAGTAAAGAGATTATAGGGCCTACAAGTAATCTGCCTATTAATGAAATTGTTATAACGCGATGAAAAAATTTAATTTTAATTTTTGATAATTGAGCACCCAATAAAAGTAGCGCTATCGAACCAAAACCATCTGAAAGATGTCCAATTGGTATTAACATAAATTGTGGTAATTTAAGTGTGAATATTTGGCAAAAAATACCTAGTAAAAGTGCGTGAAAGACCGGCAGTTTAAGAAAAAAAGTAGTGATATCTTTAATAGAACTTGTGGCTGATAACAAATTATACATACCATATGAATAGGTGAGTAAATTTTGAAATACTAAAATCAAAATTTGTACAGAAACGCCCAATGGATTGTGGCTGAATATAAATTGGCTGACAGGCAACCCATAATTGCCAGAGTTCATTAAAGATATACTATTTTTTAATGCTGCTCCTTCACCATTTTCTAACTTCAATAACCTTGTTGTAATATGACTAAAACATATTAAACTTGTACTATAAATTACTACATAATATATAATTTGCGAAAACACTTGAAATTCAATTTTAATATGGTAAATATTTATGAATACGGCAGCGGGCATTAGGCAATATGTAATTAGCGTAGAAAAATTCTGTAATTTAAACTCAAATTTTCTTTGTAAAAATGCCCCAATAACTATTAATAGTAAAATGGGTAATATAACTTCTAAGATAATAAAAATAAACATAAGCAACCCTCACTATAGTGTATTTAGCAGTGCTCTGCCTCCAACCTAACTATAGCTTAAATTACCATAAATATAATCATAAGTATAAATTTAATTTATTATTTATATACATAAGTTTATCTTATGATTCAAACCAAAATAGTTTTTAATATATTTATTTTTCTCAAAAGATTTAATTATAATTAGTGGAATTTTGTAATTCATTCAAATAATCGTCATAAAGTATTTAGACAATTATTTAGTATAACAATCTCTTCTCTACTAAAGGAGTAATGAAGCGTTTGAATTTTTCTAATGCATTGGCTGAATTGTTTCGACAACTTTCTTTAAATATAAAAAATGACTAATCCAATATCATGTGGACTAGTCATTTTTTGAGAATAAAATTTATATTCCTGTCGCATTTTTAGCTTTTAGGTTTAACATTTTCTTTTACTCTTTTCTAAAAAGTAATAACATCGAATCATAAAAACTTTTCTATATAAAACGCTGATTCTTCAATTGATTTGTATTCTGTATTAATGACTGTTGCATTTAACTTTTCAAAAATCTCTTCAGCATAGATCAATTCTTCTCTGATTCTCTCAATACTGTTATAGTTTGTTGGACCGTGTAGCCCCAATACTTTCACACGTTCATTACGTATATTCAAAATGTAGTTAGGGCTTGCAGTTAAACCAAACACTTTTAAATTCTTATGCCTAAAAACTTCATCAGGTATATCTACTTCTGGTACCAATGGTATATTTGCAATTTTGTAACCTTTATTCGCTAAATACATACTAAGTGGTGTCTTAGATGTTCTTGAAACACCAACAATTAGTGCATCCGCTTCCCCTATGTTAGTGAAATGTTTACCATCATCATATTTAACAGAGTATTCCATAGCTTCTATTCTTCTAAAATAATTTTCATCTAATTTACGTAAGGCTCCGCTTTCTAAAATAGGCGAACAATTTGTACGTTGCTGAATAATACCAATCAAGTCAGACATATAATCAACATATGGAATATCCGCTTCTTTTGCAAATTGCTGACCAACAATATTAAATTCAGGATTCACTAATGTTGTTATCACAACTGCTGCACGGGCTTTAGCACTTTTTAATATATTAATCAGTTCTTCTTCATTTTTTATAAAAGGAAACTTTTTTATTTCAATTTGTGATACATCAGGAAATTGAGTTAACGTTGCGTGTACCATCCGTTGTGCTGTTTCTCCTATAGAATCTGAAATAACATATAATCTAAGTTGTGGCTCTATTGAATCATTAAACACGTAATCGACCACCTTTAACCTCACTTTGTGCAGTCGATAACAATGCGCCAGGAACTCTAAATGGTGAACATGAAACATAGTCAATATCTATTTGATTAAAGTAATGGATAGATTTATCGTCTCCACCTAACTCGCCACAGACACCTATTTTAATAGACGGGTTAACAGATTTAGCTTGTTGCGTAGCCATTTTGACAAGTTGACCAACACCATCCTGATCTAATGTTTGGAATGGGTCATTTTCTAAAACACCTTGTTCTGAATATGAACCAATAAATTTACCAGCATCATCTCTAGAGAATCCAAAAGTTAATTGTGTCAAATCGTTAGTACCAAAGCTAAAGAAATCACATACTTTCGCTAATTCACCGGCAATTAGACAAGCCCTTGGTGTTTCAATCATTGTTCCAATTAGATATTGTATTGTTTCCCCAGCCTCTTGTTGCAATTGTTCTATCTTTTCAACGATTTTAGCTCTTAAAATTGTAAACTCAGCCACTGTAGAAACTAAAGGAATCATGATTTCTGGTTGACACTCAATACCTTGTGCTTTCAAACGTAACGCACTTTTCACTATAGCTTCAGCTTGCATAATATATAATTCTGGATACGTAATAGCAAGACGACACCCTCTATGCCCCAACATTGGATTTACTTCGTCTAAACTCTCAATGTATTGTTCTAATTCTTTTACAGACACATTCAACTGTTGAGCTACATTATTTTTTTCTTCCATCGAACTTGGTAAAAATTCGTGAAGTGGTGGATCTAACAACCTAATAATCGTTGGTCTTTGACCAGATAACTTTAATATTTCTTCAAAATCAGTCATTTGATATTGCTGAATTTTATTTAAAGCAGCAATACGTTTATCTTGAGTATCTGATAAGATAAAGCGACGCATTTCAACCAAACGTTCAGGGCCAAAGAACATGTGCTCTGTGCGAACGAGACCTATTCCCTTAGCATTAAACTGATAACCAGTTTGAATATCTTGAGGCGTTTCCGCATTCATTCTAACCTGTAATCTCGCTATATCTTCTGACCATGACATAAACTGTTCAAACGCTTCACTGCGCTCTGCTTTCATAGTCGACACTTCGCCATAATAAATATCGCCTTTAGCTCCATCTACGGAAATAACATCTCCTTCGTACAACGTGCCTCCTGAATAATTAACTACTTTATCTATGACATTAATTTCGATATCAGAACATCCTGTAACGCAACATTTACCCATACCACGTGCTACAACGGCTGCATGGGAAGTCATACCACCATGCGTTGTGACGATTGCTTCACTTGCAATCATTCCTTCGATGTCTTCTGGAGAAGTTTCTGGTCGCATTAAAATAACTTTATTGCCTTTTTCTGCTTGTTCTTTCGCACTTTCTGCCGAAAATACAATCTTACCACTTGCTGCTCCCGGACTTGCTGGCAATCCAATTTTAGAAATTGTAGTTGCTTGTTTAAGTGATTGCTCATCAAAATTAGGATGTAATAACTGATCGATAGATTTTACTTCAACATTCATCACTGCTTCTTCTTTAGTTATAATACCCTCCTCAACTAAATCAACTGCTATGTGTATGGCCGCATTAGCAGTACGCTTACCATTTCTCGTTTGCAGTAAATATAATTGTCCATTTTCAATCGTAAACTCAATATCTTGCATGTCTTTATAATGCGTTTCAAGACGTTTGGAAACATCCACAAATTGTTGATGTACATGCGGCATTTGCTCTCTCAATGAATCAATATCTTTAGGAGTACGGATACCTGCCACTACGTCTTCACCTTGCGCATTTAATAAATACTCTCCAAATAGTTTAGACTCTCCTGTAACTGGATTGCGTGTAAAGGCAACTCCTGTACCACTGCGTTCCCCGCTGTTACCAAATACCATTTCTTGGATATTTACAGCAGTACCGATATCATGTGGTATTTCATTTAATTCACGATATATACGAGCACGGTCGTTGTCCCATGATTTAAACACTGCTTCAATAGCTTCAGTTAATTGGTCAATAGGTACTTGTGGAAATGGCTTATAAACTTCTTCAACATATACTTCTTTAAAATGTTCGCAAATTTCTTGTAGTCCTTCAGCTGGAATATCTGCATCATTTTGATAACCATGCTTTTCTTTATATTGATTGAAATATGTATCAAATGATGCCATAGGAATACCGTATACGACTTCGCCAAACATTTGTAATAGTCGGCGATAACAATCATAAGCAAAACGAGCGTCTTCAGTCTTTTCAGCTAACTTTTTAACATTGTCATCGTTTAAACCTAAATTTAAAATTGTGTCCATCATCCCTGGCATAGATATTTTAGCTCCGCTTCGTACTGAAACCAGCAATAAAGATGAGTCTGAAGAAAATGATTTTTTTGTACGTTCATAAAAGGCTGTTAATTGTGTATTTAATTGCTCCATAAGCGCATCTGAAAGCTTAGACCCTTGCTCTAAATATTTTATACAAGCTTCTGTTGTTAACGTAAAACCATCAGGTACCGGTAAACCTAAGCGCTTCATCTCTGCCAAATTAGCACCTTTACCTCCTAGTAAATCTTTCATCGATTTTTGTCCTTCATCAAATGCATAAATATATTTCGTCATACTGAATCACCTCAAATAGTTATTATGTTATACTAATTGCTATTGAGTATGTCATATTAGACGAAAAATGACAACTAAAATATAAAAATTTGTTCATATTAATTTCTTTTTGCACCTTTATCTCTTGATATATCATAATTTTGTTGCATAAAAAAAGCCCAAGCTACATTGATTTGTTGCTTGGGACTTTTAACATCACCAGTTCATTGCCATTTTTATATAATATGATTAAATGACTTAATATATTATTAAGTTTAATTTTCAAATAAGGTCATTTAAGTCATATAATTATAATTCTGTATAACTAAAGATAAAAGCAGATGCATTTACACTATCTTCTTCCTATTTCAAATTACTATTTGATTTAAACTGGCTCTTATATTTTTGCGGACTGTAAAAGTAGGTGAAATAGAGAAATCACATTTTCTAATTAAGATATACTAAATAACTTGGAGTACAAAAATTACTAAAAATGGCAGATTACAGCACAATCGTTGTATTGTGCTAAAGTAGGTGATTATTTAAAATATAATCATTTGTCAAAGTGACATACAGAGGATTTATCATACTAGCTTCTCATAGTTAATCTAGCATGATAAATTACAACAATATTTATTGTTAAATTTACTTCGTTTTGACTATTTTCATGTAGTGTAATATATTTTCATCACATCATCACAATAATCCATTCAAAACTTCATAATTACTTTTTATACATTATGATCACGTCCCTTCATTCCATGGTACATCAATAACAAGTTGATGTGAGTTATCACTTAATAACTCAATAATGGTACCATTACTATCTAAGAATTTCAGATTGAAAACAAAACGTTTTGTATACATAAAGATTTTTATTATAAATTTTATAGAATTATTAAGTAATAACTTAAATTTATTATATTGTCGGTCGTGTAATTTGTAAAGTCTTTTTTGATACTTTCCTAAAAAACGTATCTACTATAATTTATGATATTCATATTTTAATATTTCTACATTGCGATATTGCTACTTATTATCGATTTTCTAAATAAAAGCAATATACCAACTAAACTACGAATAGTTAACACCATAAAGCTATTTGTAGTTTAATCGCATCTGAATATTTCTTTGGATTCAATCCTGTACGTGTTTCGCATTTTTCTAATCGATAAAGTAACGTATTACGATGAATATAGAGATATTTTGCAGTTTTAGCAATATTCAAATCATTTTTGAAGAAACTTTTTAAAGTTTCTATACTTTGTGAATCTAGATCACTTAAAATTCTTTGCTTATATCTTTCTCTTATTCCGCTCTCTATTTGATAAAGTAATGTTTTCTCTTCTACATCTTCAAAGGACATCAATGTTTGAGTTTGTTCATTCAACATAAATACAAGGTCACACTCTTCATAAGCCTTTTTGAAATCATTCAAACTCGAAAAAAGTAAACTCGAAGCCATTGTTACTTCTAACTTCAATGATTTAAAAGCATGATAAATTCTCACTATTTTTTCTTCCAAAGCCTTTTTCGAGGCATCAGAAGCCAGTATAACGATACGATTATGATTAGTAAAAGCTAATGTAAAAGTAGTTTGATCGATTTTACTAGTTAACGTACGAACAATGCTATTTCTTGAGAATATTTGCTTCTCTAAATTAATAATAATACATTTTCTATAAGCTAATAAATTTGTGTTAAGTTGCTTCGTTAAATATTGTATAAATGAATTAGAGGGATTACTTTTCAACAGTTCTTCAATGAATAATTCTTGGCTACGTATATGTCCTTCTAGTTCATACGTAAAATAATTTTGATATAACAATAATTCGGTCGACATTTTCACTAAATCTGCTACGTATAGCAATGCTTTGGGATCACCTGTAATACCAATTACACCAACAATTTCATCTTGAAATATAATGGGTAAATTAATACCCGGTTGCGTCCCTTTAAGTTTCTCGCAATCTTTTTTAGTCAATATAACCATCTGCTCGCACGCCAATACTTTACAAGCGCCCTCGTGTATACTACCAATCCTACTTTTGTCAAATGATGCTATAATCTTACCGTTAAAATTCATTATATTAATATTACTTTTTGTTCTTTTTGCAGTTTCTTCCACAATAAGCGTTGCTACTTCCTCTGTTAATATCTCCATTATCCCACCACTTTATCACTTTTATACAAATTTAAAGGTATATTATTGTATAGTTTAACCCTATTTTCAATAAAATAAAATCTATATAATAGAATAATATATATTAGAAAGCGTTTACAAGGAGGTCGTTTAAATTGAAAATTATCTTAGCGCCTGATTCATTCAAGGGTAGTATGACGGCTACTGAAATCACATCCTATATGTCTCAAAGTATTTTAGAAACTTACCCTCATGCCGAGGTTCATGCTTTACCTGTTGGTGACGGTGGCGAAGGAACCATGGAGGCACTAGTAAATGCAACCAACGGCAAATTTGAAACTGTTTCTGTTACTGGACCATTAGGTAATCAAGTTACTGCTCAATACGGCGTGTTAGATGATAATAAAACTTGTGTCATCGAAATGGCAGAAGCATCAGGATTGAAGCATGTACCAGAAGCAAAACTAAACCCAATGATTACAACAACTTACGGCACTGGAGAGTTAATACAAGATGCACTAAATAAAGGTTATAAAAAATTCATTCTAGCAATAGGTGGTTCAGCAACAAATGATGCCGGCGCTGGTATGTTACAGGCATTAGGTGCAAGATTAGTTAATAAAGACCTTAATGATATACCTTTTGGCGGTGCTGCACTAAAACATATCCATCACATTGACTTAAAAAACTTCGACGGTCGAATTCAACATTGCAACTTTGTAATTGCAACAGACGTTCAAAATCCATTAATTGGACAAGATGGCGCATCACATGTCTTTGGAAAACAAAAAGGAGCATCATCTTCAGAAATAACATTACTAGAGCAAAACCTTACAAATTGGGCAAACATTGTCGAATCCACACAACATATACGTCTACATGAATTAGCAGGTGCCGGGGCTGCTGGTGGACTAGGAGGTGCTTTTAAAGCATTTTTCCCTAGTAAATTTGATGATGGTATTAAAGTCGTTATAAATCTTATACATCTCGAAAATTATTTACAGGATGCAGATTTAGTAATTACTGGCGAAGGTAAAATTGATTTCCAAACTTTTTATGGTAAAACGCCAATTGGTATTGCCAAATGCGCCCAAAAGTTCAATGTACCTGTCATCTTTATTGGAGGGACTGTCGATGTAGATGTTGATATGTTTAAAGATGTTGGTGTAGTAAGTGCTTTTAGTTTAACCGATGGACCTATGTCACTTGCACATACGATTGCTAATTCGGAAAAATTAATAAAAAAAGCAACTAAGAATATCGTAAAAACATTTTTCCATAATTAATAACATATTCAAGGGGATGTTAGTTATGAGAATCAAAGATACGATTGAAAAAATACCAGGGGGATTGATGGTTGTGCCCTTACTTTTGGGTGCTGCAATTAATACGATTGATCAACTACATTTAAGTTTTATAATGAATATATTAAAACGACTCGGTGCACCAAAGACTGAGCAAGGGCATTATGAAATGCTCCAAATTGGCGGGTTCTCACAGGAACTATTTAAAGATAGTGCATTAGTATTAATTGCACTTTTCATATTTTGTGTTGGAAGCCAAATGAATTTGAAAATCGGTGGAAAGGCTTTAAAGAAAGGAGTTTTATTAACATCTACTAAATATTTTTCAGGGTTAGCAGTTGGTTTACTACTCGGAGCTATTTTTGACCCGTGGACAGGATTATTTGGCTTATCTACAATTGCTATTATTGCTGCAATGACAAATAGTAATAGTGGTATGTATGCTGCATTAACAAGCGCCTATGGAAATCGTTCAGATATCGGTGGACTATCTATATTAGCAATTAATGATGGACCTTTACTCACCCTAATTTCATTAGGTTTTATTGGCACTACTTTTCCAGTCATATCCTTCATATCAGTACTTCTTCCGTTAGGTATTGGCATGCTATTAGGTAACTTAGATCCTAAAATTTCAGAATTTCTACGTCCAGGAGAAACAATACTAATTCCGTTCTTCGCTTTCTCATTAGGTGCTGGTATGAATTTAGCTGAATTCTTTAATTTCTCTGTATTATCAGGTGGGCTAACTTTAGCTTTACTAACATTTATATGTACCGCTATTACTGGTATAGCTACATTTAAATTATTTAAAGAAAAAAGTGTTATCGCTCCTATTTCTGAAGCTTCCACTGCTGGGAATGCTGTATCTACTCCAGCTGCAGTAGTTGCGGCTGCTTCTACCGCCCTAGCAAACGGTAATTTAACTCAAAGTGAGTATGCAATGATAGAAAAAATAGCGCCTGTGGCAACGGCGCAAATATCAATATCTGCTATTACTACAGCTATTTTATGTCCAATAGCAGTTATAATGGTTGATAAATACCAGAAAAACAAGGGTATATATGGAAGAAAAGAATATTTTAAACGCACAAACGAACCATTTTTCAAACTAAAACAAATAAATAAACTACGCTTTTATGAAAGCGTTTTAAATAAAAAGGAGGAGTAATTTTTGAAAACTACTATTCTATATGGTAAATCCAATGTTGAAATTGATTTACCTAATCACAGTGTCTTAATTGAGCCTCAAGACCTAACTGCACTTGAAGATGATATCGGTGCAATTCAAAACGCTTTACGTCACCCTATTGGTACTAAACCTTTGAGTGAAATGGTTCAAGCCAATCAAACTGTAGCTATTGTGATTAGTGATATAACAAGACCAACGCCTAACCATATATTGGTTCCTTTACTTATAAAAACATTGTCCCACGTACCATTGGAGAATTTTGTAATTATTAATGGTACTGGCACACATCGTGACCAAACTCACGAAGAGCTTGTCCAAATGTTAGGTGAAGACATCGTTAATGACATCAAAATTGTTCATAATCATTGTAATGATAAAGCAACCTTGAGCAAAGTTGGACATAGTAAATATGGGTGTGATGTATACCTGAATAAATCATATGTTGAAGCTGATTTCAAAATTGTTACAGGCTTTATTGAACCACATTTCTTTGCTGGGTTTTCCGGTGGTCCTAAAGGAATCATGCCAGGAATTGCAGGTATCGAAACTATTATGACCTTCCATAATGCAAAAATGATTGGTGATATTCGCTCAACTTGGGGTAATATGACAGATAATCCTGTTCAAGATATGACTCGAGAAATTAATGCCATGTGTAAGCCAGACTTTATGCTTAATGTAACATTAAACAAAGAGAAAGCCATTACTGAAGTTTTTGCTGGAGAATTATATGAAGCACATGATAAAGGGTGTGCTTACGCTAAGAAACATGCCATGTTCAAATGTGATAAACCTTTTGATGTTGTAATAGCTTCTAACTCTGGATATCCTTTAGACCAAAACTTATATCAAACCGTTAAAGGCATGAGTGCCGCACACAAAGTTGTCAAAGAAGGTGGCAGTATTATCATGTTATCAGAGTGTAGTGACGGATATCCAAATCACGGTAACTATGCTGAAATTCTTAAAATGGCTGATACCCCACAAGCACTCGTCAACATGATTAACGACCCTGACTTTGCTATGTTAGATCAATGGCAAGTTCAAAAACAAGCTGTTATCCAAACATTTGCTGACGTTTATTTATATTCGAAACTCACTGACCAGCAGACTAAAGACGTTATGCTACATCCAGTTACTGAAATTAACGACACACTAAAAATGCTTGAAGACAAATATGGAAAAGATATGACGATTGGCGTTATGCCGTTAGGACCACTAACGATTCCATACGTTGAATCATAAATTAGGAGGAATAATAATGTTAACTGAAACTTTAAATAAAGAACAAAAATTAGAAAATATTCTTAAAGATATGAACAAAGTAGTTATTGCTTTTTCTGGTGGTGTAGATAGCAGTCTGGTCTTAAAGAAAGCCATTGATGTATTAGGTAATGCAAATGTTAAAGCAGTTATAGTCAAATCGGAATTATTTAGACATGAAGAATTCAATCAAGCTATTCAATTAGCAAATCAACTTAACGCGCCAATAATAGAGGCTGAGATTGAAGAACTGAAAGACCCTCATATTATTGAAAATACACCTGATAGTTGGTATTACAGCAAGCGTTTATTATACTCAAAATTAGAAGAATTAAGAAAGAAATATAGCTTTAATTATGTGCTTGATGGCATGATCATGGACGACTTAGATGATTTCAGACCAGGCTTAAAAGCAAGAACAGAATTTAATGTAAGAAGTATATTGCAAGAAGCTAATTTATACAAATCCGAGATAAGAGAAATTAGTAAGGCTAATGGTTTACCAGTTTGGAATAAACCAGCATTATGTAGTCTTGCCTCACGTATTCCTTATGGAGAAACATTGAATTTTGCAAAAGTAAATAAAGTCAATGAAGCGGAAAAATATATTTTAAGTTTAGATATTAATAATGTTAGAGTACGTTATCACCATAATATTGCTAGAGTAGAAGTTAACGATATCGACATTCCAACCGTAGTAAAGTATCGAAAACAAATAACACTACGCCTTAAAGAACTAGGCTTTGACTATGTAACGATTGATTTAGAAGGCTACCGTACAGGAAGTATGAACGAAGTCATCAATCCATTAGATGCATATTAAATTTATAAAGGTGGCATAACTATGACTGACAAGCAAGATTCCCTAGACTCATTGCTTCAAGCTGTTCAATCGAATCAACTTTCTGTTTCAGAAGCCAAGACTCAATTAAGTCATTATGACGAATTAGGTTTTGCTAAAATTGATTTGCATAGGAGACAACGTCAAGGCTTTCCAGAAGTTATTTTTGGTGAAGGAAAAACAACTTCTCAAATCATAGATATCATTAACACAATACTTGCACACGATGAGATTGTTCTAGTTACAAGGGTCAACCATGACAAAGCACAAGATATTATCGCTAAGTATAATCATCTTGAATATCACGAAGCAGCTCGTATTATTTGTACCCCTATAAGCAGTATTTCAAAATCTAATTATTACACATCTGTGATTTGTGCCGGAACTTCTGATTTACCAGTTGCAGAAGAAGCTGCCATTACTGCTGAAGTAATGGGCATACATGTAAAACGTTTTTATGACGTAGGTGTGTCTGGCATCCATCGTTTATTTTCACATATAGAAGCAATTAGACAAAGTAAGGTTTCAATCGTTGTTGCCGGTATGGAAGGTGCCCTTTCAAGTGTAGTATCAGGCTTAGTAGATCATCCAGTCTACTCTGTTCCTACTAGTATAGGTTATGGTGCGAATTTAGAAGGCGTAACAACACTATTATCAATGGTTAATTCCTGTGCACCAGGAACAAGCGTCCTCAATATAGATAATGGCTTTGGCGGGGGCTATAACGCCGCGATGATTATAAAAATGATTGAAGCTCATTAGAAATGGAGTGAAACAATATGCCTAATGCAATTTATTTAGATTGTCATGCAGGTATTGCAGGCGATATGTTGCTATCTGCACTTGTTGACTTAGGTGCAGATATAAATTATATTGAAAAGCATTTAAACGACTTACCCTTAAACAAATTTAAGTTAAACTTTTCTTCACAAAATAAACAAGGTATCCAAGCAACATCACTATCAATCGATTTTGAACCAGCACATCACCATAGAAAAGCTCAGGATATTTTCTTAATGATAAATGAAAGCACCCTGCCTGATAGAGTAAAAGAACGAAGTATTCACGTATTTGAAGTTATTGCACATGCAGAAGCAAAAATTCATGGCATGTCAGTTGAGAACGTACATTTTCATGAAGTAGGTGCGATGGATTCAATCATTGATATTATCGGGAGTTGTTTAGCATTAGAAAACTTAGACATTGATACTATACTCTCTTCACCAATTCCTACGGGACATGGAAAAATCAATATCGCACATGGCATTTACCCTGTTCCTGCACCTGCAACTGCTGAAATACTCAAAGGTATTCCGCTTGCTACTTTTGATGTAGCAAGTGAATTAACGACCCCTACAGGAGCGGGTTTTATTAAAGCATTAGTATCAGAAATCGGCCCGCTACCAAGTGTCACAATATCGAATATTGGTTATGGTTGTGGTTCAAAAGATTTTGATTTTCCAAATATACTACGTGCAATTCAATTTTCTAAAAAAGAAGCGACTCCTTCTCAAGTTCAAGTATTAGAATGCCAACTTGATGACATGACACCAGAAATGCTTGGATTTTTTATGGAACAAGTAATAGACGACGGTGCTTTGGACGCTTATTACACGCCTATCACAATGAAAAAAAGTCGTCCAGCTACACAACTAACAGTTATTTGTAGCCTGTCCCAAGCACAGTATTTCGAAAACTATATTCTCAAATATACGACATCGCTAGGTGTACGTAGCTTTACAGTAAACCGAAAAATCTTACATCGTCAATTTCAAACCGTGCACACAGATTACGGAGCAATATTAGTGAAATTAGGTATGTTTGGTGACAAAGTTATAAAAGCCAAACCTGAATTTGAAGATGTTCGTAATGCTGCGATTCAATCAGGAACGCCTTTTGCTACGGTTTATAACGATATTCAAACAACTGTACAAAAACACATTAATATTGAAAATGATTAATCCAACGGTAGCATAAACAAAACTTAATTTCAGCTTCATCATATTAGAATTATGAAGCATAATAGATATCATAATTGTTATACATTTCTTTAGTCTGAATTATATATCTAATCAAAAGTAAGACGCACCTCAATTCATTAGTCGAATTGAGGTGCGTTATTTTAACTTAATTGTGCTATTTTAGATTCTCTTAAGTACTAATCTAAGTTCAATCACTTATTATTAACAGAAGGTCCTAATTCAATATGTGCACTATCTAGTGCAAGTTCTAATACTTCACTTACTTGAATACTGTGTTCTAATTTTTGCCTTGCTATGTCAAAGTTTTTCTCTTTAATAATTTCTGCAATTTTCACAAATTCTTCGTACATACGGTGTTCATGCTGATTAACTTGATACGATTGCGTTCCACCATCATTATATTTTAGTTCCAAGGCTTTTAATTCATTTGTGGGACCTTTAATATTTATTGTTGCTTTTTCGCCTTGAATATAAGATTGATTATCTGAACTAGAATCTTTCGCACCTATACATACAACTTTTATACCGTCATAATCTAATTGTAAAATGCCTGACGTATCAATATTATTTTCTATATTTGCAAAGTAAGCTACGCCATTAGGTTTACCAAATAATGCAATTGCCAAATGGATATTGTAAACATTGATATCCATTAAAGCACCGCCACCTTTAGCTGGGTCAAATGCAGGTTGAATAATACCTTTTTTAAAATCATCATACCTTGATGAATATTGCGAATAATTAAATTGTGCAATCTTACCATCTCCTATTTCAAGTAAAGATTGTTTTAATACATCGAAATTACTCAAATATAGGTTAGTAATGGCTTCTATAATAATAACTTGATGAGCTTCAGCTAGAGTCCTTAATTCTAATAATTCTGCTTTTGTTAACGTAAATGGTTTTTCGCATATAACATGTTTACGTTGTTTAATTGCCTTACGCGCATAATCAAAATGTAAATGATTCGGTACGGCTAGATAGATAGTATCGATTGTCTCATCTGCTAAAAATGCATCATAATTATCAAAAATACGCTTAATATTAAATTGCTTTTGTAAATTCTCTACATTTTCTGGATTTCTCCCTGAAGAAACAAGGCTCTGAAAAGTATACGCTGGTATTTGCTCCATGACAGGTAGTGCTTCTTTAACAATCTTGCCCGCCCCGACAATTCCAAGATTCATAAGTCATTCCCCTTTGTTGATTATTTGTATTCTCTATTTATTTTAATAATTAATTACATAAGTATAGTGTACTTTATAGATACATTTAATTCAAAATCAATAAAACAAAATCATGAGTTTTGTTTTTAAAATTAATTCGGTGGTATACATTTAATATAAAGGTATAAAATCGCATTTGTATTTTTTATGCATAAGGAGGGCTATAAGATGTCCATATTTTATTTTATAATATTTCTGATAATAGTCGTGGCTTTCTTCCTACTCATCAAGAAACTATATAGGAATGAAGCTTCCGTGAATAAAAGAAAACGTAAACGTGAAAAAAGAGTTGAAAATTATATCAATGAAGCATTCAAAATAGAAAACTTACAAGCTATCAAAGAAACACCACAACATATCACTTTAGTTTATCCTAAAGAAACATTGAACATTAAGCATAATAATGTCTCTCAAGTTCAAGATGAGAACGAAGAAAAGATAGATACTCATTTTGAATTGCCTACCGACATCCAAAGAGAAGAAGTATATGATTATGCTCTTCAACACACACATTTTTATATTAATCATGAACGTTACGATAGACTTAAAGAGCAAAATAACAATTAAGGAAAATAAATTAAGTTTGTTCTATACCAAGGGGGCTTATAAATGACACCAATTATAAAAGTATATTCAAATGATGAAGAAATCGAAGTAAATATTAATACACTAAAAGATCAAAAAATAAATGCAAAAGATGTCTTTGTATTATCTCACGATCCTGACCGCACTGAACGCATTGTAAATCATACCGAAGTATCCGGTATTAATTACAACCGTTCTAACGTGGGCGATGAGGTTGCTAAGCAAGGAAGTCAACTGCGTGAAAAACTACAGGTGCTTGGCATTTCCGAAGAAGATTCTCAAGAATATGAAGAACTCATGGACCAAGGAAAAGTTTTATTAATCGTTACTGATTCTCGCGCAAGAGATGTCTTATAACACTAATAATATCGAAATAAAGAGACAACAACCTTCCACCTAATTTAATATTTGTGGAAGGTCGTTTTATATACTTTAACTCTTTTTATTAATACTAAAGTTGATCAAAGTTATTTACTTGTACATCAGTTATTTTATCGATTTCTACTTGTTGTTCTTTCGGCTTTGTAACATACAAATATTGTGAATCATTATTGTCCTCTATTGCTTTAACTGTTATTCGCTCATGTTCAACAGTTTCTATAATAATCTCTGAGTTTTTAGATAAAGCTTCTTTAATATGATTTTTATCCATTCGATGTCCTCCTTACCTCTCTATCAAGCATTTGTAATTGCTATACCCGACATTCACTTTTCAAAACGATATGGATATTGACCTACTTCAGACACACACTTATGAGTAGTTTAAAAACATTTTTGTAAAATAAACACGACTCAAAATTATATGTTTTATTCCAAGCTATGGTATACGTCTTACTTCTATATTTTTAATTAACTTAAAATAACGTCCGCTAATTCTTCAGCAGATGTTTTCCCGAAATAGTACGTAACATCTAACTTATTTAATGCTGCTATAATATCATCTTTTACTACGCGTACACCTTGAAGTTGATTTTCAACATCACTAATGTCGCCTTGTCCAAAGAAATCACCATAAATACGACATGCTGAAATACGGCCATGTTCAACTGCTAAAGAGATATCAATTGTACCTGCTACTAACCGCGCATCTCGATTATATTCATAACGTGGTGAGCGTCCATAATTCCACTCCCAGTTATTGTATTTTTTCTCAAGCATGTCATCAATGACTTCCCAATCTTTATTTGTTAAGACATAGCGTTTGGCCTCACTTAAATCATCAACACCTAACACTTGTTTAACCATTAAATCTTTAAATGTTTCTATTGTTATATTTTGATATTCCGATGCTAAGTATGGTCTAATACTACCTACACGAGAACGTACCGATTTAATACCTTTAGACTCAATTTTTTTACGATTCGGTTTTAGTACTTTTACCATAGGCTCATAATCTACATCTAATAATAAAGAGTAACCGCCATAAATTCTACCTTTTATTAGTGTCATAGCTGCTCCAGATACCTTTTTACCATTAATCGATAAATCATTACGTCCACTTTGTTCTACTTCAGTGGCCCCAAGTTGATGTAAAGCTTGAATACCCGGTTCATAGAACTTTTTGAAATTACCATAGATTGTGTCATCTTTTTCTAGAATACAACACATATTCACTGCACCACGGTCTACATAAACCGCTCCGCCTCCTGTGTCTCGACGTACAACTTTAATACCCTTTTGTTCTAAATAATCTTGATTGATTTCTACGGCAGTATTTTGAAAACGACCTATCTCTACTTTAGGATCACAGTAATATGGGAAAAGTATATCTTCATTTAAAAATATATTTTCACTTACATATACTTGCATAGCCAATGCTACAGCACCATCAGTTACATATTCACCATTTCTAATCGGTTCAATTAAATACATAGCTATCTCCTATTTAGTTAATTTTTTATTTACTTCTAAAATCAATGCTGAAATATCATCAGTTAAATGTATCGTTCTCTCACGGATATCTTCTGGAATACGATAAGCTTTTTTATTCAAGGTCATGAATAATGCGTTTGGATTTTGTTTTGTCATACGTTGAAAAGGATGTTTCACAAATTGTGGCGTTGTGTAGCCTATGCCTATTTCTAGATACAGTACTTTATCTTCTTTATGTGCATTAAGGAATTGATTATAACGCAACAATTGTGCCTCAAAATCCGCATCTTCTACCATTCCAACTTGAGCTTTACGTTTATTTATTTCCATAGGTGCATCACATTTTGGACAATGCGGCACCAATGCTCTAGGTATCTTCATATTTTCTTGTTGCGCTACCATTTGACGTATCGCATTATCATCACGATATGTTTGCGCATGGCAATGTTGACTACATTGCCATAAAATATACTCTCCTTGAATATGAAACACTTTCTCTAAATCATAATCTGCCACTGCAAAAGCATTATCAGCATTTGTAGTAATAATATGATAGTCTTTAGCTTCTAAAATTTGTTTTAATGCTACATAAGATGCCCCGACAGGTTGATCTAAATAATTTAATGCAACAAAACGACTTTCAAATGCCCAATACTCTTGCCAACTTTCAAAAGGATGTAGACTTGCTTGCAACATATCAAAAAAACCATATTTAGCTATAAAATCTGGAAAATGCTGCGTGAACCTTTCTCCAATATATGTAAACCCATCTGCCGCAGACATACCTGCACCAATACCTACTACGACAGCATTTGCTTCTTGCAATGCATCTGCTAATTGGTCAGCTTGTTGGTCATATACTGTCGTTAAGGCATTCCACGTTGACTCAGTCATTCTGTTTCAATCCTTCCTTGTACAACTTTGAATCTGTATCAGTAAACACATTGAATACCACTTTGATATCTGATTGATGAGTTCGTTTATAATTTAATACTGTATCTATAGCGATACGAGAAGCTTCTGCTTGAGGAAAACCAAAAACACCTGTAGAGATGCAACAAAAAGCAATACTCGTTAATTGATGAGCATCTGCTATTTCTAAACAGCTTTGATAGCATCGTGCAAGTAAATCACTATTCATTCGTGACACTGGTGTCTTGCGTACTTGTGGCCCTACTGTATGAATTACATAATTTGCTGGTAAATTATAAGCATCTGTAATTTTTGCCTTACCCACACCTTCACGTTTCCCCTGTCTTTCTATTAGTTCTGCACATGCTAAACGTAACTGTACACCTGCTCTTGTATGAATGATATTATCTATACAATTATGATTTGGTTCAAAACAACCTACAAACTGACTATTAGCTGCATTAACAATTGCATCTAATTGTAATTGTGTAATGTCACCTTGCCATAAATAAATATCGTTGCCTAAATATGGTGTTAATGACGTTATATCAGTCACTTGCTGGTTATTATATTGAATTAACAATGCATCTTGTACATCAAGAAAATCTTTAGATATATCTTTTGCTGGTCTTACATTTATTAAACTTCTAAACATGTGCCAGCGTGCTTGTTCCGTATTAGGTAAGTCTAATATTTCATCACGGTTTGCTTCATCCCATAAATATTCAATCAAATACGCTAAGCGTTCTACCTGTTGCATATATTATGCCTCTGGAAGTGCGTTAAAGGCTGTTTCATCAACTTTTTCTAATTTTACTAACCAGTTTTCTTCTGGTTTTTCAGAATTTAAAAGTGTCGGTTCATCTTCTGCCTTTGTATTACGCGCCACAATTTTACCTGCTAATGGTGATTGGACGTCCAAAACTGTTTTTGAAGCTTCGATACTTACAATTTCATCGTCAACTTTCACATCATCTTCACCCATAAATGCAACATAACCAACAGTTCCAACATCATCTTGTAGTTCTGGTGTCATTCTATAAACATATTGTTCTCCAATTTTTTCTATCCATAAGTAATTCGCTAATTTTTTCATTTGTATCTTCCTTTCTTTGATTATAAATTCATTTGTGCAATCAATTCTATTGTGCGACTTCGATTTTCGATACCGGGTATTAAAGGAACAATCATAAGTTCGTCTGCATCAAACGTCTCTATTATTTGCTTTAGTTGGTTTTGAACAGTTGCTTTTGTTCCCACGACCATACGTGCACGATTTTGTTTAATTAGTTGCTTATCTCGTTCTGATTTTTGATAATTTTGAGCTGTTGTTATTGATGGCATCCGTTTAAATTCTGCAAATTGTTTTTTGCCTAAAAGCCAAACATCTAACGATTGCGCTAACGATTGTGCGTGCACTTCACTATCAGCAACTACGGTAAATACCGTGACCATAACTGTAGGAGCCATATTCAACTTAGTATCTTTAAAAGACTTTCTATAAGTTTGAACACTTGCTTTGGCATTTTGGATAGCCTGTGCATTGGGTAATAAGAACGTACCCAATGTATAACCCATGCCTACTTCACCTGCCATTTCCGCAGATGTAATACTTGTACTTAACAACCACATTTCAGGAACTGTCGTAATACTTGGTTGGGCCATGATACTGTCTAATCGCTGTTCGGTATTATTTTCAATTAAATAGTCTTTCACATCTGATATAGACTGCGCGTAGTCTAAAAAATAATCCTTCGTTTCATTAAGTGCTTTTTTCACGCTAGATGTCCCCGGATTGTTACCAATGCCTAAATCCACTCTCCCCGGGTAAAATGCTTCCAATAATCGAAAGTTTTCTGCCACTTTAAAAGGACTATAGTGTGGTAACATCACACCACCCGATCCCAAGCGTATATGTCGTGTCTTTGCTAATAATTGCATCATCAACAACTCTGGACTTGCACAGGCAAACGCCGGTACATTATGGTGCTCGGTGACCCAAAAACGTTTGTAAGCTAATTCATCTGCTAATTGCGCTAACTTCACAGTATCTTGCAAAGCATCTTGTGCCGTTTGACCTTCGTCAATGACAGCGTAATCTAATATATTCAACTGCACCACGTTTACATTCACTCCCGTTATACCACATATATGCGTTTGCATCTCTATTTCTATTACATATGGCAATGTAATATTATTTTATATTCAGTCAAAGTATCACATTCAATACATATTACTCTCACTTTATAGAATAACGGATATAGAAAATTTTTGTTATATTTTGCTTATAAAATGCTGAAATTTCTCGTTTAATTGACCATCTTGTCATATTAGTGTTAATTTTAAATTACATATTACAACAAAGAATGAGGTCAAAGCTATGATAAATAATTTTGATTCACTTTTCAAAACACTTATATTGCCTAACGGTATTAAATTAAATAATCGTTTTGTACTTTCACCTATGACGACCAATTCCTCTACACAAAATGGGCATATTACCGAAGAAGACTTGCGTTATGCTCAAAGACGTTCTCATGCAGCACCTCTTCAAGTAACTGGTGCAGCTTATATAGAACCATATGGTCAACTATTTGAATACGGCTTTAGTATTACAGATGACAGCTGTATACCAGGTTTAAAAAAATTAGCTACTGCCATGAAACAAGATGGCAATAAAGCTGTTTTGCAACTTACACATGCGGGTAGGTTTTCAAACCAAGCTATTTTAAATTTTAGCCAAGTATATGGCCCTAGCCCTATGTTATTACATTCACCTATCGAACATGAAGTCTTAGCAATGTCACAAACAAAGATTGACACTATAATCGAACAATACGCAGATGCAACTTCACGTGCCATTCAAGCTGGATTTGATGGCGTTGAAATCTCTGCAGCACAACGTCTACTCATTCAAACATTTTTCTCTACATTCTCTAATCAACGTACGGATCAATATGGCCCACAAAACCTTAAAAATCGAGCGCGCATTGGCTTAGAGATATTAAATGCTGTGCAATCTGTTATTGATAAGGAAGCGCCCCCTAACTTTATACTAGGTTATCGTGCCACACCAGAAGAAACACGTGGGAATGATGTTGGTTATACAATTGATGAATTCAACCAACATCTAGACTGGGTTTTAGAGGTAGCAGATATACAATATTTAGCGATTGCTAGTTGGGGGCGTCAAATTTACCAAAACAAGGTTCGCTCAGATGGTATCTATAATGGGCAATTTGTAAATGCTGTTGTTCATGACTATTTAAGAGGCAGAGTGCCTATGATTGCAAGTGGTGGAATTAATTCTCCTGAAAGTGCGTTGGACGCCTTGAAACACGCTGATATGATTGGTATGTCTTCACCTTTTGTAACAGAGCCGGATTTCGTAACGAAATTAGCAAATGGCACTCCAGAAAAAATCAATTTACATGTCACGTTAGAAGATATAGATGAATTAGCTATCCCATACGCAGCATTTAAAGATATCGTTAAGATGATGGATTATGGTGAGGGCTTAAATAAAGAAACACGAGATGAACTCCGTAAGCTTGAAAAAAATTATGAACAAGTAGAATATACTGCAGTTGAAAAAAGAGCGGAAACATAAGACCATTTAATCTTATGTTTCCACTTCTTTTAAGTTAAGATACTGGAGCATCTGCCTTTATATTTTATAAATGTAAGGATGTTCTTTTAAAAAGTAGTATTTCAATAATACATCAATTTTTAAAGAATTCTCCTAATTTTTTAGCTGCATCCTCTGAAAACATTAATTCCAAATTGTCTTGCGAAGCTTGAGCACTTGTTGATGAAATCTGATACATTTCTTGTTCATACGCGTTAAGTGCCACATCAATTTTTTCATAGTCTTCCAATGCTCTAGCAAGTATAAATGCATCATACAAAGCCATATTAACACCTTCACCAGCAAAGGGGCTCATCAAATGCGCCGCATCTCCTATTAATGTAATAGCTTGTTTATGTTGCCATTTAAAACCAATTGGCAATTTATATATTCTTCTAAAAAGTACATCGTCACTCATATTCATAATATATTTCTGTAGCTGAATATCCCAACCACTAAAATCTAATAATAATTGTTCTTTTAACTCTGACAATGTCATAAATTTATAAGTATCTAGTTTATCCATATCCATTCTATAAGAAACATATGCTTTAATTCGACCATCACCATTCAATTGAGCTAATAGTGCTTGGTCCCCACCTAACGCCATCATCTTTCCATTTTTATTATACTTATATAATGCTGGGTGTTGATTTTTAACATCATCAATATTAATTTCTATCATTGAAATACCACTATATTCAATCTTCACATCAGATAGATGTGTACGCAATTTTGAAAATGAACCATCGGCTCCAACAACTAAATCAAAATGTTCTGACTCACCATTTGTAAAAATAATCTCAATATCTTGAGTACTATGTTGAACAAGTGACTCAAATTCATAACCATATTTTAAATGGTGTGAATCAATTTGTTTCATAATTATGTCACACAATTCACCTCTATCTATTTCAGGACGTTCTCCATCACCTTCTGCATCTTCTTCGTAGTAGATGGTTCCGTCTGCACCTATTACACGTGTATCCTCTCCTTCAAATCGAGCACACGACATAAATTCATTATATATTCCAGCTTTTTTAATAGGTAATTGACCAGTATCAGAGTGGATATCCAAAGAGCCTCCGCGTTGATGATTGTCATGCGGATTTCCTTTTTCAAATATTGTATAGTTATAACCTAGTCTTTGTATTAGTAATCCAAGCATCAATCCTCCTGGACCACCACCAATAATTGCTATATTTTTTAAATTTTTCACAGCCATAGTTTACCTTCTCTTTATTTAAATAAGTTATTCAAATCATTCATTGTTTTTTCAATAAAATTATCAAATTCTTGTTTTTTTCCTTTATCGTTTAATGCTTCTTTATTTTTATTTATCAGTTCTTTAAATAAAATTTGTAATTGTACACGCGCTTCTTTCATAGATTCAAAGTCCATATTTTTTACTTGATCGAAATGTTGTAGCACTTCATCATTTATATTCTCTTTCAAGAATGCAATACCTTCATCTGTAATTGTATATATCTTCTTCTTACCCTCTTTAGAAATAGAAACAAACTCTCTATCTTCAAGCATTTGTAAAATTGGATACACCGACCCCGGGCTAGGAGAATAAAAACCTTTAAATTGTTCTTCTAAATCTTTAATAATTTGATAACCATGTTTTGATTCCTCTTTGAGCATTTTTAGTATGACAAACTGTAAATCTCCTTTTTTAAAGAATCTTTCTCTGCCACGAAAGTCACCAAAATCTCCTATCTCTCTTCCAAACCCAAAGTCTTCTCTGTCTTGCATTATATTTCCAAATTGTGCATGTCCTTTGTGAAATTGTCTTCTGAACATAGATCTCACCTTCCCTTATTTCGATATATCGAAACTATAAACGATATATCGAAATAAGTCAACGATATATCGCTATTTTATAATAAGTTTTCAAACAGTCTTTCTTAATAAAAATAATAATTTAAATTTTACTAATTATTATTAAAAAAGAGCGGAAACATAAGATCATTTAATCTTATGTTTCCGCTTCTTTTAAGTTGAAATACTAGCTATAAATCTAGCATACATATATAAATTCCAAACTGTTTTTCCTTATTAACCGTTCTGATTAGCAAATGCTTGACCTATCGCATTTAACTTACGAGGCGCATCATGCACATCCATTTTCACTTCTACAAAATGCATTTTGTCAGGTTGGGCTTCGACTTGAAGCAATACCTTTTGGAATTCTTCACTCGTGTTGACATCATATGTGCACACTTCTTCTTTACCTCCAAAGACAGTTGGTAATGATTTATAATTCCACATTTTAATATCGTTATACATTGCATTTTCGCCGTGAATTTTACGTTCCACTGTATATCCGTCATTATTGATAACAAATATAACTGGTTTAATTTTTTCTCTTATCATCGTAGATATAGCTTGCACAGTTAATTGTAACGAACCGTCACCAATTAATAATAAGTTTCTACGATTAGGGTCAGCCAATTGTGCACCTAAAGTCGCAGGTAAAGTATAACCAATAGATCCCCATAATGGTTGCCCTATAAATTTATTATGTTGATTTAATGCTAAATCATACGCTCCAAAGAATGAAGTTCCTTGTTCAGCTATAATTACATCTTCTTCTTTAATAAAATCTTGCATCATTTTGAAGTAAGTCTCTTGTGTTAAAGGGTCATCATTCAAATCATAATCATGCGCACTTGGACGCTGATATTTCGGAAAATCCGTATGATTTACATAATTAAGTTTATCTAATCCAGCTAGCAAATCTACTAACGATACATTCGTATCTTTCGTTTCATTCATTTTAAAATTATGATGATTGATCATTACTACATCATCAATATCAAATTGATATGAATAACCGGCTGTGGCTGAATCTGTCAATTTTGCACCAATATTTAAAATTGCATCACTTTGGTCTACATAGTCTCTAATGGCTTTATCTGCTAATGCACCATCATAAATCCCCATATAATATGGACTTTGCTCATTAAATGCGCCTTTACCTAATGATAATTGTGCAACTGGGATATGTGTCTGTGTTACGAATTTTTCTAAATCTTCATGTAACCCAAAACTGTTAATTTCGTGACCAGCGATGATAACCGGTTGCTCTGCACTTTGTAATTTTTCCATTATCATTTGCATATATTTAGAAACATCCATGTGTTGATGTTCTGCTAGTTCAAAAGGTGATGTCACTTCTATTTCAGTATTTGCTACATCAATTGGTAAGTGAATATGGACCGGTCTCTTTTCAAATAGTGCAGCGTTTATCACTCTTGGAATTTCTGATTGGGCATTTTCAGGTGTGATATAAGCTTGTGTTGTTGTAATTGAAGCATACATATTTCTATAGTCATCAAAACGTCCCTCACCTAAAGAATGATGTACATATTTACCAGCCTGTTCAACGGCACGTGTCGGTGCGCCAGTAATTTGTATAACTGGTACACGTTCTGCATATGATCCTGCAATACCGTTTACGGCACTTAGCTCTCCTACACCAAATGTCGTTACCATAGCAGCAATGCCCTTCAGCCTTGCATAACCATCTGCAGCATAACTTGCATTTAGTTCATTTGTATTGCCAACCCATTCTAAGTCATCACGACTAATAATGTCATCTAGAAAAGTAAGGTTGAAATCTCCTGGTACACCAAACACTTTATCTACACCAACATTGCTCAAACAGTCCATTAGATATTGTCCTACGCGTTTTTTCATTTTCATTTCCCCTTTTTCTCTATATCTAATACACTTCAAATTTAACTTATAACACAATAAAGGTCAACAATATTGACTTTTAATATTATATGAATCTTTCTGAAATCGCTCATTTACATATCAACACGATTAAATGTTAACGACTTATTGACGCACATAAAAGAGATTATAGAGACCTATGATTACAATTAAATTTCGCCATCCCCTAAAAATTGTATAATTTAAAACACAGCTAATTGAAATATTAATTGTGTTTTTTCTAAATTATAATTAAAAATTCCGAGACATCTAATAATGTCCCGGAATACTATTTATATAGTGCAATTTAGTTTTTTCAGACTCATGAAGCATTGTATGAATACAATGCTTCATTTTAAAAAGCGTTGGGCCTAATAACGTTAACTGGATATTGCACTAACTTTTTAATCTTTCACTTCATCTTTCAAATATTTTACCTCTTGAAATCCTGTGCGATACGAAGCAAATTCTTCCATAATTGCATACCAATCATTTCCGACTTTTTTTTGAATATCTCTAAATAAATCATTCTGGGCTTTGTTTAATTCACGAACTAATTTGGTACCTTTTTCAGTAGGATAAAGGGCTTTAACTCTTTTATCAGCTTCAGTCTGTTTTTCAATAATAAATGCTTCATCTTTAAGTTTTTTCAAAGTTGCGTGACTACCTTGCTTAGAAATTTCCATGCCTTTTAAGAGATCTTTGATTGTAATACCTGGGACTTTCTCTATAAAAAATAGAAATCTGTGATGTTGTCTATTCAAACCATAATCTTCAATTATTTCATCTGCGGTATTTATAAATGTTTTATACGCAAAGTAAAATAACAAATTCTCATAATCATTATTATTTCCTTCCATTTATACTCACATTCCTTATCTATATTAATCACTTTTGTTATAATCGCTTTACCTTTTTTCTAGGAAATATATATAATATAATCATAGCACTTTTATGATTATAACAGACTTACTACTGGATTAATTCATTATAAAACATTTAGGCTTATACCACAGTTGACTCTGAGCAGCTAAATAAAACGATAATAACGATATATCAATAAAACGTCAATCCTTTCTATTATATATTATTTTTGTATTCAACTCATAATTAAAAAAGGACTATTGCCCCAAAATTGGTAGCAATAGTCCTTTTGCTAATTAAACAAAAACTAATTTTGTTTTTAATTATTTCTTATTTTCTGAATCAATTTTATTAGAGAATTTTTCAAGTTGTTTCTCGGCAAATGACTTACCACCAATACCAAACGCAATTGCAAATGCTACAGCTACAGCACCTAAAATTAATAAGAATGCTACGTTAACAATACTTTGCGCAAAGTTTAGCTGATCTAAAGTCATGAATACGGAAACAATGATGACTAAGTATTTTACAATTTCAGCCAACATACCATTTCCAGTTGATTTGTTGATTAATTTTGCAACTAAGTTACCACCGATTAATCCTAGTGCTAAAATGATCGCAGCAGAAATGACAAGCGGTAAGTAACCTATAATCGCTTCACCAATTTGATTTAATACAGATAAATTCACTGTGCTAAGTGCCTGAACCGTAAAGAATAAACCAATTAGCGTAGTGATTACCCATCCAGCTGCTACTGGAATATCTATGCTATCTTTATTTTTTCCAAAATTAACATATTGATTAAACTTGCTTACATTTAAACTTGATAATATGTTTTTTACTAATGTACCTAAAACTTTTGCAATGAATAAGCCAATTACTAATATAACTACTGCAACAATAATTTTAGGTGCAAAGTTAAATATGCTACTCATCATACCTTTAATAGGTTTAGATACTGATTGCATGTTTAATGAATCAAAAACTGATGGTAAGAATAGTAAAAATACTAAGAAGTAGGCTAACTTACCAAAGGTTTGTATTAAACCTGCTGACTCAGACTTTCCGCTTTCTGCATCTACTAAACCTTTTTCTTGTAACCAGGATTCAAAACCTAATGCACCTAGCCCTTTGACTATGATATTCTTAACAATTACTGCAATAATCCAAGCAATAATTAAGAATATTAATGCACCTATAATATTTGGGATGAAACTTATAACACTATCAAGCGCTCCCATTAAAGAATCTAAAATTTTACTCATGTAAATTGCCCCCTTTTTTGGACAAATACCCTAGAAAAATAAAGATAATCATATTTATATAATTTTTTTAAAAATATCTTTGTAAATTAAGATAATTATACACGCTATTTATTTGTAAAACACTAAATGAACAGATTACCAAATAATTAAATACAAATGAAGTGAACATCTATTAAATTAACCTTCTAATTATTTTTTATTTTATAATTATTAATCCTCTATAATGTCTAGACCTTCACTTCTCAATTGTTCAATTCCTGCTAGCATCTGATTGATTTCTTCTTCAGTATGACTTTCCCACGAACCTAATTCTGCAACAATTTTCAATGGCTCAGTAGAACGATATGAGCGCGTTGGATTGCCAGGAAATTTCTTGTCTGTAACATTGGGATCATCTTCAAACTTTCCTAGTGGCTCTATGATATAAATGTGTGCATCTGCTTCTTCATTAGCTAAAGCTACAGCCAATTCAGCCCCCCATTTTGCTGCTTCTAATGTTCCTGTAAAATAAATATGATTCATTATGCGGTCTTGATAATTAGATTTTTGCAAAGGCTTCAATAAATCACCTATCTGCAACTGAGCTTTTGTGCCATGTAAATATAAATCTTGTTCAAATGCTTGCTTTTGATTTCCCATTAAATAATCCCCCACATTTCGCTAAAGTGTCTTACTATTATATGTGTCAATTAATAAAAGAAATAGTCTATAATATTTATTTTTCATATAGTATAATAAAAGCAAAGAGAATATTTAATTGTAATTATTAAACATTCTTCCAACAATATCATACATAATTTTATATAAAATGAGGATACAAAATCAGATTACCGTTTTGTATCCTCATTTATATGTAGATGAATTAGCTATTTAAATGAACTAATTCATCAGCTTTATCTGTGAAGACCCCGTCCACTCCCCAATTAGCCAATTGGTTTGCTCTCATTTTATTATTTACTGTCCATACATTTAATTCATAGCCAGCATCTTTTATTGCACGAACACGATTTTTTGTAAGCTTTGCATCTTCAATATTAACAATTGTTGATCTACAAAAATCTAAAAGTGTCCTCCAGTCTCCTTGAAATGCAGCTGCTTTGAAGATAACTGCTCGTTTGTATGCTGGCATATGTACTTCTGCTAATTTCACTAAATAAATATTAAAACTAGATATCAATACATTTATGCTTTTATCTAAGTCTTTTAATTTTTCAGCTACTTGCTGAACCAAGCTTAAAGATAAATCACTACCGTTACTTCCAGTAACACCCTTTAACTCAATGTTTAAATTCATTTGATATTTATTAGCAAATGCTATTATTTCATCAAAAGTTGGTAATTTTTCATTCTTAAATTTTGGCCCAAACCAATCCCCTGCAGAAGCATGCTTGATTTCTTCATATTCTAATTGTGTAATTTCACCAACCATATCTGTGGTTCTATCTAAAAAGTCATCGTGAATAATAACGAGTTGTTCATCCTTTGTAATTGCAACATCTAGTTCCACCCATTTTAATCCAGTCACTTTTGCTGCCGCTTCAAATGCTGCTATAGTATTTTCAGGCGCTTTACTTGATAAACCTCTATGTCCATATATAGTAAACATCTCATCTTCCTTTTCAAATAGATTTTAGTGTAATTATGATATGTCATTTAAGATATTACAAATAATCTAAACCCTTTATTAGAGTTATTCACTAGGTCTATAAAAATATGACTTAACAAAAAATCGCCTTTGACACCTTTTTAAAGGCATTCAAAGACGACTAATTAATTATTTATTATGCTTTTGAATTTACGTATGATGTAGGATCAACTGAATATTGATTACCTACGCCACCTTGCATACGTTGGAAGTGCAAGTGAGGAGCAGTAGAGTTACCCGTACTACCTGACGCACCAATTTGTTGTCCTTCTTTAACTTGTTGTCCTTTTTGAACATTTAAAGAATTCATATGCATATACCATTGATAGTTATCACTATTTTTTTCTTGGATAGTAACTTGGTTACCACCACCATAATTACTCCAACCACTTTGAATTACTGTCCCATCAGTTAATGAATAAACTGGTGTATTTTCAGGCATAGCATAATCGACACCATAGTGGGCACCGCCACCATGATATTGACCGTATGGTTGTAATTGACGGTTTTTAGTTAACCAATTTGATGAATTCGAATTCGTGGTTGAATTTGAATCCGATGTATTATTTGAAGTACTTTGACTTGTTGAACTTTGTGTAGATGCATTAGTTGTGTCATTTGATGTCGCATTCTGTTGTACATTTTGTTCACCATTACCGTCATTACGTGTATAACCACTATTGTAATCTACGTTTGATGTTGCTAGTGATTTTTCTTGGTATTTTCTTTGTGAGGTTGCTTTTTCTGATGAAGTTTGAGCAGAAACTTCGTCAGAACTATTTATATTTGGCGTATTAGTTTGGTTTACATCATAACCCTCGTTTTGAACTTCTTCATGGCTTTGGTTAGCCGAATAATTGTTATCATTATTTACTGTTGCATTTGTATCTCCACTTTGATCACTCATAGGGAAATAAAAGTAATGATAATTTCCTTCACCATCAATTAAATAGAAATAATATTGTTGTTGATCAAACATAGATTGGTCCCAATTACCATCTAGCGTGTGATGATAATTACCACTAGCATCTTGATCAATATAACCATAGTTAAAAATACTATTAGAAGACTGGTTACTCGAATATTGTGAATTAGATTGATCATTTTCTGATGCTTGTGCCTCTCCTTGTGCTATGCCAATTGCTCCCAATGACAATGTAGCAATCGTTGCTGTAACAAATTTTTTCATAATTAATAAATCCTCCCAAATTTTTTCTTAAGCTAATATATCAGATAGAGTGATTTAATAGAATAGTAGACATCGTTTTTTAATTTACTGGTAATTGTTTTGAGATAGCTGTAATTATTTTGAATATTCCTAATTGCTTATCGTTTTAAAGTAGTTGACTAAACTTTCTTTTGCTTTATTTATAATTGGTACTACATCATTTTTATTTTTATAACATAATCCAATTACCCTTTTCGCATCATGGTTTTTTATTGGGATTTGTCTTAAATTTGGAATTTTTACATTTCTTAAATGAGGTAAAATAGAAATTCCTAATCCTGAGCTGATAAAAGTTGCAATTGTAATAACTTCGTCACCTTCAAAACTAATTTTTGGTGTAAATTGATATGATTTTAAAATTTCGTCTATTTGACGACGTAATAATAAATTTGTTTTTAGAAGTATAAACTTTTCATCTATCAGTTCATCAATTGCTATTTCATTACGTTCTCCTAATTTATGGTTTTCATTTACTGTTACATATAATTGCTCTACGATCAGTGGTTCGAAATGCGTATGTTTATTCATTTCTTCAACGGTTGTGATAATGATATCTACTTCCCCTTTATCTAGCATCACAATTAAATTTTTAGCATCATTTTGCACTAATTTTAATTCTACATTGGGATATTTTAAATTGAATGTTTTTAAAAATTCTGAAATATATGTCACGCCAACCGAATGTAGAAAGCCAATTTTCAATTTACCATTGTAAACGTTAGTAGAATCTATAATATTAGTTTTATAAATATCCATTTCTTCAACAATATTATTTGTTGTTTTCAAAAATTCTGCTCCATATTTATTCAGTTTAATTATCCGACCAATTCTATTGAAAAGAGGTACGCCAAGCTCTGTCTCTAAATTTTTTATCGCTCTACTTAGTGTTGACTGACTTATATTTAACACACGCGCACATTCAGACATATTTTCAATTTGTGCTAAATATTTAAAGTATTCAAAATGATGCCATTCCATAAACAACAACTCCTATGAAAATAATGCATTAATAATATGAAAATAATGCATTTTTTATATTATTAATTACATGCTACCATAAATACATCAATCATTAAGTGAGGACATGACATTGAATAACTTAAAAAACAACTATGTAGCAAAAGGTTCAAAAGATTATATCAAAATTATTGTTGCACTCTTTATTTCTGGTTTTACTATCTTTTCAATCTTATATAGTGTTCAACCATTGATTCCAAATTTTACTAAATCCTTTAATATTAGTGAAACTGTTGCGAGTTTAGCTTTGTCAGCAGCAACTATTACTTTAGCTATTGCTATGCTATTTTTTGGTGCTATATCAGAAGTATTAGGACGTAAACCTATTATGATTTTTTCAGTAATATCCGTAACACTATTAGCATTAGTTCAACCTTTTGTAGCAGACTTTAATACCTTCCTTATTATAAGACTAATACAAGGTATTTGTTTAGCAGGATTACCTTCTATAGCTATGGCCTATATTGGCGAAGAAATTTCACCACATAATTTGCCTGAAGCCATGGGAATTTATATAAGTGGAAATGCCTTTGGAGGGGCTTTTGGACGTATATTTACAGGATTCATTTCAAGTATTTATGGATATCAAATTGGGCTTTTATCTATCGCCATAATTAGCGTCATTGCAACTATACTGTTTGTAGTTTTAATACCTAAGTCTATGCATTTTGAAAAACAAACTTTTTCTGTAAAAACGTTATTAATTAGTTATTATAATCATTTAACAAATATCCGATTACTCAAACCCTTTATGATAGGCTTTTTACTACTTGGTTGTAACATAGCTGCATTTAATTATATTGGTTTTGAATTAGCAGATAAGCCTTACAATTTGCATGATAGTATCATTAGCTTTGTTTATTTATTATTTTTAATAGGCATGATTTCCTCGATTTTAAATGCAAAATTACGTACTAAATTAGGTACTTTAAACGCGTTAAAATTTAGCATTTTATTACTAATTATCGGTATAAATATTACTTTATTATCACCTCTATATTTTAAAATTATTGGTTTATCCTTTAGTGTCTATGCATTTTTTAGCGGACATGCAATCTCAAGTGCAGTAGTTACCAGTCGCGCAGAAGACCATAAAGCACAAGCTTCTAGCCTATATTTATTATTCTATTATATGGGATCTTCTGTTGGCGGTACTTTAGCCGGTGTTTTTTATAACTATATTCAATGGCCTGGCGTGGTTTTAATGATTACAATTTTTATGATTATTGCATTTGCTATTTCCCTTACTATTAAACAAAAATAGACTTGGAAATCTAAGTTTTAAGATTTCCAAGTCTATTTTGTTATTTACATTTAAACTTTATCGTTCTATTGTCGCTTCTATTTGTGCTTCAAATTCATCAAGTAACTCGCGAGCCTCATCTGTTGTATTTGTGCTCATTAACTGGTGTCTTAATTCACTAGCACCTCTAATACCACGTACGTATATTTTAAAGAATCTACGTAAAGGTTTAAATAAACGCGATTCATTTTTTGAATATTTATCGAACAAATCAAGGTGTAACCTTAATAATCCTAAAAGTTCTTCACTTGTATGTTCTCGTGGTTCTTTTTCAAATGCATAGGGGTTATGGAAAATACCACGCCCGATCATTACGCCGTCAATTCCATACTTTTCAGCAAGCTCAAGCCCGGTTTTTCTATCTGGAATATCTCCATTAATAGTTAATAATGTATGTGGTGCAATCTCATCACGGAGTTTTTTAATTTCTCCAATCAATTCCCAATGTGCATCTACTTTACTCATCTCTCTACGTGTACGAAGATGAATAGATAGGTTGGCAATATCCTGTTCAAATACATGTTTCAACCAATCTCTCCACTCATCTATTTCAGAATAACCGAGTCTTGTTTTTACACTTACTGGCAGGCCTCCTGCTTTTGCTGCTTGAATGATTTCAGCTGCAATTTCAGGTCGTTGTATTAAGCCTGAACCTTTACCCTTCGTTGCAACATTTGCTACTGGGCACCCCATATTCAAATCGATACCTTTAAAGCCCATCTCAGCCATACCAATACTCATTTCACGGAAATGCTCAGGTTTATCTCCCCAAATGTGAGCAACCATTGGCTGTTCATCTTCAGTAAATGTTAAGCGACCACGTACGCTGTGTATCCCCTCAGGATGACAAAAACTTTCTGTATTCGTAAATTCAGTAAAAAACACATCAGGTCTTCCAGCCTCACTTACAACATGACGAAAGACAACATCTGTAACATCTTCCATAGGTGCTAAGACAAAAAATGGACGTGGTAATTCACGCCAAAAATTTTCTTTCATATATATTTAAACCTTCTTATCTATTATTATCTCGAATTTTTATCCATGACGATATTACCACAAAAAGTCAACTTACACAAAAGGAAGTTATCCAATAAAAAACCTATTCAAATAAAGCTCGCTATCAATATATTACAAAGAAGATAAAAGGCGCTGCTTTCCTTAATAATTTAGATTTGATATCAAATAACGTTCTATATAGGTGAAATTGCAACAGAATATTACGTCATTCTAACATTTTTAGTAAATCAATTGAAAACAACAAAATGATTTAAGCTATATATTTATATTCATCAAAATTTCAAAGTATATAAATCATATTAATCCCCTTTTAATTTTGAAATATTAAGTATACAATGGATTTTATTCGAATTCTTAATTTTCTGAATATTTTAATCAGGAGGTATTGATATGAAACCACAAAATATTCTTTGGAAAGATTGGAGATTACATGGCGTTGTATTAATTATTATGATTATTTCTGAGGTAATTGGCACACATAAAATACCTTTAGGGATAACTTCAATCCTTTTATTACCAGTTGTTTACGCAGTTTTACTCGGATTAGGAGTTTATTTCATGCCCATCATCAGTAAAATCCAAGCTAAAAATTCTGAACCAATGGTATTTATTTCCGTAGCACTACTAATAGCAAAATTTGGTGTAGAAGCAGGACCTGCTTTACCTAAAATCATTGCAGCTGGACCTGCTTTAATATTACAGGAAGCTGGCAATTTAGCTACGATTGTCATTTCATTACCATTAGCTATATTATTAGGGTTACGACGAGAGTCTATAGGGATGACACATTCAATAGGTAGAGAACCCAATTTAGCACTAATTACCGAAAAATACGGCATCTCTTCTCCAGAATGGCGAGGCGTAATGTCTATGTACATTTTTGGAACCATTTTTGGGGCAATATTTTTTAGTATTTTTTCTGGCATTTTAGTTTCCATTTTACCATTTAGTCCAATTGCTTTTGCCATGGCTACAGGAGTAGGAAGTGGTGTAATGACTGCAGCTGCTCTGGGACCTTTAGTCGAAATGTATCCTAACCAAGCTAGCACAATCACCGCATTTTCTGGCGTAAGTAATCTTCTAACGTCAGTGACAGGGCTTTATATTGGTATGTTAATTGCTCTGCCTTTAACCCGAAAATACTATAGTTTGATTATGCACGTTAAATCAAAAATCACTAAAGACAAGGAGTGACTGCGATGTCTTCAAAAGTTACAAATTGGGTTCTCACCTTATGTATAGTAGGAATTATTTCACTTTTTAGTAATTGGATTGGTTATAATGTCATGCCTACTGATGCAATTCCGGGCATCATTGCTTTAATGGGTATTGCCTTATTAGGTTTGATTTTACGTGATATTGTGCCTTTAAACATACCAAGCATTGCTTATATTGGCATAATAGGTTTAATCATTACTATCCCTGGGGTTCCTGGATCCTCACATATCGTCGATTGGACTGAAAAAGTAGATCTACTATCATTAGCCACGCCAGTTGTAGCCTATGCAGGCGTTTCAATAGGAAATTCTTGGGCTGACTTTGCCAAGTTAGGGTGGAAAACCATTATTATTGGCATTGTTATTTTGCTCAGTACATATATTGGTTCTGCGCTCGTAGCAGAAATTATATTAAAAATTCAAGGTCTAGCTTAAGCAACTACAAATAACCCCCAGCTTGAAATGAGTTACTGGGGGGCTTTAACATGAAAAATAATAGATTTAAATATAATAGATAAACACACCAAAATTTAATAAAAATAGCACAATCGCTGGCATAGCTTTCGTAACTGGATCTTTTCCTAAAAGAATATGTGACAACGCACCAACCAACATAGTTAAACCTATTAATACACTAGCAAATAGTGCCAATGAACTATAGAAAACACCGATTAACATTCCTATAGCTCCAATAAACTCAAATGCTCCAGTGATTTTATTAAAAATAGGTGGGTACCCAAAGCGTGCAAATTCTTGTTTCATCTCTCCAGAAAATATTTTAAACCCTGTTATGATAAAGAATAAACCTAGGATTACTTGCAATATTAAAATAATTATTCCCATACAACCATTCCTCCTTTAATCGCTTTCTATCAATTTACTAAATTGAAATAATGTATGATTAAAAAAGAAAAGGAACAAGCAAAATCCAAGATTCAATTTGAGTGTTCCTCTTTTATATCATTGAACATTCTAATTTAATATGAATTAATTACTTTTTATAGGTAATATGCTTTATGGAAAGAAACTACACATTCAAATACTCATCATAATCAAATGTTTCAATATTATTGGTAACAACAACACTTGTATCAAGCTTAAACTTAAGATATCTACTCACTTCACAAACAGCGTTAACTTGAAGATTTTCTATTTCATTCATCTCAAGTAATATAAAACGAAGCGATTCTGTATGGTAATTGGATTGAGCAAGTAGTTTCTCAATACTCTCTAATAATAATGCCTTATAATTATCTCCAGAAATAGCAACTACTCTAGAGTTAATTGGTTCTTTATTTTTATTTCTTAAATAGAATAATGTATTGCCCCTACTATACTGAATAATAATAAACATAATAAGTTCCCCAATTCTAACATTATATTATTTATTATTATACTGTACACATTTGGCGCAATTTATAAACAAAATAAATTGAATTTACAACAACTTTTTAAAATAGTCCTGTTGGTTTCGTATCGTAACTAACCAATAAATTTTTTGTTTGTTGGTAGTGTTCCAACATCATTAAATGATTTTCTCGACCTATACCACTCATTTTATAACCGCCAAAAGCAGCATGTGCCGGATAAGTATGATAATTATTAACCCATACTCTACCAGCTTGAATACCTCTACCAGCACGATATGCTATATTCTGATTTCTTGTCCAAATACCAGCGCCTAAGCCATAAATTGTATCATTTGCCATGGCTAATGCCTCATCGTTATCTTTGAAGGTTGCTACTGACAATACTGGTCCAAAAATCTCTTCTTGGAACACACGCATATTTTGATTACCTTTAAAAATAGTAGGTTCAATATAAAAACCATTTTTTAAATTCTCATTTTCTTTTCTTACATTACCACCAACAAGTATTTCTGCACCTTCATCTTTACCTATATCTAAGTATTTCTTAATTTTTTCTTGTTGTTCATTGGAGGTCTGTGCACCTACCATTGTTGTATCATCCAACGGGTTCCCTAGTTTTATTTTATTAACTTTATCAATACATAATTTTATAAATTCATCATAAATATCTTCTTGAACCAAAGCTCTAGAAGGACATGTACAAACTTCACCTTGATTTAAGGCAAACATAACTAATCCTTCTACTGCTTTATCTAAAAATTCATCATCTTCATCCATAATATCTTTATAAAATATATTTGGTGATTTGCCACCTAATTCCAGAGTTACTGGTATGACATTGTCACTGGCATTCTTCATAATAATCTTACCTGTTGTTGTTTCACCGGTAAAAGCGACTTTATTAATCCCTTTATGCGTAGCAAGTGCTTCACCAGTTTCATTGCCAAATCCATTTATGACATTTATTAATCCTTTTGGTAAAATGTCTTCAATTATTTCAATGAAATGTAGAATAGACACAGGTGTTTGTTCTGCTGGTTTAAGGACGACAGCATTTCCAGTCACTATAGCAGGAGCAATTTTCCAAGTTGCCATAAGTAACGGGAAATTCCACGGAATAATTTGACCAATGACTCCTAATGGTTCTTTATAATGATAAGCTACTGTATCATTATCTATCTGTGAAATACCACCTTCTTCTGCGCGTATCACACCTGCAAAATATCTAAAATGATCTACAACTAACGGTAAATCTGCAGCAAGCGTCTCTCTAACAGGTTTACCATTATCAAAAGTTTCGATAACTGCTAAGTATTCTAGATTCTCTTCTACACGATCCGCAATATCTAATAAAAGTTGCGACCTTTCAGCTAATGACTTTTTCCCCCACTCAACTTGTGCTTTTTTAGCAGCTTTTACTGCTAAATCGACATCTTTTTGTGAAGATCTAGGTACTTTTGAATAATTTTCGCCAGTAATTGGGGAAATATTATCAAAATATTCACCTTCTTGTGGCTCTGTCCAACTTCCATCAATAAAGTTACTATATTGCTCTTTAACTTTGTATTTTGCATTACTTTCATTTGGGTTTGTATAAATCATATAAATACCTCCTTTATATGGTCATATACCCTTCAAACATTTGTGTAAGCGCTTAAATTGACAACCGTAAAAAAGAAATATTTAATACTTTGCAACAAGGGCTAAACGTTTATTTAATCTTCTTTGATGTTTTCTTATATAAAAAAATAGAAGCTAGGACATAACTTCGACCTAGCCTCTATAAATAATGATTTTCTATAATACTTTATTTGAAACGTCTATTTTTCATCTTCTTTTTTTCTACGACGTTTAGCAAATAGTAATAATGCACCTAATCCTGCAAACAATGAACCGAATAATGTACCATTGCGCATTTCTTCCTCACCTGTTTCAGGTAATTCTGATTGTTTATTTGCTTTATTATCTTTTGATTTGTTGTTTTCCACAACGTTAGAACTATTATTTGAATCTCCTACTTGTGATTCATTAGAATTGCTATTATCTGTGTTGTGGCTAGTATTTGGTGAATTTGAACCTGTGCCTGGATTTTCTCCTGTACCTGGATTTTCTCCTGTACCTGGATTCTCTCCTGTGCCTGGATTTTCTCCTGTACCTGGATTTTCTCCTGTGCCTGGATTTTCTCCTGTGCCTGGATTTTCTCCTGTGCCTGGATTTTCTCCTGTGCCTGGATTTTCTCCTGTACCTGGATTTTCTCCTGTACCTGGATTTTCTCCTGTGCCTGGATTTTCTCCTGTACCTGGATTCTCTCCTGTGCCTGGATTTCCTCCTGTACCTGGATTCTCTCCTGTACCTGGGTTTTCTCCTGTGCCTGGATTTTCTCCTGTGCCTGGATTTTCTCCTGTGCCTGGATTTTCTCCTGTGCCTGGATTTTCTCCTGTGCCTGGATTTTCTCCTGTGCCTGGATTTTCTCCTGTGCCTGGATTTTCTCCTGTGCCTGGATTTTCTCCTGTGCTAGTTACATTTGTATTTGTAGGTTCTGAAGTATTGCCATTTTTATCCGTAGCAGTCACTACAATAGTGTCTCCACCATTCAAGTCTACATTTGATGGTATTTCTACTGTGTAGTTTCCTTCGTCATCAGCTGTTCCTGTTGCTGTTGTTCCATCTGGGAACGTTACTGTTACCGTTGAACCTGGTTCTGCTGTTCCAGAAATTTGTGTATCTTCGCTTGTTACTTCATTCACCGTTGGTGCTTCTGGCGCTGTTGTGTCTGTAACTGTTGTTGTTGCTTCCTCTGATCTATTGCCATCTTTATCTTCTGCTACAACTCTGATTGATTCTCCACCATCTAATTTTACATTTGATGGTATTTCTACTGTATAGTTTCCTTCGTCATCAGCCGTACCTGTTGCCGTTGTTCCATCTGGGAACGTTACTGTTACCGTTGAGCCTGGTTCTGCCGTTCCACTTATTGTTGTATCTTCACTTGTTACTTCATTCACCGTTGGTGCTTCTGGCGCTGTTGTGTCTGTAACTGTTGTTGTTGCTTCCTCTGATGTATTGCCATCTTTATCTTCTGCTACAACTCTGATTGATTCTCCACCATCTAATTTTACATTTGATGGTATTTCTACTGTATAGTTACCTTCGTCATCAGCCGTACCTATTGCCGTTGTTCCATCTGGGAACGTCACTGTTACTGTTGAGCCTGGTTCTGCCGTTCCACTTATTGTTGTATCTTCACTTGTTACGTCATTCACCATTGGTGCTTCTGGCGCTGTTGTATCTTTGACTGTTGTTGTTGCTTCCTCTGATACGTTACCTTCTTTATCTGTTGATGTGACAACGATCTCTTCATCGCCTTTTAAGTCTACGTTTGATGGTATTTCTACTGTATAGTTTCCTTGGTCATCAGCCGTGCCTGTTGGTGTTGTTCCATCTGGGAACGTCACTGTTACTGTTGAACCTGGTTCTGCTGTTCCACTTATTGTTGTATCTTCACTTGTTACGTCATTCACCGTTGGTGCTTCTGGTGCTGTTGTATCTGTAACTGTTGTTGTTGCTTCCTCTGACACATTACCTTCTTTATCTGTTGATGTGACAACGATCTCTTCATCGCCTTTTAAGTCTACGTTTGATGGTATTTCTACTGTATAGTTTCCTTGGTCATCAGCCGTGCCTGTCGCTGTCGTACCGTCTGGGAACGTCACTGTTACCGTTGAACCTGGTTCTGCTGTTCCACTTATTGTTGTATCTTCACTTGTTACGTCATTCACCGTTGGTGCTTCTGGCGCTGTTGTGTCTGTATCTGTTGTTGTTGCTTCCTCTGACACATTACCTTCTTTATCTGTTGATGTGACAACGATCTTTTCATCGCCTTTTAAGTCTACATTTGTTGGTATTTCTACTGTATAGTTACCTTCGTCATCGGCCGTACCTGTCGCTGTTGTTCCGTCTGGGAACGTCACTGTTACCGTTGAACCTGGTTCTGCTGTTCCAGAAATTTGTGTATCTTCGCTTGTTACGTCATTCACCGTTGGTGCTTCTGGTGCTGTTGTGTCTGTAACTGTTGTCGTTGCTTCCTCTGACACATTACCTTCTTTATCTGTTGATGTGACAACGATCTCTTCATCGCCTTTTAAGTCTACGTTTGATGGTATTTCTACTGTATAGTTACCTTGGTCATCAACCGTACCTGTTGCTGTCGTACCGTCTGGGAACGTTACTGTTACCGTTGAACCTGGTTCTGCTGTTCCACTTATTGTTGTATCTTCACTTGTTACTTCATTCACCGTTGGTGCTTCTGGCGCTGTTGTATCTTTGACTGTTGTCGTTGCTTCCTCTGACACATTACCTTCTTTATCTGTTGATGTGACAACGATCTCTTCATCGCCTTTTAAGTCTACGTTTGATGGTATTTCTACTGTATAGTTACCTTGGTCATCAACCGTACCTGTTGCTGTTGTTCCGTCTGGGAACGTTACTGTTACCGTTGAGCCTGGTTCTGCTGTTCCAGAAATTTGTGTATCTTCACTTGTTACGTCATTCACCGTTGGTGCTTCTGGCGCTGTTGTGTCTGTAACTGTTGTTGATGCTTCCTCTGACACATTACCTTCTTTATCTGTTGATGTGACAACGATCTTTTCATCGCCTTTTAAGTCTACATTTGTTGGTATTTCTACTGTATAGTTACCTTCGTCATCGGCCGTACCTGTCGCTGTTGTTCCGTCTGGGAACGTCACTGTTACCGTTGAACCTGGTTCTGCTGTTCCAGAAATTTGTGTATCTTCGCTTGTTACGTCATTCACCGTTGGTGCTTCTGGTGCTGTTACATCTTTGACTGTTGTCGTTGCTTCCTCTGATGTATTGCCATCTTTATCTTCTGCTACAACTCTGATTGATTCTCCACCATCTAATTTTACGTTTGATGGTATTTCTACTGTATAGTTTCCTTGATTATCAGCCGTACCTGTTGCTGTTGTTCCGTCTGGGAACGTTACTGTTACCGTTGAGCCTGGTTCTGCTGTTCCAGAAATTTGTGTATCTTCACTTGTTACTTCATTCACCGTTGGTGCTTCTGGCGCTGTTGTGTCTGTAACTGTTGTTGTTGCTTCCTCTGACACATTACCTTCTTTATCTGTTGATGTGACAACGATCTTTTCATCGCCTTTTAAGTCTACATTTGTTGGTATTTCTACTGTATAGTTACCTTCGTCATCGGCCGTACCTGTCGCTGTTGTTCCGTCTGGGAACGTCACTGTTACCGTTGAACCTGGTTCTGCTGTTCCAGAAATTTGTGTATCTTCGCTTGTTACGTCATTCACCGTTGGTGCTTCTGGCGCTGTTGTGTCTATAACTGTTGTTGTTACAGAATCAGAAATATTACCGTTATTATCTATAGAAGCTATTAATAATTCTTCTTCACCTACTAAATCAATAGCGGTTGGCACATCTATTGTATAATTTCCTTGTTCATCGGCTGTTGCTGTTGTTCCATCTGGGAATGTGACTGTCACTTCTGATCCGGGCTCTGCAGTACCTTTTACTTGTGTATCTTCACTTGTTACTTTTTCAACTGTTGGTGCTTCTGGCGCTGTTGCATCTACAACAGTTGTTGTTGTTTGTTCAGATTTATTATTAGCTTTATCTTGTGCAACAGCTTGAATTTCTTCCCCGCCTATTAAAACAACTTTGTTTGGAATTTCGACACTAAAGTTTCCTTGGGCATCTGTTTCTACATCAACTTTCACATCGCCTGGGAACGTAACTGTCACAATTGTATTTGCTTCTGCTGTTCCGCTAACCGTTGTATCTTCGCTTGACACTTCATTTAATACTGGTACTTCTGGGGCTGTTGCATCTGCAACAGTTGTGGAAGTTTCAGGTGAAATATTACCTCTAGAATCTGATGCTGTAACTTTCAATACTTCATTACCTGTTAAATCAGTTCCTTCAGGAATTTTAACAGTATAATTCCCTTGATTATCAGTTGTACCAGTTGCTGTTATTCCATCTGGGAACATTACTGTTACTGTTGAATTTGCTTCTGCTGTACCTGTTATTTGTGCATCTTCACTTGTCACCCCATTAATCGTTGGTGCAGCTGGTGCTGTCACATCAGTAACAGTTGTAGCTACTGGTGCTGTTTCATTACCAGCATCATCTGTTGATGTAACTTGGATTTCTTCTCCACCGACTAAATCAACTTCTCCTGGAATAGAAATTGTATAATTTCCATTGTTATCTGATTTACCTGCAGCTGTCACGCCACCTGGGAAAGTTACTGTAACAGTTGTATTTGCTTCTGCTGTACCTGTTACTTGTACATCTTCGCTTGTCACCCCGTTAACTGTTGGTGGTGACGGCGCTATTTCGTCTGTAACTGTCGTAGAACCTGGATGCGAAACGTTTCCTGTCGCATCTGTTGATGTAGCTTGAATTGTTTCTCCACCTTGTAATTCTTCATTTTCTGGAATAGCAACCGTAAAGTTTCCTTGGACATCTGCTATTGTTTCTACAACTGTTCCACTTGGGAACGTCACTTTCACTGTTGAATTTGCTTCTGCTGTGCCTGTTATTTGATTACTATTACTAGTAACATCTTTAATGACAGGGGCATCTGGTGCTTTCACATCTTTAACAATAGTTGTAGCTATCGGTGATTCATTTCCCGCTTTATCTGTTGAAATTGCTTTAAACTCTTCTCCACCTTCAAGTGTAACTCCATTTGGTATAGTAACTGTAAAATTCCCTTGATTATCAGCAGTTACTGAAATTTTACCTCCACCTGGGAAACCGACTGTTACTGATGAATTTGGTTCGGCTTTACCTGTGACTTCTGTATCATTACTTGTTATTGAATTAATCACAGGCGCATCTGGTGCTGTTTTATCTGTAACCGTAATTTGATCTGAAATTTCGCTTGTTTTACCATCTTTACTAGCTGTTGCAGTTAAAACTGTACCAGCTGGTAATGGTTTACTTAATACGATAGTGGCTGCTGAACCATCATTAGGAATTTTAACTGTTCCAATTTCAATATTATTATTATCTCGAACAGTTACAGTGGCACCAGCAGTACCATTAACATGTATTTCTGTATCGTTATCGTCCACTGGATTAATAGACGGTGCAGGAACTTTAGAAACATCAATAATATCAAAAGTATTAACTTCATCATTGTCATAATTAGGTGAATCAATTGCAATAGTATATGTGCCTTCAGGTGACTTAGAAATTGACACAGAAAATGTACCATCTGGATTAACTGTAGATGTGCCAATCACTTTACCATTTGCATCTATAACTTTAGCAGTTTGAGTTGCTGCACCCGTTTTTAATGGAACAGTTCCTGTTACAACAACATCATCAGTAGTTATATCAGCTACAATAGGCGTACCAACTAATGGTGAAGTTTTGTATTTTACAACTTCGTCTCCATCATTTTTACCATCACCGTCTGTATCGTTATTTTCAGGATTAGATAGCGAGACTTGACGTTCGTATCTATCTAACAATCCGTCTTGATCGTAATCTTGTAATGCTAAAGTTGATGTACCTAAAGTATTATTGATTAATAATCCTTTACTATCAGTTAAATATCCTGCAAACGTGAAGTCTTCTTTTTGTTTAGTGGTTTCTCTAATTAAGTTTCCTTGTGCATCATATTCTGCATCTTTAGTTAAAATATTATTGACACTTTGATTCAATTTAACTACTATTCTAATACCTACTGTTTCAGGTAAAAGATTGTTAAATTCGATAAGCTTATTTAAATTATCACTAGTAATTGAACCATTCCCTATGGCATCCAAAGTTAAATCTGCAACTTTATCCCCTGCATGATACGTTTTATCAAAACCGCTTAAGCCTTTATAATCATAAGTGTGTAATTCCACACTATCGATGTATGGTAATAAATCTTTATCTATTTGATAATTATATGACCACTGATTACTTTTCGTTTTACTATATGTGAATACACCGTTTTTCATTATTTGTTGATCAATAATAAAACCACCATGCTCACCTGGAGCATCATCATAAGTTGCTGAACCACTACTCGCTTTAAAGTTATTACTATTCTCACTTGATATATTATTTTGTAGTTTCACTAAATCACTATCCGAATTTGTTAAGAAATAACCACTGCTTTCAGATGTTCGTACAATTTTATTATCTCTAGAGTCACGAACAAACATTTGATAATTTAATTTATTATTGTCTAAACTACCAGCATTTTTCAAAATGTTTGCTATAGTATCGTCAAGTTCTATTTTCCCATTTTTAGCTGTATATTGATCTAAAATCTCTGCACCGCCGAATAAACCATCATTCGCCCTAATAAAGTTTATTTCCCATGTGTTAGTAAGCTTCCCATTTTCATCAGTTAATCTAATAAATTCAACTGGTTGACTTCGTCCTGATGGATTTGCAGTAATTTTTGTAACATGGTTAGCTATAATTGGATCTAATTTCAAGTCAATCTTGTATCTATCACCAGAGTTAGACCCTGACATATAACTATGAATTTCAAATGGGATTACATTGCTGTTCAATGTTGTTTGATTATCTAAAGTGCCTGGATCAAATATTAATGATGCAAAGGTATAGTTATCTAAATATCCTAACGATTTTTGGACCTCTTCATTTTGATCTGTTGCGGCAGCTAAGGCCATTGGTGTAGCCATTGATCTAAACATTGTACGCGTTGGTGTAGCGAGTGTTGTCGCGCTTTCTTGATCATTTACAAGTTCAATAAGTGAAGCTTTCAAAATTTCAGTATTGATTTCTTCAGCTGTGGCAGTCTCATAATTAATATCTGCATTTTCCATAATTGCATCTGCTTCAGTTGATGATAATTGACTACTTAAAAAAGATTTAACGGTATCTTTTTTGTCTTTAGAAGTTGCTAACTCTGTTTCTAATTTTGATTTAACATTTTCATTATTTGCCTTGTCTTTTTCAGTTATTTCAAGTGATTCATCAACTTTAGAAGAAGTCGTTGAATTTTCAGATGTTGCAACTTCCTCTGTTTTCACATTTGATTCTTGTTGTTTTGTATCTTCTTGATTGCTATCTGTTTGTGATTGTTCTATTTTTTTATCTTTTTCACTATCAGTTTGATTATTAACTGTTTCCTCTGTTTTTACTGAGTTTGTTTCTTTATCATTTTCTGTAGTTGGTGTTTCATCCTTGGTTGATACATTACTTTTATTTTCTTCTGTTTTGAGTTCTTCTGTATCTGCTTCTTCATATTTTGCAAGTTCTTCTGCACCATTAGAAGATGATGTTTGTTCTTCAACTTTATTTGTGTCTTCAAAATCATTTTGCTCTGCATTTGTTTCTTCTGTTTTAGGTTCTTCGTTGCTTAATTGTTCTTTGTTATGTTCATCCGCTGTCGATTGTTCTACGTTATTTTTAGGTGTTTGTTCTGAATTTTCTGTTTTTTCTTGCGTTGTTGTATTAGTTTTTTCTACTTCTTCATTATTGTGTTCTACAGAATTAGTATCTTCTACGCCTTTAATATCGCTTATATCTAAAGCTTCACCTTTATCTTTAGTGTTTGCATTATCACTAGTTATTGAATCAAGTTCATCGGCTTGAGCTTCATTACCTATCCCCATAACTAAAGTAGCTCCGATTAATAATGACGCTGTCCCAACTGTAAATTTCCTAATAGAGTATTTGTTCAATCTATTAGATAAAAATCCTTGTTTATTTTTCATAATTTTTCCACCTCAAATTTACTTTTCACAATTCAATATTACTCAATTAAATAATAAATGCAAGAATTTTTTGTAAATATTTACATATTTTTTACATTCAAACGTGCGCATTTAATAAAAGCTACATTATTATTCCGCACAATTCAAAAATTTGGAATTCAACTAATTGCATTGGTATCACTTTTTAAATCTGGTTCTTTATCTTGAAGTTTTGAGCATAGTCTAAAATTATTGAAAGTTTTATTGAGGAAATGCGAAGTATTTTAAATAAATATGTTTCATCAAAAAATATACTAATTACCTACGTATATGATCAAAACTATAACTTCTCCTACATCCTCAGTAGTATAAATTCCAATTATTGAAAATGATATTCCATGTAAAATTCCACATAAAAAATTGCATTTAAACAATTATTTTTTGAGTAATGCAATTCACTATTAATTATATTTTCGATAGCGCACAATGTAAAGTATCTATTCAATAATTTAAATACCAAAATAATTATAGTAATTAATATTTTTAGCTTTACCGATAAACTCCTAAATAACATTTATAGTGGTTAAAATAATTATATGATTATTTTGAAATATTATTTTCATTAGTTTTATTTATTCTTAAAATTTTAATAAGCTAATATATTTCTACAACAAAAAAACCTCGAAACATAGACATGTTTCGAGGTAAAAGTAACTTTATTATTTATTGTTTAATTGAAGCTCTGTGTCATTAGCTTGACGTATTTGTTTCAATAACGCATAGTCTTCAATCAATGATTTACCATAAGATGGAATCATTTCTTTCAATTTTGGCTCCCACTGTTTAAGTTCACCTGGGAAGTTTCTTTCAATAACTTCTAGAGCAACAGATACTGATGTTGAAGCACCTGGTGATTCACCTAATAATGCGATAACAGAATGATCTTTAGAATTAACAACCTCTGTACCAAATTGAATAAATCCTCTACCGTGTTCTTTAGTATCTTTAATAACTTGAACACGTTTACCAGCTTGTAAGATGTCCCAATCTTCATCTTTAGCATCAGGCACAAATCGACGTAACTCTTTCATTCGATCATCTTTTTTCGCTAATACTTCTTGAATTGAATATTTAATTAATGGGAAATTCTTAGCAGCTGCTGATAACATCGTAATCACATTACTTGGATTAATTGATTTGAATAAATCTAAGTTAGAACCATTTTTCAAGAATTTTGGTCCGATTGCCGCAAATGGTCCGAATAATAATGAATTTTCATCTTGAATGTAACGTCTATCTAAATGAGGTACAGTCATTGGTGGCGTACCTTCTGGTTCTTTACCGTAAGCTTTCACTTCATGTTTAGCTACAACTTCAGGATTATTACATACTAAGAATTCGCCTGTAATTGGGAAACCACCTAAGTGTTTACTTTCTGGAATACCAGTTTTTTGTAATAATGGAATCGCTGCACCACCAGCACCGATAAATAGATAATCTGTAATATGATGTTCTACTTTTTTAGTTTTTAAGTCTTTAATTTTAACTTCCCATTTACCATCCTTACGACGGCTAAAGTCTTGGACTTCATGTTTATAGAAAAGCTGTGCATTTTCATGTTCGCCTAAATTTTTAGCCATCTTTCTAGTAAGTTCACCAAAGTTTACATCTGTACCTTCATCAATCTTACTAGCCGCAACTGTTTCATTGGGGTCACGACCTTCCATCATCAATGGCATCCACTCTCTTAATTTTTCGTGATCTTCAGTATATTCGATACCTTTAAACATTGATAATGGAGCTAATGCCTCATAACGTCTTTTCAAGAAGTTTACGTTTTTGTCCCCTTGTACAAAGCTAATGTGTGGTAAAGGGCGAATAAACTCTTGTGGATTTGCGATTTGTTTACTTTTTACTAAATGAGACCAAAATTGTTTTGAAATCTCAAATTGTTCATTTATTTCTTTAGCTTTTTCTACATCTATTGAGCCGTCTTTTTGTTCAACTGTATAATTTAATTCACATAATGCGGCATGTCCAGTACCAGCATTATGACGCTCATTTGAACTTTCTATAGCAGGTTTGTCGAGTCTTTCAAAAAGTTTAATATTCCAATCTGGTGCAAGTTCTTTTAACATTGTCCCGAATGTTGTGCTTAAAACACCCGCGCCAATTAAAATAACGTCTTTAGAGTTTGATTCACTCATTATGTTTCCACCTTTCAATCATCACTTTTTAATAGCAATTTATAATATGTTTTATTTTATAAGATACCAGTTATTCTTTTCCTAATGTATTTATACCCTATAATACTGTCTTACTATCATAAATTTACTTCTCGATATATATCTCTCATAGCATATGATAAAACAACACTGTCGAAATGTAAAATGTATATTACGATAAGATTAATTTCTGTTAAATTACATTAAGTGTATTATTTATATCATGCTAATTAGTCACCTATAATTATATTATCTATCAAGCGTGCTTTACTAAATTTAACTGCTAATGAGAGGAATATTTTCCCTTTTATTTGTTCTTGTTTAATGAGTTGCGGATAGCTATAAATAGCCACCGTTTCAATGTTACCAGTGGTATGATTTTCAATATATTCACGTGTTTTTTCAATTAACTTTTTACTTTCTCTCTCTCCTTGTTCATACATTGATTGTGCTAAACAAAGACTCTGATATAAATATGCCGCTTCTGAACGTTCATGTTCAGTTAAATATATATTACGTGAGCTTTTGGCTAATCCATCTTCTTCTCTTACAATATCTACACCAATAATTTTAATTGGATGATTGAAATCTTCTACCATTTTTTCAACGATAGCTAGTTGTTGTGCATCTTTCTTACCAAAATATGCTTTATTGGGACGCACAATATTAAATAATTTATTAACAACAGTAACTACGCCATCAAAATGTCCTGGTCTCTCAGCACCTTCTAACACCGTAGCAAGACGGCCTGCTTTCACTTCAATTGTTGGTTTTTGTGGATACATTTCCTTCTCACTTGGATGAAATATATAATCAACGTTTACTGTTTGTGCTTTAATTGCATCTCCATCAATGTCTCTTGGATATGATGCTAAATCTTCATTGGGTCCAAATTGTAAAGGATTAACAAAAATGCTAATCACAGTTACATCATTTTCTTCAACAGATTGAGCCATCATCTTTAAATGACCATCATGTAATGCCCCCATTGTCGGCACAAAACCAATAGCATTACCTTGACGTTGTAACTCCTTTGTAATCTGTCTCATTTCTTTAATACTCGTGATTATTTTAGTCATTTTGTATCCTCATCCATTACGCGTTTTTTATAAGTATGATTTTCGTCAGGAAACTGGCTAGATTTCACTTCGCTGTTGTATTCAATCAATGCATCAACACCCACTGAAAAATCTCCATATTGTTTTACAAATTTCGCTTTATGCTCAACACCATAATTTAATAAATCATGGTAAACCAATACTTGGCCATCTATATCTTTACCTGCTCCTATTCCTATTACAGGGATATCTAATTGTTTTGAGATTTCTGATGCTAAATCTGCTGGTACCGCTTCTAACACTAACATGACTGCGCCAGCCTGTTGTACTGCATGGGCATCATTCAGAAGTTGTTGTGCCGCTTCTTTGTTACTTGCTTGCATTTTATATCCTGTAATACCTACACTTTGTGGCGTAAGTCCTAAATGTGAAACGACTGGAATTCCCATACGGCTACAATTATCAATATATTTTGTTAGATGCGCCCCCTCTGCTTTAATCGCATTGGCATTAGTCTGCTGGTACAATTTGACTGCTATTTCTAAGTCATATTGTTCAGTAATACCTACGCCACCAAATGGCACATCGACGACTACATAAGTATCAGGTGCGCCACGGCGCACTGCCTTTGCATGATGTATCATATCTTCGACAGTTACTTGTACTGTACTGTCGTAACCCAAAACTGTCATACCTAGTGAGTCTCCAACTAATATGATATCTATCTGCGCCGCTTCAGCTTGTTTAGCACTTGGGTAATCATAAGCTGTTACCATTGAAATTTTTTCTTTATACTCTTTATATGCTTGTAACTGACTCAATGTTTTCAATTAAAATCAACTCCACAATTTGATATATTTATATTGTCATACATATACTAACTAAACTTTCTAGAAAAGGAAATAAAATAACATGAGTAATTTTGCTATTATTGGTCCTGGCGCAGTAGGCAGTACAATTGCGTATGATCTTCAACATAATCAACCTAACTTAAAATTATTGGGTCGTCACAATAAAACAATTAATTTCTTTGTTAATGGAAACCCAAATGAAGCACATCAATTAACTGTAACTACTTTAAGTAACTGTGATAAAAAATTTGACGTTATATTTATTACTGTAAAGATACATCAACTGTCAAAAGTCTTAACTGAATTAGATCACTTGTTACATAAAGATACTACTATTATTTTAGCTCAAAATGGTCATGGCCAATTATCAAAGTTTAAACATCCATTCGTTTATCAAGCTGTTGTGTATATTAGTGGTCAAAAAGAGAATGATAAAGTAACTCACTTTCGTGATCATAAATTAATTTTAAAGAATACACCTCAAACAGAAGCACTACGCAAAGAACTAGATAATACACCACTAGATATTCACCTAACTGATGATATAGAAACAGCAATTTGGTATAAACTGCTTGTGAACTTAGCTATCAATAGTGTGACAGCTTTGAGCCGTTCTACCGCTTCTGTATTAACTGTCCCAGGTATTAAAAACCTATGTGAGAATTTATTACGCGAAGGTATAGAAATTGCCAAATATGAAAATGTACTATTTGAGGAAAAAATCGTAACTGAAATTATGACAATTTATGAAGGTTACCCTAATGAAATGGGGACGAGTATGTACTACGATATTGTAGAAAACAAGCCACTAGAGATTGAGGGAATTCAAGGATTTTTATATAACAAAGCACGATTGCATGGTTTAAAGACCCCTACACTTGATACAATTTATCCACTTTTACTAGCTCAGCAAAAAAATTAAAATAAAACACTATTTACTTTTAAAATAAGGGAGTGGGACAGAAATCAAATTTTCTAACATAGATTTCGTAGTCCCACCCCGGCAATGGTGACTAGCATTGAAAAAAGCTTGATATAAGCGTATTTTCAATTCAGTCACCTACTGCCAAATTGAAAATGAGCCTGAGACATCTATTTATGTCCCAGGCTCTTCATCGTTATCTGATAAATGTAAGTAATGATGAATTGCACATTTCACTAATCACATTACCCCTCTTCATTTCAAAATTATAAGTAACGGCCTATACTTCTTAACCATCATTCGATACAAACTCCTATAGATTTTAAAGACTTTCTGAAAATAAAAACTAATAATATAACAATTAAAACAATTGCTAATACTAAAAAATATAGCTGAGACACAATACCCCTTCTTTTTCTCCTATCTTTTAATAACTACATATACCAACTATATAAAATTAGCATTTTTTTATTTTTGTTCACATAGAGTTCATATAAGAAATTTATATTACAGTTATTAACAAATAGGAGGTCGAAAAAAATGAAAAAATTAATGTTTAGTTCAGCATTCTAACTTTACTAGGTATGTTAAGCGGTCTTTTTTACCGCGAAATGTCTAAAGGAGAAAATTTTAGTGGTTACTCTCAATTAAATGTTACACACACGCATTTACTCGTTTTAGGTACAATTATGTTCCTAATATTCATGATTATTGAATATCAATTGAAATTAACTAAAAATAGTAAATTATTTAACAGCTTTTTCTATATCTTCCATTTAGGTATTTTAGTAACAGTAGCCATGCAATATGTTAATGGTATTGCGACAATTAAAAGTTTTAGTGTTAGCCCAGCAATAGCGGGTATCGCAGGATTAGGGCACATAATGATTTCTATCGCCTTTATTTTATTCTTTGTACTTTTAAATAAAAGAATAAATGCGAACTCAAATAAAATTAAATAATGCTTCATATTGTTATAATTAAATCGCTTTAAAGTGCTTATGATAAAGTAGTACTTTAAAGCGATTTTATTTATTATGATTCAGTAGCGAGGCAAATATCAATATAATGATAAGGAGCATCATACTTTATTATTTTTTAAGTTATTAATATTAACGCTCCTAATATGACAATAAATAGATACAGCCATTTCTCAAAATGATTATAAGACGTTAACTTAGATAAATACTTACCTATTATCACGGAAATAATTAAACAAGGTAATGACAATAAAAATAAAGGAATCGTTTGTTCTGTCCATATACTACCAAATCCTTGCCCCATAACCACAAATATTGCAGTTAAGAAAAAATGTGCTTGAATTGTGCTTCTAAAATCTTTGATATGCCAACGTGATAAAGTACCATAGATTACAACTGGAACACCATGAGAGTTATATAGACTACCTAAGATTCCAGAAACAATGCCTGTAATACCGGACCATATGTTAGATTTTAATACAACTCGTATGCGATTATTAAAAAATAAAAACTTACATAATGAATATGTACCGTACATGATTAAAAATCCACCTAACATCATTTGCACCATATTAGTATTAAAATATCTTAAAATCCAAATGCCTATAGGTATACCAACTAAACTACCTACTAACATCAGTAATAAAACATTATATTTTATATTTCTATAACCAGAAAATATATTTAAACTTGCTACAAATAAGCCAGCCAAACCAACGACAGATATCGCTGTATGTGTTTCTAATCCTATCAGTGCTAGTAACGGCATACTTATAAGTGCTTCTCCAAATCCAAAATATGTCCTTACTAGTCCCCCTAGAAATATCGCGAACAGACTAAGTATTATAATTACATCCATACATATACCCCTATATCCATTTAATTGAAAATATTTAAATACAAAACCCCACATAATTTTCAAATTTATCTACATCATATCACTATTATTTTCTTCTTTATAAACATTTGAAAATAATTTTAATAATTTAATGAATTAAACAATTAACAATTTAATATGTAGACTTGCTAAGATTTCTCAAAAGTGTAGAATCGGTGGAAACGCTTACAAAAATTAGTGTAAATTCATTATGTTAGGAGAATTATTTTGCTTTCAGATATCATTAGTTTTTTAGATAAAATCATTTGGAGTCCACCGCTCGTCTTTGGATTATTAATTACTGGATTACTATTTTCAATCATGTCTCGTTTTGCGCAAATCAGGCAATTTAAAGAAATGATTCGTTTATTATTTAAAGGTGAAAAATCCCCACAAGGTATTTCTAGCTTTCAAGCAATATCCCTATCACTGGCTGGCAGAGTTGGTACTGGGAATATAGTCGGTGTTTCTGCAGCAATTTTTATAGGTGGACCTGGTGCAGTATTTTGGATGTGGGTTACTGCATTAATTGGCGCTAGTACAGCGTTTGTAGAATCCACACTAGGTCAAATCTATAAGCAGAAAGAAAACGGAGAATACAGAGGTGGTCCTGCTTTCTATATAGAGAAAGGTATAGGGGGCAAATTTGGTAAAATATTTGCGCTAGTATTTGCTGGTATTACAGTAATATCTATAGGTTTTTTAATGCCAGGTGTTCAATCCAATGCAATTGCAACTTCTTTGCATAGTGCTTTTAATATTCCAAAATGGTTTGTTACAATTTTTCTAATCATACTTCTTGCGCTCATAATATTTGGTGGCATTAAACGTATTGCTAGTATGGCTACGGCAGTGGTTCCATTTATGGCTATTGCGTATATCTTGTTAGCTATTATAATTATTTGCCTGAATTTAGAAGAAGTACCAGCATTGTTTGCGCTTATATTTAAATCTGCACTTGGACTACAATCAACATTTGGTGGCATAGTCGGTGCAATGATTGAAATTGGTGTAAAAAGAGGGCTTTATTCTAATGAAGCTGGACAAGGCACAGGCCCTCATGCAGCTGCGGCAGCTGAAGTATCTCATCCAGCTAAACAAGGACTCGTCCAAGCATTCTCTGCCTACATAGATACATTATTTGTTTGTACAGCAACTGCATTAATTATTCTAATGTCAGGTACTTTTAACACAACAGATGGTACCAAAAATATACATGGCTCTCCGAATTTAATTGAAGATAACGGTATTTATGTACAGAATGCAGATGGCTCAAGAGATTATTCAGGCACAGCGATGTATGTTCAATCTGGTATTGATAAAGCGTTTCAAGGATCTGACTACCACTTTGATCCTAATTTTGCTGGTTTTGGCTCATACTTTATAGCTATTGCTTTATTTTTCTTTGCATTTACTACAATATTGGCATACTCATATATTTCTGAAACAAATATGGCATACCTAACTCGTAAAATGACACCTAAAAAATCAAATTTTTATATCACTTTGACGCGTTGTATGTTAATTATTGCAACTGCATTTGGAACTTTAAAAACAGCAGATGCCGCTTGGGATATGGGAGACTTAGGTGTTGGTTTGATGGCATGGTTAAATATCATAGCTATATGGATTCTATTCAAGCCCGCTTTTCACGCTCTAAAGGATTTTGAAAAGCAGAAAAAAGAAAAAGGTTCCGGTGGGTTAGCTGTATATCATCCTACAAATGAAGAAGTTCCCAATGCTGATTTTTGGATAAATAAAGCAAGAAATGAACAAAACTTTTAATAAAAATATGTAATATAAAATTCTGCAAGTTCACAAATAATTGATTACTAAAATAAATCCATTTAATTTAAGGTATTGCTTCAATGCATATCCAGTTACAAAAAATAACATGTCACAAATGGTCTCTGAATAAAAAATAACCGTCAATTTCTAATTATGAAAGAATATAGAAGTTGACGGCCATTTTATTTTTATGAAAGTTTGCACCTTGCTGATGTCCTGGGAAATAGTATAGGAGAAAGAATAAAAACTCGAATCATATTCTGTAAAAACATGTATATATACAAATGTATGATTTTATGAACACAACACTATACTGGTTAACTCTCATTTTTGATAATGTATATTCTCACTACAAATCTTAGCTTTTACTTTGTCATGTTAATCCATTTCATGTAAGTTGCTAATTTCCAAATATATTCTAATGGGCCCAATTTAAAATATTTAAGCCATACCAAACTTGAAATTATTTGAACTATATAAATCATCAAACATATCCACAATGTGTTAAGTAAACTCCACTGTTCTCCATCAAATATTAAAATTAACAAGCATATGATTAAAGTTTGACCTATATAATTTGTCAATGCCATTCTGCCATAATATTTAAGTGGTGTTAAAATAAAACGACCACAAGTCATATTCAGTAATAAAATGAGACAAGATATATAAAATAAACTCATGAAAGGTGAGAATATTGTAATAAGATGATGATATTGATCAACAGCTACTATATAATCTTCTGGATTTTTTTGAAGTTGCTGAGGTGACAAATCAATATGTGGCACAACGTAGAATTTATTAAGTACATACCATCCAAGTAGTGATACAATACCTGAAGCAATTGCTACTATGCTCCATATCTTTTTAGTAGTCTTAAATTTAAAAATAATTTCAAATTGTGCCGACGCTAATCCTAATATAAAATATGGAAATGGAATCAAGAATTTAGCATCTAACCAAATAACAAAAACTAATATAATTACACCGATTACTAAATTAATATACTTATTCACTTTAAAAAATGGGATAAGCAACAATCCAAATATAGCGTATATTAACAACGCTTCTCCTGATTGCAGTTGCATATGGAAGAAACCAAAAATACCAAGTACAATAATACGACGTAAAAAGATAACATATTTATTTTCTACTTTATGCTCCGCTCTTTGCATAAAAATATAAAAACCAATACCAAATAAATATGAAAAAATAGCAAAAAATTTGCTTTCAATAAAGAAATCTAGGAACTTTTTATATGTAATATCATTTGAAAGTTCCGGAGCCGGTAATTGTGCTATTGCAATAATATTTACAAGTATGATTCCCAATAACGCAAACCCACGAAGAAAATCCAATGTTTCTATTCTATTGTTAATTTTGTTCAAAATATTACTCCTCTTCACTCTATATTCGCTTTACAATACTGTATATCTCGTTATTAATCCAAAATACACCTATAAAACTTTTCTTTCGTATATTCTAGCATTGCAAATCATATGAGCTCCATATTATAAAGTGAAAGTGAAATGACGATTTTGTAATATAAAAATTATCTCACAACTATTTACCTTATGTTAAATACGACAATAAAATTACTTGTCACTACAATAATTACATTATGCCACTACTCATTTTATTTGTAATCTATAACCATAGAAATGAGTGTAATATCGTTCCCGTTATTAATATAACTATGGGCAATATCAGATTTAAATCTCAATGCATCTCTTTCTTTTAAGGTAAGCACTTCATTTTCTAAATGCATTTCTAATTGACCTTCAATAATGATAATTGATTCTTCGGAGCCAGCTAAATGTGGTTCAGAATTTAATATTGCACCGGGATCCAATTCAACATAGAAGAATTCAAATGACTTACTTTTTTCAAATGGAAAGTAAGGATAAACTCTATATTTCCCTTCATTTTCTGTTACTGGCACAATATCTTCCTTTTTCACTTGTATATAATCAGATTCTGCTTCACTCATGAGGCTACTAAATGATAATTTCAGTCCATTACTAATCTTCCAAACAGTATTAATAGATGGAATTGTATTTCCTTTTTCTATCTCATTTAGTGAAGATGTACTCACCCCAGTGAGTTTTGATAATTTTTCCAGGCTAATTTTATTTTTCTTTCTATATAAATAAATATTTTTTGCCACAATTTTATGGAATTCCATCGTAACTGCTCCTTTTTCTATTGACTTTCCTGTAAAACGGATATAAAATCCTCTTAAATGGATACATCCAGTAAATAGGAATTATTAGCGCTATATTTCCATGATAAAGGATGACGTGAGGAGAATGCAATTTGTTTCTATCTTTTATAATTTATACTTTTTTTATGAGCTATACACCTGGGCCAAATAATTTATTAGCTTTGGATGGCGCCTTACGATTAGGTATTAGAGGTACATTGAAATTTTTAATTGGAATTGGTTTGGGCTTCTTAACACTTTCATTACTATGTCTTATTTTTAGTGAGTTTATGACAATTTATTTCACAAGTTTCATTTTCATTGTAAAATTAATAGGATTTGTTTATTTACTATATCTAGCTTATACAGTTTTCAAACATAATCATAAAGATGCTAATTTAAGTCACACTTATCGCTTACGTGATGGATTATATCTTCAATACATGAACCCTAAGACTATCGTTTATGTACTAACCGCAATTGTCACTTACGTCACTACACAAGATATGACAACTTTCACTTCCATGAGCTATACAGTTACTATCGCTCTAATAGGTGTTTCTGGCGCTATTGCTTGGGCATTTTTAGGGCTCTGTTTCAAAAAAATATTACTAAAATATAATACTGCCTATAAGATTTTCATGTCATTAAGTTTAGTTGTATTAGCCTTTATGATGTTGTTAGAATAACTATGTATACTAGAACTAAAAAACAGATTATCGTGCATTTTTATAATTGAAAATGAGATTTATGCTTTTAATTTAATAAAAATAGGGAATTAATCTAAATGAGGTGATATATTCAATGAGTAATTCTAAAGCATCAAATAAAATTAATGAAATTTTGAACACGTCAAGAATCGGCATATTATCTACAGCACATAATAATGTACCCAATAGTAGGTACATGGTGTTTTATAATGATGGTAACACCTTGTACACCAAAACAAATGTTAATTCTATTAAAATAGATGAAATCCAATCAAATCCTAAAGCACATATATTGTTAGGCTATAATGATACAAAAAACAGAAGCTATTTAGAAATTGAAGCAACATTATCTGTAGTACAAGATCAGGAAACAATTGATTGGCTATGGAAACGCCAAGACAAATCTTTCTTTGATAATAGTGAAGACCCGGAACTATGCGTATTAAAAATCTTACCTAATACTATAAAAATTATGAACGATGATGAGTTAGATCAACCTGAAATAGTACAATTTGATTAATTATTAAACTAGCACTTATTATGTGACGCTAAATATGCATATTAATAAGTGCTTTTTAATGGCTGATTATTTTAATTGAAAAGGCGGTTACATATGTTTTTAGCATGGAATGAAATAAAAAGGAATAAATTAAAATTCAGTCTAATCATAGGCGTTTTAATTATGATTAGTTATCTCCTTTTTCTATTATCAGGTTTAGCGAGTGGCTTGATGAATATGAATAGAGAAGGAATTGATAAATGGGAAGCCGATGCAATTATATTGAATAGCGATGCAAACCAGACTGTCGAACAATCTATCTTTAATAAAGATAAAGTAGCAAACACTTACAAACAACAAACGACTTTAAAACAAACTGGAGTTATTGTTTCAAATGGCAAACAAGAAGAAAATGCATTACTTTTCGGAGTTAAATCTAATACTTTCTTACTACCTAAAATCCTAGAAGGAGAAAAATTCAAAAATGAAAATGATGTCGTAGCGGATAAAACTTTGAAAGATAAAGGTTTCAAATTAGGTGACAAATTGTCATTATCACAATCAGACGAAAAATTAAAAATTGTAGGATTTAGTGAAAGTGCAAAATATAATGCTTCTCCAGTCCTGTTCTCAAGTAATAAAACTATTCAAAATATCAATCCATCATTAATAGAAGATAAAACAAATGCTGTAATCGTCAAAGATAAAAAGTGGAAGCAAAAGTCTTTAGATAACGACTTAGAAGCCATTGAAATTGAAAAATTTATTGAAAATTTACCTGGTTATCAAGCACAAAACCTGACATTAAACTTTATGATTACATTTTTATTCATAATTTCTGCAACAGTCATTGCTATTTTTTTATATGTCATTACATTACAAAAAACAAATCTCTTTGGTGTTTTAAAAGCACAAGGTTTTACAAATGCTTATCTTGCTAAAGTAGTGCTGTCACAAACTTTTATCATTGCAGTCATTGGTACAATTATAGGTCTTGTACTTACTATAATTACTGGTTTCTTTTTACCTGATGCTGTTCCAATTAAATTTAGTTTTGTCACACTAACAGTATATGGTATTGTACTTATCTTGGTTTCACTTATAGGAAGCCTCTTCTCTATTTTAACAATTAGAAAAGTTGATCCGCTCAAAGCGATTAGTTAATAAGGAGGTATTAAATGCTAGAATTTAAAGATGTAACCAAATACTTTAAGGATGGTAACCAAACCATTGAAGCTGTCAAACCTACGACAGTTAATTTTGATAAAAATGAACTTATCGCTATTATAGGACCTTCTGGGTCTGGAAAAAGTACATTCTTAACAATGGCAGGCGCATTGCAGACGCCTACATCTGGAGAAATTATCATCAATAATAAAAACATTTCACAAATGAATCAAAAAGCATTATCGGATACACGTATGCAAGAAATAGGTTTCATTCTACAAGCAACGAATCTTGTTCCTTTTTTAACGGTAAAGCAACAATTTAAATTATTGCAAAAACAAAAAAAAGATGTTCTAACACTAAATGAATATACACAACTTATGGAACAACTTAATCTCAAAATGATAGAAAACAAATTACCAAGTGAGATATCTGGTGGACAAAAACAACGTGTCGCTATTGCTAAAGCATTATATACAAAACCTTCACTCATATTAGCAGATGAACCAACCGCTTCCTTGGATACAGATAACGCTATGGAAGTAATGCATATATTGAAAGAACAAACAGTACAACACAATAAAACTTGTATCGTTGTGACTCATGATGAGCGTTTAACATCATTTTGTGATCGTGTATATCATATGGAAGATGGTACTTTGCAACTGACTTAACCACTTTTTATAATAAAAAGGAGTGAGATTCCAACCAAAATTTGATTGAGAATACTCACTCCAATTCATTGTTATACGAGGAAATTCACAATTAAAATCAATCCTAAACCTACAATTGATAAGATGGATTCTAATAAGGTCCAAGTTAAAAATGTTTCCTTCATAGTTAAACCAAAATATTCTTTAAACATCCAAAATCCTGCATCATTCACATGTGAACAAAAAATACTCCCAGCTCCGATAGCTAATACAACTAATGAAATATTTACATCAGATGACTGTAATAATGGTAAAACAATACCTACCGACGAAATTGCTGCAACTGTTGTTGAACCTAATGCTGTACGTAATAGCGCCGCAGCTAGCCATGCAAGGATAAGCGGTGACATTTCAGTACCTTTAAATATCTCCGAAATGGTGTCACCTACACCACCATCAATTAGTATCTGTTTAAATGTTCCGCCACCACCTATGATAAGAATAAGCATTGCTATGGGTGTAATGGCATTCGAAACGGTATCCATAATCTGTTTCATACTCTGTTTTCTTCTAATTCCCATAGAATAAATTGCAAATAATACGGCAATTAACATCGCAGTTACAGAAGTTCCAATAAAGTAGATAAATCCTTCGAAACCACTTGCTTTTCCTTCTTCATTACCAGTGATTAACTGTACAATTGTAGCTAGTAGCATTAAGATAACTGGTGCAAGTGCCGTGAGCAAACTCATACCAAAACTTGGTAAATCCTTGTTTTCAAACACTTTAAACTCACCGACAGCTGCTTGATTTCCTTTTCTTTTAAAAGCTTCAGGCGTTAATTTACGTGCAATTTTTGGGAAAATACCTCCAACAATAATTGCTAAAGGTATGCCGATAATAACGCCATACATTAATACATGACCAATATTGGCATTTACCGCTTCTGAAATTGCAACTGGTCCTGGATGTGGTGGTAAAAAACCATGTGTTACTGCTATAGAAGTTGCCATCGGAAGACCAACTGTTAAATTTGAAATCTGCATCCTTTTAGCTAATGTAAATACTAAAGGAATCAATAACACAAATGCTACTTCCAAGAATAGCGATATCCCAATAATAAATGAAGCAATAATCATTGCCCACGTCACATATTTCTTACCAAACACATTGATTAATGTATCAGCAATGCGTGTAGCGCCACCGCCATCTGATAACAACTTACCTAATATGGAACCTAAACCAAAAATAATAGCAATATGTCCTAGTGTATCCCCCATACCTTTTTCAATAGTAGTTACAATTGTATCTAAAGGCATTCCCAGTAAAATACCGGTTACCATTGAAGTGATAATTAGCGCGATAAATGTATTAAGTTTAAACCACATAATTAACATTAATAATATAAGTACACCAATCACAACAGCAACTAATGGCCAAAATTCTCCCATCATGTTCTTCCCCTACTTTCTATATCTCTTTCGTATTAATTTTATATACAGTTGTTAACGTATCTTCATCTCCAATATTTCCCGGGAAAATAACATAAGGCATTTGACTATATTTTGCTTCCTCCCCTGTTAGCCAAACTGGTACACCTTGCGTTATTTGGCCAATAACAAGTGCCTTTTTAATATTTAGTCCTTTAGTGGCAACATCGCTAGAAGTAATACCACCTTTAGCAATAATGAATCTTGGTTTTACTTTCAAGCCTTGTACAATACCAACCAATGCATTGGAAATATTCGTAGAAATACTTAAATTATTCGTTAAATCTTCTGTTTTGATTACATCTCTTGAAGTATATACAACGACATCTCTTCCCGATTGAATATATGATGTCACCTTTTCTATCTGTTGATTTATGTACGTTTTTAAATCATTTGTAGTTACTGCTTTTACATCAAACTCAATGGATGCTATATCAGTATTTGTTAATAAATGTTGTAGTTGTAATGAAGTTTTTTTAACATGTGATCCTACAATCATAAGTCCACCATTCGTTTGATCACTATAATGATTTAAGTTAATAATCTCTCCAGGTGTTTCGCACATAGCCTTAACAAATGACGCGGCTGTTCTAAACATGAATTTTTTATCATTACTTTCTAAAAATCGAGTTAAACATGAAACAAAATAATCCATATCTTCATCATTTAATGCATCGACGATAACAGCATCAAAATTTGAGATACTGTTAAGCACTTCATTAATTGATTGGGCATCACGTTCTCGTATTTGTGACAAACGAATATGTTTTACGTCGTCAGCGTGAATTTCTCCGTTACTTTTCTCTTCAATAAAACTGGCCATCGTTCTACTACTGAATCCGAATGTAGTATCATTTGCAAATTCACTTTCAGACACAGGAATATATCCATTGCCTTCTTTTAAATAATGAATACCATCCAATGTGTAACGTTTCCCCTCAAAGAATGCCGGTATATAAAACACCCCATCAAATTGTTCATCTGAAGCTTCGCTTAAGACTTTCGGTTCTAAATAAAAATGCCCTCTTAATGTCGAATCTCCTCTACTTATTACAATGTACGGATGATCTAGTCGTTGTGAAACACGTGCTATATTACGACTGATTTCTTGATGTAATTGTGTAGTTTCTTGTTCATTTAACGCTCTGGAATTCGTTAATATATAAAACATATGATTCTCTTGCTTAAAACCATCTTCAATTAATGATTCTGACCATTCTGTATATACCGGTAAGTCTTTTACTGTTTGAGTGCCAGTTGGGTCGTCATCTAGAACAATAATTTTATATTTAAAAGTACTAAGTTTTTTTGAAATAACATCTTGCTTCGTTACATTTATTAAACGCTCGTTTAACATCTTTTCACCTACATATTATTTATATTTTCAAAGTATTTTATAATGCCTGAATGGTCATTCATACCATTACCGTGTGCAACTTCTGATTTGTAAATTTCTTTCACTTGATTTGCTATAGGCAATGTAAGACCAACTGTATCTGCTGTTGAACTCACGTTTTTCATATCTTTTAAATTTATATTTAACGTTCCCCCTGGTTGATAGTCTTCCTCAATCATTTTTGGAAACTTCGCATCCATTACGCTAGAACCTGCTAGACCACCTTTAATTGCTTTATACATATTTGCTAAATCTATATCAAATTTTTTCGCTAATACTACCGCTTCAGAAAGCGCAGCAATGTTGGTGTTAACTATAATTTGGTTTGCTAACTTTACTACGCTACCAGCGCCAACATCTCCGACTCTTATAACTGATGCAGCAATAGGTTCTAAAACTTTTTGAATTTCTGGTAAATCTGTTTCTGCACACCCAATCATCACTGATAATTCACCTGTTATCGCTAAAGGTTCTCCTCCACTAACGGGAGCATCCATATATTTAATTTGTTTTGTTTCTAGTACTTTACTTATTTCCAATGATTCATTTGGCGTTAGAGAGCTAGTATCAATAACAGCTTTTACTTTAATATCAGTTTGCTTAACTATTGCATCTTCGCCACTATATAAAACAGCCTTTACTATCGCACCATTTGGTAACGATGTAATAACATAATCAGCTTGTTGGGCCATTTGTTTTACTGAAACAGCATTTGCCCCTTGCATCACTACTTCACTTTCTGCTTCTTTATTTAAATCATTAACAAGAACAGTTACGTTCGCTTTTAATAAATTTTCTACCATTGGTTTCCCCATAATACCTAAACCTATAAATCCTACTTTCATAAATCGACACCCTTCCTGAAAACGTTTGCAAAATAATTGTATACCAAATCAGATAAAATGTATACATTTTATTACTAATTTTTTTATAGTACACTTATTGTAATGAGGTGAGTTAATTGAATAATAATGAATTAACAATTTATCAAAGAATTAGAAATGACATCATTTCTGGAGCTTTTAAAAAAGATGAGAAAATTACCGAAGCTAAACTTGCAAAGAAATATGAAGTAAGTCGAACTCCAATTCGTGAAGCATTAAAGCAATTAGAGCTAGAATATTTTATTAAAAATGCTTATATTTTCATTCCAACTAGTGAAGAATATAGGCAAATATTTGAAATGCGTATTTTATTAGAAACACACGCGTTAAAAAAAGCTGCTATTGTTTATACAACATCAGATTTAGAAGAATTAAAAGGTTACACAGAGATAGATATCGAAGTGGAGGATGAAGCTACAATCATTGAAATCAATGACAAATTCCATCAAAAAATTATCGCCGCTACTAATAACCAATTTATCCTAGATACATACCAGAAATATAAGAGTTTCATTTATTTATTTAGCCAAACTGTAATTAACAAACGTCGGCCTGGTTTAATAGAAGAACATAAAGCCATTGTTTCAGCGCTTTATGACAGAGATATTAATTTAGCTGTCACGTTACTCGAAGACCATTTAAAAAACGACTTAGAATTCAGTCTTTATTATTTAGAATTTAAAAACAATGAATAATTTAAAAAGACACGAAATTTTAATAGTTTCGTGTCTTTTTATGAATTAAAATTAATTTATAATTAACGAATAGTAGTGTGCAAACCATAGGTGTTGATTTTCTGTTAAACAAGGTATATATTATTGCTAACAAGTATATTTTTTATACCGTCAGTTTATATATACTGTAAACAGGTAATAATTAATACAATAGTAACTATCAAATCTATGGGGGGCGCTATATGAATATCATTGGCCATCATCACATTTCTATGTATACAAAAGATGCACAAATAAATAAAGGTTTTTATACTAAAATTTTAGGATTACGTTTAGTAGAAAAATCTGTAAATCAAGACAACCCTATGATGTACCATCTATTTTTCGGAGATGAAATCGGGTCTGCAGGAACTTTGCTGAGCTTTTTTGAGATACCTAATATAGGGAAAAATCGCCCCGGTACAAACTCCATTCATCGTATAGGTTTATTAGTCCCTGATAAAGCATCTTTAACTTATTTCCAATCTCGTTTAGAAGATAACAATATAGATACGATAAATATGACATATTTAAACCAACCAGCTTTGTTATTTAAAGATCCAGATGATTTAGAGATTATATTAATTGCTAACCAACAATATAACCTACCAAAGTCATGGCGCAAAAATCCATACTCAGATATCCCTACAGAGCATCAAATTTTAGGTATGGGACCTGTCGAATTACGATTACGTGATACGCAAAAAACTGTCGATTTTTTACAAAATGAACTTCGTTATACTCCAAGGCAGGATACAGAGGAAATAGTTATGACCTTGGATGAAACTGGCTTATACTCAGATTTTGTGATTGTCGAACAACAAGGGCAACGCGCTAGGCCTGGTCAAGGTTATGTGCACCACATAGCTGTAAACACACCCAAAGATTCAAATTTAGAAGCTATTTTAGCAACAGTTAATAAAAATCCTGGAAATAATAGCGGTATTATTGATCGTTACTTTTTCAAATCATTATACTATCGACACAATAGCATTATGTATGAATTTGCAACAGAATCTCCTGGTTTCACGGTAGACACAGCTATTGAAAATTTGGGTAAACAGCTCAATTTACCAGATTTTATGGAAGATCAACGTACTCAAATCGAATCACAATTACACGATTTATAAAGGATGATGATATATGGCTATTTTAAAAATGAATGAAAATACTCCATTAGAATTTGGACTTTATTCACTTGGAGATCACTTACTCAACCCTCACAACGGTGAAAAAGTCAGTTATGAACAACGCATTCAAGAATTAATCGAGGCAAGTCAATTAGCAGAACAAGCAGGTATAGATGTATTCGGTGTAGGCGAAAGTCACCAAGAGCACTTTACTACACAAGCACATACAGTTGTGTTAGGTGCTATTGCACAAGCGACTAATAAAATTAAAATATCTAGTTCTTCTTCAATTATAAGCGCAGCGGACCCAGTTAGAATATTTGAAGATTTTGCAACTTTAGACCTAATATCACATGGACGAGCAGAAATAGTAGCAGGTAGAGCTTCTCGTACAGGTATCTTTGATTTATTTGGTTTAGATTTAAATAATTATGATGAGCTTTACGAAGAAAAATTAAATTTACTGTTAGAGTTGAATAAGACTGATAAAATCACTTGGTCTGGTAAATTTAGACCAGATTTAAATAATATGAAAATATTCCCAAGACCAATAGACGATGAACTACCAATTTGGCGTGCTGTTGGTGGGCCTGCAGCAAGTGCGATTAAAGCAGGACGTCAAGGTATTCCAATGATGATTACAACATTAGGTGGGCCAGCAATGACATTTAAAGATTCAATAGATGAATATCGACTCACTGCAAAAGAACATGGTTTCGATACTTCAGCCGAATCGTTACCAGTTTCTACTGCTAGTTTATTCTACACTGCTGAAACTACACAATCAGCATTAAAAGAATATTATCCTCACCTTAATGTTGGTATGTCTTTTATAAGAGGTACTGGATATCCAAAACAACAATTTGCTAATGCACCAGATTATAGAGATGCCTTAATGGTTGGAAGCCCACAACAAATCATTGAAAAAATACTTTACCAACATGAACTTTATAATCATCAGAGATTTATGGCTCAAATTGATTTCGGTGGCGTACCTTTCGATAAAATAATGAAAAATATAGAACTCATTGGTAATGAAATCATTCCAGGTGTTAAAAAGCATTTGAACAAATAGGAGGTATAAAAATGAAAAACGTCGTGCTACTATCTGGTTCTACAGTTGGCTCTAAAACAAGTACTGCTATAAAATATCTAAACGAAGCCATAACAAATCAAGATGATACACTTAATATCCAATTATTCGATTTAAAGAATTTAGATTTAGCTTTTAGCGATGGACGAAATTACTTGGATTATTCTGGAGACACATTAGAATTAACTACTGCTTTAATGCAAGCTGATATTATTTTTATAGGTTTTCCAATCTTTCAAGCATCTATACCAGGAACACTTAAAAACGTATTTGATTTACTTCCTGTTAATGCATTTAGAGATAAAGTTGTAGGTATTATAGCAACTGCGGGTTCTCCTAAGCATTACTTAATTGCTGAAACACAATTAAAACCAATATTAAGCTATATGAAAGCCCATGTTATGCAAACTTATGTATTTATTGAAGAACGTGATTTTTCTAATGGCACTATCGTTAATGATGACATTATATTTAGAATTAATGACTTGGCAACATCAACCTTGCGTGTTTCTAAATTATATAATCAGCTTTTAGAAGAAGAAAATAATCAATACGATTTTTAAATCACTATTGCATTAATATTTTAGCTACCTATAAATTTAAAGAGCCGAGGCATAAAAGTATGCCTCGGCTCTTTTTTGTACTGTCCTATAGTCGTTATTAAATTTTAGTTATTTTTTTCTATCTTTTTTTCTTGTTTCCTTCTTAAGAGCATCATTGAACCTATAGCTCCTAGTAAAGTTCCAAAAATCCAACTATCTTTATTTTTTCCACCTGTATTAGGTAAATGAGTTAGTGACTTCATACTCTGTTTTGAATTTTCATTTGTTTCATTTTTCATTATTTGCAAATGGTTCGAAACTCCATTTAATTGTTGCTGATTTTGAGGAGGTCTTTCTTCTAATAACTTACTATCTCTATCATTTAAATATTGTTCTTTCACATTTTTATGCATAGGATTATTTGTTTTTGAATTTTTGATAGCATTATCCAAATGTTTATTTACTTTAGCATGATTTTGACCTTTTATATTTGGTGATTCTACATCTAATGTTCCATTACTATCTTGGTCATTTACTTCTGGTGACATTACTGAACCGATTTGATCTAAACGACTTTGGAGAGCCTCTTTACCTATTGTACCATTCGGTACATTATTCAATTTCTCCGTTGCGTTTGTCTTAGCCGTTTCTAGCGCCTCAACTAATTTATCTAGCTCTGCTTTTTCTGTCGGATTGACTAAGCCATCTGATGTGATTTCAGATAACTTGTTATTCGCAGCTACTTTGGCTTGTTCTGCTGCTTCAATCGCTTGTTGGGCATCATTTAATTGTTCCGTATCTAACACACCATTACTATCTTGGTCGTTCACTTCTGGTGACGTTACCGAGCCTATTTGTTCTAAACGACTTTGTAACGCGTCCTTGCCTGCTGTACCATTCGGTACGTTATTCAATTTCTCTGTTGCGTTTGTCTTAGCCGTTTCTAGCACCTCAACTAATTTATCTAGCTCTGCTTTTTCTTTCGGATTGATTAATCCATCTGATGTGACTTCAGACAACTTGTTATCTGCGGATTGCTTAGCTTGTTCTAACGCCTCGATTGCTTGTTGCGCTTCAGTTAATTGTTCTGTATCTAAGACTCCGTTGCTATCTTGGTCATTTACTTCTGGTGACGTTACTGAACCAATTTGATCTAAGCGACTTTGGAGCTCATCCTTACCTTCTGTACCATTCGGTACATTATTCAATTTCTCCGTTGCGTTTGTCTTAGCCGTTTCTAGCGCCTCAACTAATTTATCTAGCTCTGCTTTTTCTTTCGGATTGACTAAGCCATCTGATGTGATTTCAGATAACTTGTTATTCGCAGCTACTTTGGCTTGTTCTGCTGCTTCAATCGCTTGTTGGGCATCATTTAATTGTTCCGTATCTAACACACCATTACTATCTTGGTCGTTCACTTCTGGTGACGTTACCGAGCCTATTTGTTCTAAACGACTTTGTAACGCGTCCTTGCCTGCTGTACCATTCGGTACGTTATTCAATTTCTCTGTTGCGTTTGTCTTAGCCGTTTCTAGCACCTCAACTAATTTATCTAGCTCTGCTTTTTCTTTCGGATTGATTAATCCATCTGATGTGACTTCAGACAACTTGTTATCTGCGGATTGCTTAGCTTGTTCTAACGCCTCGATTGCTTGTTGCGCTTCAGTTAATTGTTCTGTATCTAAGACTCCGTTGCTATCTTGGTCATTTACTTCTGGTGACGTTACTGAACCAATTTGATCTAAGCGACTTTGGAGCTCATCCTTACCTTCTGTACCATTCGGTACATTATTCAATCTCTCCGTTGCGTTTGTTTTAGCCGTTTCTAGCGCCTCAACTAATTTATCTAATTCTGCTTTTTCTGTTGGGTTGACTAATCCATCTGCTGTAATCTCAGACAGCTTGTTATCTGCGGCTTGCTTAGCTTGTTCGGCTGCTTCAATCGCTTGTTGCGCTTCATTTAATTGCTCTGTATCTAACACACCATTACTATCTTGGTCGTTCACTTCTGGTGACGTTACCGAGCCTATTTGTTCTAAACGACTTTGTAACTCATCCTTACCTGTTGTACCATTCGGTACGTTATTCAATTTCTCTGTTGCGTTTGTTTTAGCCGTTTCTAACGCTTCAACTAATTTATCTAGCTCTGCTTTTTCTGTTGGATTGACTAAACCATCCGATGTAATTTCAGACAACTTGTTATCTACGGCTTGCTTAGCTTGTTCTACTGCTTCGATTGCTTGTTGCGCTTCAGTTAATTGCTCTGTATCTAAGACACCATTACTATCTTGGTCGTTCACTTCTGGTGATGTCACTGATCCGATTTGTTCTAAACGACTTTGTAACGCGTCCTTGCCTGCTGTACCATTCGGTACGTTATTCAATTTCTCTGTTGCGTTTGTCTTAGCCGTTTCTAGCACCTCAACTAATTTATCTAGCTCTGCTTTTTCTTTCGGATTGATTAATCCATCTGATGTGACTTCAGACAACTTGTTATCTGCGGATTGCTTAGCTTGTTCTAACGCCTCGATTGCTTGTTGCGCTTCAGTTAATTGTTCTGTATCTAAGACTCCGTTGCTATCTTGGTCATTTACTTCTGGTGACGTTACTGAACCAATTTGATCTAAGCGACTTTGGAGCTCATCCTTACCTTCTGTACCATTCGGTACATTATTTAGTTTTTCAGCCGCTGTTACTTTGGCTACCTCGAGTCCTTCAACTAACTTATCTAACTCTGCTTTTTCTTTCGGATTGATTAAGCCATCTGATGTGATTTCAGATAACTTGTTATCTACGGCTTGCTTAGCTTGTTCTGCTGCTTCAATCGCTTGTTGCGCTTCAGATAATTGTTCCGTATCTAAGACGCCGTTGCTATCTTGGTCATTTACTTCTGGGGATGTCACTGAAGCGATTTGATCTAAACGACTTTGGAGCGCGTCTTTGCCTGCTGTACCATTCGGTACGTTATTCAATTTCTCTGTTGCGTTTGTCTTAGCCGTTTCTAGCGCTTCAACTAATTTATCTAATCCTTCTTTTTCAGTTGGGTTGATTAAGCCATCCGATGTGATTTCAGATAACTTGTTATCTACGGCTTGCTTCGCTTGTTCTACTGCCTCGATCGCTTGTTGTGCTTCATTTAATTGTTCTGTATCTAAGACACCATTACTATCTTGATCATTCACTTCTGGTGATGTTACTGAACCGATTTGATTTAAACGACTTTGTAACGCGTCCTTGCCTGCTGTACCATTCGGTACGTTATTCAATTTCTCCGTTGCGTTTGTCTTAGCTGTTTCTAACGTCTCAATTAATTTATCTAATTCTGCTTTTTCTGTTGGGTTGACTAATCCATCTGCTGTTATTTCAGATAACTTGTTATCTACGGCTTGCTTAGCTTGTTCGGCTACTTCGATCGCTTGTTGCGCTTCAGTTAATTGCTCTGTATCTAACACACCATTACCATCTTGATCATTTACTTCTGGTGACGTTACTGAACCGATTTGATCTAAACGACTTTGTAACGCATCCTTACCTGCTGTACCATTCGGTACGTTATTTAGTTTTTCAGTTGCGTTTGTCTTAGCCATTTCTAACGTCTCAATTAATTTATCTAATTCTGCTTTTTCTGTTGGAGTGATTAAGCCATCCGATGTAATTTCAGATAACTTGTTATTCGCAGACACTTTGGCTTGTTCTGATGCCTCAATCGCTTGTTGCGCTTCATTTAATTGTTCTGTATCTAAGACTCCGTTGCTATCTTGGTCATTTACTTCTGGAGATGTCACTGAACCAATTTGGTCTAAACGACTTTGTAACTCATCCTTACCTGCTGTACCATCCGGTACATTATTTAGTTTTTCAGTCGCTGTTACTTTGGCTGCTTCGAGTCCTTCAACTAACTTATCTAACTCTGCTTTTTCTTTCGGATTGATTAAGCCATCTGATGTTATTTCAGATAACTTGTTATTCGCAGCGACTTTGGCTTGTTCTACTGCTTCGATTGCTTGTTGCGCTTCAGATAATTGTTCCGTATCTAAGACGCCGTTGCTATCTTGGTCGTTCACTTCTGGTGACATTACTGAACCTATTTGTTCTAAACGACTTTGTAACGCGTCCTTGCCTGCTGTACCATTCGGTACGTTATTTAGTTTTTCAGCCGCTGTTACTTTGGCTGCCTCGAGTCCTTCAACTAACTTATCTAACTCTGCTTTTTCTGTTGGAGTGATTAAGCCATCTGATGTGACTTCAGATAACTTGTTATCCGCAGATACTTTGGCTTGTTCTGCTGCCTCAATCGCTTGTTGCGCTTCAGTTAATTGCTCTGTATCTAAGACTCCGTTACCATCTTGATCATTTACTTCTGGTGACGTTACTGAACCAATTTGATCTAAACGATTTTGTAACGCATCTTTTCCTGTTGTACCATTCGGTACATTATTTAGTTTTTCATTTGTGATTGTCTTAGCCGTTTCTAGCGCCTCAACTAATTTATCTAGCTCTGCTTTTTCTGTTGGGTTGACTAATCCATCCGATGTAATTTCAAACAACTTGTTATCTGCGACTTGCTTAGCTTGTTCGGCTGCTTCAATCGCTTGTTGCGCTTCAGTTAATTGTTCCGTATCTAAGACTCCGTTGCTATCTTGGTCGTTCACTTCTGGTGACGTTACTGTACCGATTTGATCTAAACGACTTTGTAACGCGTCTTTTCCTTCTGTACCATTCGGTACGTTATTTAGTTTTTCAGTTGCGTTTGTCTTAGCTGTTTCTAACGCTTCAATTAATTTATCTAATTCTGCTTTTTCTGTTGGGTTGATTAAGCCATCTGATGTGACTTCAGACAACTTGTTATCTGCGGCTTGCTTCGCTTGTTCGGCTGCTTCAATCGCTTGTTGCGCTTCAGTTAATTGTTCCGTATCTAAGACTCCGTTGCTATCTTGGTCATTTACTTCTGGTGACGTTACTGAACCGATTTGATCTAAGCGACTTTGGAGCGCATCTTTTCCTTCTGTACCATTCGGTACGCTATTCAGTTTCTCCGTTGCGTTTGTCTTAGCCGTTTCTAACGCTTCAATTAATTTATCTAATTTTGCTTTTTCTTTCGGATTGATTAATCCATCTGATGTAATCTCAGACAACTTGTTATCTACGGCTTGCTTAGCTTGTTCGGCTGCTTCAATCGCTTGTTGCGCTTCAGTTAATTGTTCCGTATCTAAGACGCCGTTGCTATCTTGGTCGTTCACTTCTGGTGACGTCACTGAACCTATTTGATTAAATCTTCTTTGAAGTTCATCTTTACCGTCCGTTCCATCTAATATGCTATTTAATTTATTAAGAGCACTTTGTTTTGCTTGTTCTAAATCATTACTCGCTTCATCAACCTTTTTCTTCTCAGAAGGATTTACTACTCCATCTTGTAATATTTTTGATAATTGTTGCTCAGCAAAATGTTTTGCTTGTTCAGCAATCTGAATAGCTTCCATAGCTTTTTGTTTTTTAGCTTTATTTAAAGCATTATTAATACTTGTTGCTACTTCATCAATATCAACTGCTTGGTTTGTTATATTTACACCTCTAAGTACAAAAGGGTCTAAAGTGTCACTTAATATATATCCAAAAAGTTTATCTTTCTTAACATCTATATAATAATTTGCATCAAATGATATTATAAACTCAACTCTTCCTCCAGAGCCTCCACCTGTATTTGGGTTTCCATTACTACCACTATTAGGCCTTGTATATGAATAATATCCAAGTTTATCTTTTTTTAATATCATTCTTTGTCTGCCATTATAAACAGCTACAACTTTTTTTATTTTTTTACTGAGTGATTCATTAGGTCTTATGGCATAATTCTCAAATCTATATGTACCTCTACCTTTTTCTTTCTCTAACACCATGGTTGCTATTAAAATTTCACCATCATCATAAAAAACGTCATCTTTAACTATACCAAACTTATTTTTAGTTACATCACTCTGCCCACCGAATGTATAGACTGCACCATAATCATTATTATCCCTATTAAGCGTTAAATCTTTCATTTTATATAGCAATTCATTCATTAAACTTGCCTGGTGTGCTGTCACTCTTATATTTCTTGCTAATGAATAATCACCATCAAAAACTCTATCATAAGCACTACGATTGTTTTTAAGTGCACTTTGTCTAATGATATTTCTTAAAAATAATTTTCGCTCCTCTTCTGTAAGTTCACTTCTATTTCTTTCTACTTCTCTAAATGCTTTTGTTAGGTTATCACCTTGTACTATAAGGTCATACATTATTCTATTACCAAAAAATCTGCTTAATATACTACTTGTATAACCAAACCTATTCAACGACCTTCTCATTCGAACTTTAGGTTTGCTTGATTCATCTTCTTTTATTTCATTAATAATATCAATTAAATCCGTACTTTCATTATCACTCTCTTTTTTAGAACTAATTGTATTATCTTTTAATGCATCTCCTTTTATTTTTTCCTTATCATTATTACTTTCTGGTTCAGTATATTTTTGTTCACTTTCATTAATTGTTTCATTTTTAATAGTAGGATGTATCTTACTTTTCAAGGAGGAGTTACTAGCATTATTTTGTGTAGGAGAATCTTTCTTACTTTCATCATAAATAGTAATTTCTTTTTCCTGTATGGTTGTTTGATCATTGTGAGGAATATTTTCATTTATTTCCTCTTTAGGTGTATTATCTTTGGACAGTGTATCTGTTGCTTCTCTTTTATTACCATCGTTATTATAACTTCTATTATTTTTCGATTCCGATACATCATTCGTTAACTCTTCACTTTTTGGTTTAACTAATTTTTTATTCTCCTCTTCGTCCTTTGACAATAATTCTTCTTTATTTACGTTATCTACTTTATTATTAAAATTTGAAGGTTTTTCTACACTAGTCTGATTTAATTCTAAATTGTGTTTATTTGTTACCTCACCTTCATGAGTTGTCGAATTCATTTCCTTTTCTATCACATCTGCTTTGGCATCACTGGTTTGGTTCATAAATAATATGGATCCTACTAAAACCGACGCAGTTCCCACAGTGAATTTTCGAATAGAATACTTATTATTTCTTTTAGCAATATATTCTTTGAGTAATCTCATAGATGTCTTATTCTCCTTTGTTGATAATATCCACGCTATTAACAATAATATTTATTTTTAAAAAGGAGCACTATACTTGTTAAGAATTCAGTAAAAATTTGAAACTTTAAAGTAAAAATATGGAATTAAACAAAAAAACACACCCCAATTAAATTGGAATGTGCTTTCCATGCGAATATATCAGCTTTATTCTAAATTATATTAGTCGATTAATTTATCTGTTACTAAACCCGAAACTGGTTCGAATATCGTTAATTCTTCTTTATTTAATAACTTTTCTGTGAGTTGTAATTCTGTAATCTGATTTGACTCGTACCATTTAATGTACATTGTGCGTGTAGTTAAATTTAGGACTGTTTGATACAAAGTATAATGTAGCGCCGCTTCTTCGTCTCTAACTGCACCTTTGGGTATACTAACAATTTCTAAAAGTTTAAATGCATTGAGTACATCTTCTTCTGCATTACTCGTTTCTTCTAAATTATTTTTTAAGTAAGCCATTCGAACAAAACGTTCCGCCGAAGTGTACCCACCAGGTAATCCGTACGTTCCACCTTCATTTCCTAGCGTTGGGAAAATAGTATTCATTAGTTGGCTTGCTTGAGGGCGTTGTGGCGTAATATTTATATAATTCCTCAAATTTTCATAGTGCCAATTCAAATCTGGATTGTTAGTTAAGACTCCTACTGGATTTTCATTTACGATCATAGTGCCATCTTTAAAAGTTAGCTCAATCGTTCTACCTGAATCATCAGTAATATGATAATGTAATGGAGGCACTTCAGCTATATCATTGAGTGTGTGTGCGACAACATTTACGGATTTAGCATTTTCTATTAAATCTTCAATATTTCGATTGTAACCCAACACCCACGTGATCACTTCACTTTGAGCAATATTCATATACCCCTCTCGTACATCTGTGGCATATGTTGCATATCCTCTAAAATACTGTATTGAAGCACCGAGACCATGTTCATTGACGCCGTCTGCAAATAAGAATCCTTCCATATCACTACCCGATCCAACAAAACCATACTTTGTTTTACCTTTATATGCTACGCGTGATTCCCAATAAAAATGACGTGGTTGTACTGCAGGGTTTCCTTTTAATTGATAAACAAAATCCATAGTGCGTCCTAATATCACCTGGTTACTTTTCGATAAATATGAAAAACCAGTGCACATGATTAATCCGCTCCTTTCAACCTTCTCTATGTCAGAAATTAATTACTTTGTATCTTTCATCAATATTCATTTTAGTTAATTATACTTTATATTAATAGTAATTCGCTTGTGATATGCATGCACTTATGAAAAGCTAATACTTAAAACAAACTTTCACTATGTAACGACTTTCACTAACAATGACAATAATAGGGACGGGAAAGAAATCACCTTTTTTCAAAAATGATTGTGTTGTCCCATCCCTATAAGTCTGAATATAAGTGAAAAGTCCGGTATATTTTCGCTCTAAATATACTTTAATGAACTAATAGACACGCTTTGATAATAATGAACCGCTTTGTTAAGTTGGTAGTCTTGGTTATGAGATTATTTATCTCAACCTTCTTTCTACTTTAAATTACGTTAATTGTATTTCTCGTACTCGTGTTTGGGATAAAGATGCTTTTACGTCAATTACTCGTTGATTCAAAGAACCTTTATATGGTAGGTTAGGTTGATATAAATGGTTAATAAAAGGACCATCTACGAGCACATCTATATGATTAAGTAACTCATTTCTTTCACCTTTATCTTCCATTAAATATTCAAATAAAAAGCCTGTCCAAACCCATAATGTTTTTGAATACCCAAATTTTTCCCTAAATGCTTGGGCGCACTTTAATGTAATGTCTAAATTACAAAATGGTTCTCCACCTAAGATACTTAACCCAGAAATATAATCAGGTTCACAGTTTTCTAATATTTCTTCCAAAATTAAATCGTTAAATCTTTCACCATATCTAAAATTTTGCGCCACTTTGTTATAACAATTTTCACAGGCAAATGGACATCCTGAGACATATAAACTACATCTGACACCTTCTCCATCAACAAAACTTTGTGACTCAATTTTGGCAATGTAACCTTGTCCCCTTTTAATGTCTAATATTGTCATAGTGTTTGGTCTTTCAGATGTTTCACTCGAGCACACATTTCTTTATGCCTTCCTTCAATCGTAGGACGTTGGACTGGATTACCAAGATACCCACATGTACGTTTTACTACATCAACTGTAGTAGAATCATCATTACCACACTCAGGACATTGATAGCCTGTTGTTGTAGTTTTAAAATCACCTTTAAAGTCACATTCCCTACAATGATCAATAGGAATGTTCGTGCCTAAATAACTTACCTTATCATATGAATAATCCCATACCGCTTCTAAGGATTTTAAATTATGATTTAATTTCGGATATTCACAGTAATGGATGTAACCACCACTTGCATAAAAAGGATAATCCTTTTCAAAATCAATTTTCTCAAATGGTGTAATATCTTTTCTCACATCATAGTGGAATGAATTTTGATAATATCCTTTGTCAGTGACGTTCGGTATTTCACCATATTTTTCCATATCAAGTCTACAAAAACGATCGGTTAGAGATTCACTTGGTGTGCTATAAACGCTGAACCAAACATCATATTGTTCAGTCCATTTCAGTTGGTAAACTTTCATTGCTTTTAATATATCTAATGTAAATTTTTTAGCTATAGACTGTGTTTCCCAATTAGGACCATAAAACACTGTAGCCGCTTCATACAAACCAATATATCCCATAGATAAAGTAGCTCGTTTTCCTTTTAACAATGTCATAATATCTTCTTTATCTGTTAAACGATGTTTAAATGCACCATTTTTATATAAAATAGGCGCATTATCAGGTGTTACTTCGGAAATGCGTTGAATTCGATAGACGAGAGCATCATGCATTAGTGCCATTCGTTCATGGAATATCTTCCAAAACATTTCAATGTCACCATTAGATTCAATTGCTATTCTAGGCACATTTAATGTCACAACACCTAAATTACATCTTCCATTATTCTCAAATTCTCCAATTTCGTTCTTCCAAGCTGGCAAAAATGAACGACAACCCATCGGAGCTTTAAAATCACCTAATATTTCTACCGTTTTATCATAATTCAAAATATCAGGATACATTCTTTTAGTAGAGCACTCTAATGCTAATTGTTTTATATCATAATTCGGATCTTTCGAACTAAAATTCACGCCTTTTTTAATTGAAAACACAAGTTTTGGGAAGATGGCAGTAATACGATCTTTACCCAAACCTTTGATCCTAGTGTTAAGAATTGCTTGTTGGATTTTACGGCTATATGTATCTGTTCCTAATCCAAATCCTAATGTTACAAAAGGTGTTTGACCATTTGATGTATACAATGTGTTAATTTCATATTCTAAACTTTCTATAGCATCTTCGATATCTTGTGAAACTCGATAATCAACATAAGTTTCTATGTCTTGTGGTGTCACAAATTTTTCAGCCAATTCTCGATGCTTAGCTTCATTATATTGAACGTAATGGCTCAGTAATTCATCAACTCGGTCAATTGTACACCCTCCATATTGGCTACTAGAAACATTGGCAATGATTTGTACAAGTTGGGCAGAAGCTGTTTGAATTGATTTAGGTGAAGTCACAGTTGCGTTACCAATTTGAAAACCATTCTTGAGCATACTTTCTGCATCTATTAAGCAACAATTCGTAAGCGGTTGAAATGGATGATAATCTAAATCATGAAAATGTATGTCCCCTTCTTTATGAGCTGTTGCGATATGTTCTGGTAATAAATGATTTAACGCATATGATTTAGATACTACACCGGCTGTTAAATCTCTCATCGTCGAAAATGTAGCGCTATCCTTATTGGCATTTTCATTTATCACTGTAGGATCTTTAGTTATTAAATTCTTTAAATCTTGTTCAAGTTTATTCATTTTACCCCTCTTTTCTATATGTTGTGTTTTGTTTAAATTTATAACACAATATATAGTGTTTCAATGGGTGTATAAGCAGTTCACAAATTTGTAAAATCTTTTTAAAGTATTTGTGAACTTTAATTGCGTTTTCAAAACATCTATATTAATAATCTAAAAATATAAAAACACTGACTACACAATAGTTAATCATCCTATTATCTAATCAGTGTTTAAATTATTTTATATTCAACTCAAACTCTTTACAATTTCTCTATAAATTTTCTTAGCTTCCTCCTCATTTTCAGTACCATAGACATGCATTCTTCCATCTTTGAACAGTGTGATTTCATGAGTCTCATATGCCAATAGTTTCACAAAGTCATTAGTTTTTTTCACAGTAACTGGTAAATAATCAATATGGTTAAAAATGTCGGCGTTAAAGCGTAACAAGAACATATCTCCGCATTGCTTCTCTATCTTGGTGTCGTATTTATCATTTAATAATTCATACTCGTGCTTCACACAAACATTACAATCACTTTGTGTTAAAGCACTAATATCCATTGACTTATATTGCATATTAAAACAATCTATAGTTATAAGTTTTTTTGAAAATGCTTCTCCAGAGACCCATCTCATTAGCTCGGAAATTTGCATACTAGCTACTTGATAAATCACTGGTGGCAACACACCATTTATTGCACAACTTTCACCAGTACTTGGCATTGTTTCAAGTAGACATTTCAAACATGGTCCTTGATTATCGATACCATAAACAGTACCTTTACTTCCAACTGCAGCACCATAAATCCAAGGTATACTTTGCTTATTACAAGATTCATTGATTAAATACCTTATTTTAAAATGGTCCATTCCATCTATAACAATATCCGGATGATATGTCGTTAATAGATTTTCTATATTTAAATTTGTTATTTCACTATCTATTGTTGTTACTTGTACATTGCTATTGATTTGATTCAACTTATGCTTTAATGCTTCAACTTTAGGTAACATTTGTTCCGCATCCAACTCATCATATAACGCCTGTCTATGTAAATTGGATAATTCAACAATATCCATATCGATTACAGTAAGTGATCCTACCCCCATCCTTACTAACATTTCTGCACTGTGACTACCAAGTGCACCTGCGCCCATAATCATGACATGAGTTTTTTGAAGTTGGCTTTGGCCTTGCTCACCAAACTGATGATATCTTACCTGTCGATTGTACCGTTCTATCATAAGAATCCAATACCTTTAGTTGGACTCGATGCTTGTGCCGTATACTTCACAGGTATTCTTCCTGCTTCATAACTCAATCTTCCCGCAGTAATTCCTTTATTCATTGCTTCTGCCATTTTCACAGGATCCGCTGCACTTGATATTGCCGTATTAAGTAAAATACCATCAGCACCTAATTCCATCGCATGACAAGCATCCTTAGGTGAACCAATACCTGCGTCTACGATTACGGGCACATTGACGCGTTCAATAATATAGCGTAGATTTAATGGGTTATTGATTCCTCTCCCCGTACCAATAGGAGAGGCAAGTGGCATAATTGCATGAACACCTAACTCTTCTAAGCGTTTCGCTAGCACAACATCGTTAGATATATATGGACAGACCGTATAACCTTTTTCCAATAACACTTTACATGCTTTATATGTTTCTAATGGGTCTGGCAATAATGTTTCGTCATCACCAATGACCTCTACCTTAATCATGTCACAAACACCTGCGTGATTAGCAATTTCTGCTATACGGACTGCTTCTTTAGCTGTTTTAGCCCCTGCAGTATTTGGAAATGTGATGAAATTCGATAAATCAACTTTTGCTAATGGATTTGGTAAATCTTTGTCATATAAATTCATACGTCTTACTGCAAAAGTTAATACTTCTGTTTCTGCTGCTTCAATAGCCTGAGTTTGTATCTCTTCATTAGCAAATTTTCCTGTACCTAATAATAATCTTGAATTTAATGTAAAGTTGCCTATTTTAAACATATTAACCGCCTCCTACAAATTCTAATAATTCTAAGTTATCTTCATCATTGACTATTCGAGATGTAAATTGTTCTCGCTTAATTAGTGTCTCATTATGCTCTACAATAATACGTGTTTCATCCAGCCCTAATGATTGAATTATTTCTTGTATATTAATTGGTTGTTCAAAGTTAAATACGTCGCCATTAATCTTACATTTCATTTCTTTCACCTCTCCTAATATGAAAATCATATAATTGTTTTGGCCTATGGCCATTAATAACCCATTGACTCATCAACTCGCCTATTAAAGGTGATAGTAGAATTCCATTGCGATAATGGCCAGTAATGACAAATAAGTCTTTATCCACTTCATCCATAATAGGCTGTTCATTTTGATAATAAGGTCGTATACCTGACCACTGGTTTATAATTTTTCCATTTTTCAAATCAGGTATATAGTGCAAAGCTTGTGACTTAAGCCATGATTTCCCTGCATTAGACACCCCAACTGAGTAATCATCAAAGTAACTTGTTGCACCGACTAAATATCTATTCTTTAATTTAGGGACGACATAGCAACCATTTGTCAGGAACATGGTAACGCCCAAATTCAAATCAGGTTGTTCTACCAATAATACTTCTCCCTTTACACCACTAACCGCTTCACAGGGTAAATATTGCTGTAAAAGTTTGCTTGTCCAAGCGCCACCCGTGACAATTAACTTTTCAGTATAATAAGTTCCACTTTGTGTATCCACACGGTATCCGCCTTTTCCGGCTTCAATATGGGTCACAGTTGTTTGATATATCCTATCTATATGTCGATGTGATAGTGACTTCAGCAACGCTTTGGTATATCGGTTTGCATTGATTTGATTATCTTCAGGCATATAAATACCATTTGCATGTTTTGAAGTAATGACCCCGTTGGACATGTGCTGAACATCAGTCGGGCTAAGATGTTCTACAGATGTAAAATGTTGTCTCAAGAATTGATATTGTTGTTCGATTTTTTTATTATCATAATGATTCGTAGCCAATTTTATTAATCCGCTATTTAAATACTCAATATCCACGCCAACCTCTTCAAACAAACTATCTCTTAGAGGTTTGAACATCTTTTGAGAAGTTGTTGCTAAACTAAACAAAGCACTGTTTTCGGTAAATTCATTTTGCGCGCCTAACATCCCACCGGCTTTATAAGATGCATGCTTACCTGCTTCGTCTCTATCTATCACAGCTATATTCGCAAAGGACTGGCTTAACCCACGTGCGATTGACATGCCCATGACTCCAGATCCAATAATAATGACATCATACATGTCCATCCCACACTTCCTTCATATTCATGAGTTTATGTTTCGAGTATTGATTAAAAATAGAAATACCGGCTATGCCTGAAAATCCATTAGGTAAGGAAGGCAAAGTATGTTGATTGATACCTCCAATTGCAATAATCGGAATATCAATTTGTAGCGCTTCTTCAACTTCCGTCTTTGCTCTAGGCTTTTGTTTAGGTTTAGAAGGTGTTTCAAATACGTGTCCGAACAACACAAAATCTATCCCTAAATATTTAGCGTTAGCAATAGCATCTTTACAATGCGTAGACATACTCACTTGTAAATTAGGATAACGAGTTTGTATTTCCCTAATAGAACGGTCATTTTCTCTAAAATGAATTGCCGACAAGTCACATCGTATGATTACCTTGATATCGCTATGAATAATAATCTTATCCTTAGGGAACTCATTTTTTAGTAATTCATGAACCCACTGAATTAGTTCTTCAGTATTCATTGGCACTCTTATTAATAAGTAATCAATAACACCTTCGATTTCACAGTAATGCTTAATATGTGATTTAGACAAATCTTGATATGGTGTAATAGCAATAAACAATATATTCACCCCAAAATAAAAAAAACGTTATTTTTCCTGGTGGAAAAATAACGTTATATGATTACTTCTATCATAGAAAACGCCACTTTCCTACGCCAGTGCGAACTGGATCAGGTTCTAGGAATCCCTCAGTTATTACTTCGGTCTCAGCCTTTATCAAAGGCACTTCCAGTGGTTTCTATCTATTAAATTTTCAAATTAAATGTTCATTTCACATGTTTTAGCGATTACTTACAATCTAACTTATAATGATTTACTTTTCAAGTATCACTTTGACATTTGTAGCACATGTTTCTAATATTAGCTGATATTATTATGCAATTTCCCACCTATAAAGACAACTCTAACAAACGTGCTGTTATAGACCTGGTCTGACGATAGACTTCTCGGTATATTTCAAAATATTCAACATAGCGTTTGTGATGAGCTTTATTTGGAAGAAAAGTTCTATCATAGACAATAAATTGATTAACTACATCTTCTATATTTTCATACCAACCCAAACCGACAATAGCTAGCATCGCAGCCCCCATGCAAGGCCCTTCTTCATATTTCAATTTACTGACTTTCGCATTAAATATATCAGCTTGTAATTGTAACCAAAAATCATTTTTCGCACCTCCGCCAATCGAGGTAATATGCGTTATGTCCTTCCCTTTTTCACGTAAATATACCAATGTTTCATACAATGAATAAGTAATACCTTCAATTACTGATCTAGCTATATCTGCATTTGTATGTAAAGTACTTAACCCGATAAAGCTACCTCTAATTTGGGAATCGCCATGTGGTGTACGCTCACCTGAAAGATAAGGTGCAAATAACAACCCTTCACTGCCAATTGTAGATTCACTTGCTAAACTTAAAATTTGATTGAAAGTTAAGTCAGGAAATACATGCTTTTTTAACCAATTCAAACTATCTCCAGCAGCAAGTGTCACACCCATTACATATGATTTATCTTCGACAACATGATTGAAATAGTGCAAATTATGGCGATACGTCTTTCCTTCACCTTCTTCACAAGTTAATAACGTACCAGAAGTCCCAATACTGCATAATGTATCGTTGGATTTGATAACGCCAGCACCAAGTGCACCACATGCATTATCACCACCACCAGCAAAAACAGCTACCTCATCTTTTAATCCTAATGATTTAGCTAGGCCACTTTCTACATATCCCACAAAATCTCCGGATGATACGAGTGAAGGATAAATATCGTGAATACCAAATTGTGAGCCAATTGCCTTCGACCAATTTTTTTGTTTTGGATCCATTAATAGCGTGCTTGAAGCATCTGAATATTCCATATTTATTTTACCGGTAAGCTTAAACCGCACATAATCTTTAGGTAATAAGAATGTCGCTATCCTGTTCCAATTATTAGGCTCATTATCTTTTATCCATAGCAATTTCGTTAGTGTAAAGCCTTCTAATACCGGATTTGATAACACATAATTACCAAATTGTTGTTCAATTGTTGCGCACTGATGTGTTGATCGAGTATCATTCCACAATATTGCATTTCGAATCGGTTTATTATTGCTATCTAATGCCACTAAACTATGCATTTGACCAGATAACGATAAGGCACGAATATAGATATCATTTAACGTGTTGTTATTTAATATTTGTCTAATACATGATTTTGTTGCCTCAAACCATTCATCTGGTTGTTGTTCATTGTATCCAGATTGAAGTTGTATAATATCAAGGTCTTCGCTAACCTTAGCTAGAACTTCTCCTTCTCTACTCACGGCTATAACTTTAACTGAACTTGTTCCTACATCTATACCTAACACTGCTTCATTCAATATCATCGATTCCTTTTGTTAGATTTTAAATATTCAACAACTGTATCATATTGAAATAACTTTCAAATTTCCAATAATATGACATTATAATGAAACTGAAGTTAGAATAATATTTTCGACATATAAATGACGATGACTACGGTTATCGCACTCAGTAATGTTGATAAAAAGACTAATTCGGCCGCAAGTTCTGGATGATTATCATATTCCTGGGCAATAACAGAACTATTAACGGATGTAGGCATAGCTGAAGTAATAAATAACGCTTGTGCTATGATACCTTCAAGCCCCATCAGTTTGATAATACCAAATGCTATTACCGGGCCGACAATCAGCCTTACAAATATAAACACATATGAACTTGACCATTTAAAGCTAAATTTAATATTAGCAATTTGGGCACCTAATAATAATAAGGCAATTGCTATCATTGCATCTGCAATATAGTTTGCCGGTGTCCATATAAACTTAGGTATAGCGACATTACCATAATTCAAAACAATCGCGAATATTAAAGCGTATAAAACAGGCATCTTAAAGTAACCTAATATCGCTTTAAGTTTCCCAATATGCACAGCTTGTATTGAAAATATACCATATGAAAAAGTGAAAATATTTTGTAAGGAAAGCACAATGACTTGAACAGACATCGCCAAAGGATCTCCTTTAAATACTAAATCATTTACCGGGACGCCGTAATTACCAGAATTAAAAAATAATACGCTATTCGTTAATGTTGTTGCTTCCCCTTTATCCTTTGTACCAAAATATGCCAATAACTTACCAATACCATAAAGGATAATTATGTATATGATAAAGAATAATACGATATACAATAATAGCTTGATTTCAAAATTCGTCTTATAAAATTTTACAAATATGAATCCAGGTACAAATATGTATATGTTTAACTTTGCCAATGTTTTTAAATCTAATGTAAATTTTTTCTGCAGTACATATCCTATTACAATCATAATAAAAATAGGCAACAATACAGTCTCTAAAATAACTAACATTTCGTGCATTTTAATTTTGCCCCCTTTGCCTAATTCCACTTACTTTTTGTACTTATGAAATAATGAGAAATTTACATAAGTATCCCCCTTGAAAATAAATCACACATTGTTCCCGTTAAAACTAACTGCGTATAAAACTATTCATTGCAAATTCTTTTATGAAATGCAAAAACTGGAGCATACCCACAAGACTGTTAAGTTATGTTTCACGTTAAACAACTTGTCTCGATACTAGGAAATCAAATTTTGATTATTAATTTATAGTCATAAACTTACTTTTTCTTTCCCTTTTTCTTATTGTTTTTCTTTTCTTCTAAAATCGACATCACGATAAAGCCGACAAGTAATATCGGTGTAAGAACTGCAACCATTATTAACATTTACTTCACCTCATTATTTGATATTTTGAAAAATAAATTTTAAGTATAGATAATAAATCAAATAGTATCCTTATAATATTAATTTACACCTTTTATACATCTTCCTCAATAAAACAATTTAGTTTATTCAATACTTTATATTTAAGAAATCAAAAACAACACAAGCGTATGACTATATAGAAATATTTTTTAATAAGCAATGTACATCTTGATAATCTAAAGGTTATTTATATTACTCCCTCAATTAATTGAGCATGAATACCCAAAACTTCTATGGTGAATTCAAATCTAAAAACTATAGTAAAATAATAGTATTTCTAAACGAAAATATTTTAAGGGTTATGTTTAATACCCGCCTAAAATAAACATTTTATATTATCAAGTAATTTTTATTTATCTATATTTTAATAATTGACCATAATATAAATTACCTGTAATATTTTCAATATAATATATGCTTTCGCAGCTGAATTTAATTCGAGATTTACATTCCAATATAAAAAGACGGAGGTAATATAGTGAATTACAACCTAGTTATTTATAAACAACATGACAAACTCGACTATCTAAATACACCTAACTTTGCGAATATATATTTAGTAATAGAAGGTGAAATTTCCTTTCAAAAATTCACCTCTACATATACTTTCCAACAAGGTGAAATTTTTATAGTTTATGACTTCGAAGAAAATTTAATAATTAGTAGACAAGCTATAATTTCTTGTATTTCTGTAAATAACATAACCTATCACCGTTTTTCATTAGCATATCGAGAAGGCGATTCAGACAATTATCCGCCACCCAAAGTTATAACTGAAACTTATATTGAGATTTTAAAAGTAATTCTAGAGGAAGATTTTTTCAATGCAGATATTGGAGTGATAAAACTTATAAATTATCTTAATCATTCAAAAGATAATTTATATGTGAATATGTCATATTCAAGTAAACTGATTAAAAATGTAGTTGAGTATATTAATACAAATTATAAAGAGCCTTTAACTTTATCTTATATTTCAAAGAAATTTTATGTAAACAGTAGTTACCTATCACGTGAATTTTCAAAGAAAATGAATATATCTTTATTAAAGTATATTAAAAAAGTAAAGATTTATAATTTGTCGAGGGAACTTTTATTACATGGTAATTTGGAATCTATCTGGAGACAATACGGATTTCGTTCTTACAATACTTATTTGCGTGATTTTAAAAATATAATGCACATGTCGCCCAAAAATTTTATCAATCAAAATCCTATTAATCAAGTAAATAAAAAAATTGGGCAGCATGAGTTATACAAATGTTTACAACAAATATTACATTTAATAAAATCTGAATAACTTCACATCATTTTTGTATATGAAAAAACACCAAGTCCCTCATACATTAAGGTCGACTTGGTGCTTAAAATTATGTTATTACACTTGCTATTTAATACTTATATTTGTTCTCTTCATCTGATTTTGTATATTCATCTTTTATAGCTTCTTTTTCATTTTCTTTTTGTTCTTCTGATAAAACAAACGAATTATTGTGTTCGTTGACTTGCGAACCATCTTTAATATATGGATTTACGTCCTCATCATTGTCTTTACTATAAACAGGCGTTTTTGGCTTTCTCACTAATAACATGATACCAGCAACAATCCACAATATGGCATTAATCCAATTACCTAATAAAGAAATTACGCCTGCAATAATTAATAAAACGCCTGCTATTTTAGCTTTTTTACCAATTAAGAATGCTGCTATCAATGCAATAATTAAAATTACAATACCTATTACTAAACCTGCAGTTACAAGTCCGCTTAATGTACTAAAGAATGCATTAGCATCTTCATATGTAACGCTAGCCTCTTCTTGCATCATTTGATTAATAAAAGTATCTTTGAGCTCACTATTTCCAAACATCGGAATTAAAATAGCTAATAGTATTACAGCAATTAATTGTAGCGCAATACCGATCCATGTTAGTACGCGTTCTATTGTTCTTTTCATAACAATGTTCCTCCTGTTTATAAAATTAAATTTATTAAGACAATAATCTTTACCAACATAATATAAAAAATACTTAATTGCAATGTTAATTATACTAATTGCAAATATTTAAGTCCATATTTTATAGATATTAACATTTTTTAATTATAGTTACTCATTATTTATTATTGCTAATATTGAATCAGACAGAAAATCTACTTACCTAAAATGATTTCATTGTATTAATTTATCTTCAACTAGAATGTCTACATAAAAAACGACCCGAAACATCACTGTATGTCTCGGGCCATTTTTTGTAATTTATTTGTGTTCTCTAAAAGCATTATCAATATGTGTAAGTTGATCTACGAAATGATGAACTTCTTCGGCTGTAAATTTATTTCCAAGGCGATCTTTCACTGCTTCTGTCATAACAGCTGTTGCTTTCTTCAAAAATGCTTCACCTTCATCACTCAATTTAATGAGTTTGATACGTTTATTATCTGAGTGTGCACGTTGCACATAGCCCATATCTTCTAATTTTGCTATACGCTTTGATGCAGCCGTTTTAAAAATATTTTGTAAACCAGCTAATTCATTAATCGTTACTTTACCTTCAGTTTTTATAATTCTCATTGCCTCAATTTGTTCTCTTGAAAGCAAATTACTTAGCCCGGTCTCTTTAACGATATCTACAATTTCTTTATTTAAATGCAACATTACTATTTGAAATTTAATAATCGCTTCTTCAATTGTCTTATCTACATTTTCCAAAAAAGCCACCTCCGAATAACACTTATTTAAACTCTATTGAGAATGGTACTCTTTGTCTTTTGTTAAACCATAATATTACTATATATTGTAAAATCATCATTACTACTATAATACCAATGAGTAAGGCTACAACAAAACCAAAGTTAAAATGTCCTGCATGAGTAAAGATTGCTTCTCTATAACCTTGTATTGCGTATGACATTGGTGAGAATGGGTGAATCCATCTGAAGAATTGTGCTGATAATTCTATTGGGAACATCCCTTCACTGGAACTTAACTGTAGTATCAATAAGACCATTGATATAAAGAGTCCGATTCTATCTAGCAACAGACTTAAGAATGTTGTAATGGTAATTGCTGCAATAGCCCACAATAATCCTACTAAGATAAATTTACCGATATTATCGATAGACATATTCAGTGCAAATATCGCCCAACTACTCATTAAAAGTGCTGATATTGTACCTTGTGCAAGATATAATAATAGTTTGCCAAATGCTTGTTTAATCGATTTGACCTCTTTACTTAATACTTTTCTTAAAGGATAAATTGCACTAAATGAAACTGCACCTACAAATAAACTAACACTTGCCATATATGGAACAATTGTCTCACCATATTTATCAGCTTCTGTAGCGTTATTTTCGTTCACTTTCGTCACGTTATTTAGAGCTTTTTCGTTATCTCCTTCAAAAGCGACACCCTCTTGTTGAGAAACTGATTGGTCAATTTTTTCTTTTAATTGATTATTATTTTGTTGTAATTGAGTTAAACCATCTGTAACTTGTTGATTTCCTGAAATCAATTGTTGTGCAGGCTGTCCTACTGCAGGTTCTAACTGTTTCAAACCATCTGTAACTTGTTGATTTCCATCAATAAGTTGAGATTCAGCGTCTGACATTTCGCCTAAAGCTTCAGAAGTATCTTGGAAACCAGATTTTGATTTTTTAGCACTATCAAATAATTGGTCTAAATAATTAGAACGAATATTGTCTTTGATTGAGTCTGTCACTGTATTAATGGCTTTTTGAGCTGATTGACTACCAGTGTAACTTGATCCTGGATTTACTTGTGTTTCTAAATTTATTTTCTTAGGATTTTTATCTAATAATGTTGTTGCATTACTTGATGCATCTTTAGGAATAATAATTGTACCAACACTTTTCCCTTTTTCAAGTTGGTCATATGCTTCTTTTTTAGAAACTTCTTGGAAGTCAAATTTATCATTATCTTTTAATTTATCGACTACATCATCACCGATTGTAACTTTTTCATCATTCAATTTTGCAGTCTTGTCTTGGTTAACAATGGAAATCTTTAATTGGTCTGTCTTATCATATGGGCTCCACATAGAACCTACAAATAATGCTACATATAGCAATGGGATAGCTGCTATCGCTATAAGTGCTATTATTAACATTTTGTTTCTAAAAATAAATTTAAATTCATTAAACATCTTTTTTACCTTCCTTTTTATAATTGTACACCATGTGTACTATTAAAATTTTAAAAACCGAAACATGCTAAAATGCTTATTCCGGGGCGTTTATAGCTATTCAAATTTATGGGGATATATAAACCTTCAAAACAGTACACCCCTTATACATTTTTATATAATACTCGCTTCAAAAACAGTTGTCAATCGAAGTTATTATAATTATATAAATTCTATTATTGCAAAACCAATAAACGAAATATACGAAATTAATTTTTATTATATAACGATCAATTCGTAAATTAATTTCATTATCAAAGTGTAACGTATATTAATCAATCTATTCTCACTCAATATTCTACGTCTATAACTTAAATTTATATTTTCCACTTTATAATATATAATTGGTTATAGAACAATGTTGTTTATATCGTTTGCCAACACCTAGTACTCACATTACACTATGTTACACTTGGTAATATTAACCGAACTTCCCCCTGTCCAAATTAGATAAGAGGTAATAATAAATGGAAAATAATTTAATAGTAAATGAAAATGAGAAACGTGTATTAAAACAAATATTCAATAACAGTAATATTTCACGAACACAAATATCGAAGAATTTAGAACTTAATAAAGCTACTATTTCTAACATCCTGAATAACTTAAAACACAAGAGTTTAGTTAATGAAGTAGGAGAAGGCAATAGTACTAAAAGTGGTGGCCGTAAGCCTATTTTACTCGAAATCAACCAAAAATATGGCTACTATATTTCCATGGATTTAACATATGATTCTGTTGAGTTAATGTACAACTACTTTGATGCTACTATATTAAAGCAAGATTCCTACGAATTAAAAGATAAAAATGTCAGCAGTATATTACAAATTTTAAAATCTAATATAAATGTCTCAGAAAAACATGATACGTTACATGGGTTACTTGGCATTTCTATATCCATACATGGTATCGTCGACGATGAGCAAAACATTATCAACCTTCCTTTTCATAAAAATGAACGCAGTACATTTACTGATGAATTAAAGTCATTCACAAATGTTCCTGTAGTTATAGAAAATGAAGCAAATTTATCAGCCCTATATGAAAAAAGTCTATATATAAATTCAAACATAGATAATTTGATTACTTTAAGTATTCACAAAGGTATAGGTGCCGGTATCGTAATAAATAAAAAACTTTATCGTGGCTCAAATGGAGAGGCTGGAGAGATAGGTAAAACATTGGTTTTAGGATCTATAAATGATAATGGCAACAAATATTATAAAATCGAAGATATATGCTCTCAAGATGCTTTAATACAGAAAATAAATAATAGATTGGGAGCCGCACTTACGTTTACAGAACTAATCCAATATTATAATGCGGGAAATTCAATTGTTGCTCAGGAAATTGAACAATTTATAAACAGAATGGCAGTTCTGATTCATAATTTGAATACACTATTTAATCCAGACGCTATTTACATTAACTGTCCTTTAATTAATGAATTACCTAATATTTTAAATGAAATTAAAAAACAATTCTCGTATTTTTCTCAAGCTAGTCCAATTCAAATACATCTGACCACTAATGTAAAACAAGCTACTTTGTTGGGTGGCACCTTAGCAATAATGCAAAAGACTTTAAATATAAATAACATTCAAATGAATATCAAATAATCATAGCAGTCCGAGGCATACAGTAGATGTCTCGGACTGTTTATTCCTCTTACTTGAGTGGGTCAACAAAATCTTTCAAACTAAATTGGCTTTTGTCCTACTCTTTTTTTATTTTTTCGTAAGCGTTTACAAAAAATAAACGATGTGCTATATTACCTCTAAAGTTAGTTTGTTTATTAAATTAACCAACTAAAATGTAGGAGGAATATTATGTCTTATTTTGATATCAATAAAGTTAATTACGAAGGCCCTAAGTCAAATAACGCTTTTAGTTTTAAGTATTACAATCCCGAAGAAAAACTTGGTAATCACTCCATGTCAGAACTTTTAAGGTTTAGTGTCGCTTATTGGCACACTTTTACTGCTGACCTTTCCGATCCATTCGGTGTAGGTGCAGCGGAACGTGATTGGGATTCATTAGATGAGATGGAAAAAGCCAAAGCAAGAGTAGAAGCAATTTTTGAATTTATGGAAAAAACACGTATTGATTACTTTTGTTTTCACGATGTAGACATTGCTCCAGAAGGTGCATCTTTAAAAGAATCTAATGAGAATTTAGATATCATCGTAGAACTTATTAAAGAAAAAATGGATCAAACCGGTAAGAAATTACTTTGGAATACAACCAACAACTTTACTCACGAGCGTTTTGTTCATGGTGCGGCCACGTCTTCAAATGCCGAAGTATTTGCATATGCAGCTGCAAAAGTTAAAAAATCATTAGAAATTGCTAAAAAGCTTGGTTCTGAAAACTTTGTTTTTTGGGGCGGTCGTGAAGGATATGAAAGTTTACTAAATACTAATATGAAATTAGAGTTAGATAACTTAGCTACTTTCTTTAAAATGGCAAAAAGTTACGCAGACGAAATCGGCTATACAGGACAATTTTTAATAGAACCAAAACCTAAAGAACCTACTACCCATCAATATGATACTGATGTTGCAACAGCACACGCTTTCTTACAAAAATATGATTTAGATAAAGACTTTAAATTTAATATTGAAGCTAACCACGCGACACTTGCTGGCCATACATTCCAACACGAATTAAGATATGCACGTGATAATAATATGTTGGGTTCAGTCGATGCTAACCAAGGACATCCTCTTTTAGGATGGGATACAGATGAATTTCCAACTGATGTATATGATACTACGTTAGCAATGTACGAAATACTTAAAAATGGTGGGTTGGCTCCAGGCGGATTAAACTTTGATGCTAAACCTAGAAGAACATCATTTAAACAAGAAGACTTAATTTTAACTCACATTGCAGGTATGGATACTTTCGCATTAGGCCTACGTGTTGCTTATAAGATGATTGAAGATAATTTCTTTGAAAACATTATGGATGAAAAATATAAATCATTTAATGAAGGCATTGGTAAAAAAATAGTTGAAGGAAAGACTTCATTTAATGAGTTAGAAGATTATGCTTTCAATATTAATACGATTAATAACGCTTCTGATCATTTAGAAGTCATTAAATCACAAATTAACCAATATATCTTAAATATTAATAATAAGGATTGATAAAAATGGCCTATGTAATTGGTATGGATATTGGCACGAGTGCTTTAAAAACTCTTGTGGTAAATAAAAGTGGCGACGTTGTAGAATCTTACAGCGTCTCTTATAACACGGCACATCCTAAGTCAGGATATAGCGAAATTGATCCTGAAATTTGGTATGAAGCAACGTTGGAGAGTCTAAAACATATTTTAAATCATTATACTCAGGATGACATTAGTGGCATCAGTTTTTCTGGACAAATGCATGGCCTAGTAATAATTGATCAAGAGGGCAATCCAATTAGACCAGCCATTTTATGGAATGATACAAGAACGTCTCAAGAAGTTGAAGACATTAAACAAAAGCTAAGCCTTAATTCGTTATTAGAATTAACACAAAACACAGTGTTAGAAGGGTTCACTTTACCTAAGCTTATGTGGTTAAAGAATAACGAGCAAAGCAACTATAGACGTATCGATAAGTTCATGCTTCCTAAAGACTACATCGTGTATAAATTGACAGGTAATATTTACACAGAACCTTCAGACGCTGCAGGTACAATTATGTTTAGTGTAAAAGATGAAAATTGGTCTACAGAATTATTGCATCGTTTAAATATTGATCCATCCATTTGCCCTGAAATTATAGCTTCACACCAAAAAAGTGGACAATTAACTGAAAAAGTAAAAAATACTTTAGGTGTTGATTGGAACATTAACGTGTACCAAGGTGGCGCAGATAATGCTTGTGGCGCTTTAGGTTCAGGTATTACCAACGAACAAAAGCAACTTGTCAGTATCGGAACTTCAGGAGTAGCATTGTCTATTGAAAATCGTATTGATTATGAAAATGATGGGAGCGTACATTACTTTAATCATTGCGTTCCAAACCAAAAATACATTATGGGCGTGACTTTATCTGCTGGGTATAGCTTGGAATGGCTTAAGCAACTTATCTCTCCTGATGAAAATTTCACTACTTTCTTAAAAGATATTAATCACTCAGAAGTTGGTGCTAATGGATTAATATACACGCCTTATTTATTAGGTGAACGTACGCCACACAATGATGCTTCAGTACGAGGTAGTTTCATCGGTTTAGATGCAAATACGACACAGATCGATATGAAACGCTCTGTTCTAGAAGGCATTACTTACTCTATTAATGAAAGTATTCAAATTATGAAAAACAACGCTACTAACATTAATGAAATTGTATCAATCGGTGGTGGAGCTAAAAATAATCAATGGTTGCAAATTCAAGCAGATATTTTCAATACAACTATTTCTACCCGAACAGAAGAACAAGGTCCAGCTTATGGTGCAGCAATGTTAGCCGCTATGGGAGAACAATGGTTTAATACTTTCAATGACATGAGCGAAGCATGGATAGCATACCATCAAAAAGTATACCCCATTGAAGCAAATACAAAATCTTATCAAGATTTATTTAATATATATAAAACAATTTATGACGCTACGCAGCCAGCAACTCAAAAACTTAATAAATTTAAGTGATCTATCAAGGGGATGGATATATGTCAACTTATAATAATAAGAAATTTATTTTTAAAATAGCTTTAATCGCAACGCTCGGTGGTTTATTATTCGGCTATGACACAGCAGTTATTTCTGGAGCTGAACAATCTCTACAGCAATATTTGACAAAAGATTATGGCAGTTTCATTCATGGCATCACAGTTTCTAGTGCGCTAATAGGTTGTATTATTGGTGGTCTATTGTCTTCAAGTTTTTCAAGTCGCTTAGGTAGAAAAAAATCATTACAAGTAGCTGCTATCCTATTTATCATTTCTGCAATTTTGTCAGGCTATCCCGAATTTTTATTTTTTGATTCAACTGGATCTAACCTTGGCCTACTCATTGCATTTAATCTGTACCGTGTTATTGGTGGTATCGGTGTAGGATTAGCTTCTGCAATTTCTCCTATGTATATTAGTGAAATAGCCCCTTCGTCAATTAGAGGTAAACTCGTTTCATGGAATCAATTTGCCATTATATTCGGTATGTTAGTAGTGTATTTTGTAAATTACGGTATTACATATGGCCAATCCCAAAACTGGATTCAAGATATTGGATGGCGTTATATGTTTATTACTGAAGCGATTCCCGCAATAGCGTTTTTCTTTTTATTATTTTTAGTACCTGAAACACCTAGGTTCTTATCATTAAGTAATAAAAATACAGAAGCCCTCTCGGTTCTTAATAAAATATATGCTTCAAAGAATCATGCTCAAAATGTACTAAATGACATTTTAGCTACTAAAAATAAGTTAACAGATGTAAAAGCGCCACTTTTCAGTTTTGGTAAGACTGTTATTATAGTAGGTATTTTATTATCTGTTTTCCAACAATTTATTGGAATCAATGTTGCTTTATATTATGCACCTCGTATTTTTGAAAATTTAGGTTCAGGTAGCAACACATCTATGATACAAACTGTTGTCATGGGCTTAGTAAACGTAATCTTCACAATCATTGCTATATTATATGTAGACAAATTTGGACGGAAACCTTTACTAATAATTGGATCAACTGGTATGGCAATCGGTATGATTGGTATGAGTGTCTTAGCTGCAAACGGTGCATTCGGTGTTATAACTTTAATATTTCTAGTACTTTATACTGCTTCATTTATGATGAGTTGGGGACCTATCATTTGGGTATTATTATCAGAAATATTTCCTAATAGAATTAGAAGTAGTGCTATGGCAATAGCCGTGGCAGTTCAATGGTTAGCTAACTTTACGATTACTTCCACTTATCCAACTATGATGGATGTTAGCGGCGCCATGACTTATGGTTTTTATGCACTGATGAGTATTTTATCAGGACTATTCGTGTGGAAATTCATTCCTGAAACCAAAGGTAAAACACTTGAAGAACTAGAAAGCGTTTGGAAAAAGGAAAGCGTGACATCTGTTTCAAATCAAGATGAAAAAGTTCAAAGTCATTCAGAAAAATTCAAAGTCAATCTAACTAAACAAACTAAAAATTGAATCCCAGTTTTATAACGTGCTAATTTTACTGTAAATTAAAAAAGTCAGCCACTCTTGCCGGTGGCTGACTTTTTATATTGATGTTATAAACGATTTCCACCTAAATAATACCATCTATTACAAAAGCAATTGCAAATGCCACAAATGACAATAAAGTTTCCATGGCTGTCCACGTTTTAAAAGTTTCTTTTACATTTAAACCTAAATACTCTTTAACCATCCAGAATCCAGCATCGTTCACATGAGAGAGCATTAATGACCCTGCTCCAGTAGCTATTACCAACAATTCTAAATTCACGCCAGACATATGTTGGATAATTGGTGACACTATTCCCGCAGCTGTGGTTAAAGCAACAGTAGCAGAACCTGTAGCGACACGTATTAAGCCTGCTACTAAAAAGGCTAGCAGTAATGGCGATAGTGAAAGATGTTCTGTCATCTGTGCAATTGAATCTCCTACGCCTGTTTCAATAAGTATTTGTTTAAAACCTCCGCCAGCACCTATAATTAAAATAATAGAACCAATAGGTAAGATACACTCTTCCACCAAATCTTTAATTACGTTTTTCGTCATACCTTGTTTGAATCCTAATAAATAGAATGCAGCAAAGCAAGATATTAATAATGCTATTACTGGATTACCTATGAATAACAATGTATTTTTTAATATGCTAGGAATATCCCCTAAATAAGGTGTCACGATAGATAACAACATTAAAAGTACTGGTAAAATAATTACTAAAAATGAAACAATAACGCTTGGCAAACCATTTGTTTTATTGTTTACCTTAATAATATTTGGTTCTTTTTCTGGTATTACCCTTTTACTTATAAACTTGCCAAAAACAGGTCCTGCTATAATTGCTGTAGGTAATGCAATCAGCAGCGAGTATAACAACACTTTACCTAAGTTTGCTTCATATATGCCAATTGCTGTCATAGCTCCAGGATGTGGTGGTACAATACCATGCACAATTGATAATCCTGCTAATAATGGTATAGCAATAAGTAATATATTCGTCTTAGTCGTTTTATGAATTGAAATCACAAGTGGTAATAAAATTACAATCCCCACTTCAAAAAATACAGGTATTCCGATTATAAAACCGGATAGCATCATAGCCCATGGTAATTTTTTATAACCTAAGACTTTAACAAGATAATCAGATATTTGCATACCTGCTCCAGAATCAGACATTAGTTTTCCTAAAATTGTTCCTAACGCTAAGATACCTACTAAGTGGCCTAAAACATCCCCTACACCCGTTTCATACGCTGTAACTATCTTTTCCGGAGACAATCCTGCCATGATAGCTAAAAATAAACCTGCCACTGTTAAACTGATAAATGCATGCCATTTCCACCATGCAACGCCTAATATGACAATAACGATTGAAAGTAGCGTAATGATTAATAAATATATATTAGAATCCATCTTTTTCCCCCAATTATGTTAGCGCTACCAACAAATCACAAGAGATTGCTTATCCTTTCAGACTGATACTATATTTTTTCAATTTACTATTGTAATAACCTATACTATATTCAACAATTTGGTAATTTACTGAATACGATATTCTCTCCCTTACAAGTAAAGGGTCTGAGGTTTGAAGACTCAAGTACGCTGTGGCTTGTTCATTGAAATCTACAGAGAAGTTATCCTCAATATCTTTTATTTCTATTTGCTCATCTTCTAAAATTTTATATATAGAAAGATCATTATTTTGCTTTAATTCTCCATACTCATCCAAGCTACTTAATGGGTAGGGTAAATAATGATTAAATAGAATGTATGGTTTATCATTTAATAAATAGACTCTTGTAATTTTATAAGATTTCTCGCCAAACATTTGAAATAACTCACTATTTTTTTCATGTGTCTCTACTACAATATCTTTTATAAGTTTATGAATTTTATTTCCTTGTTCTACAAGTTTTTCTGTAAAATTTTTATTATTGGTTTCATTACTCACTTGTTTGTGATTAATGACTGTTGTACCTTTACCGCTTTTTCTCTCCAAGTATCCTAATGTAACTAATTCTTTAATAGCCGCTCTGACTGTTACTTTGCTTACATTAAATTCTTCTTCAAATTCAATTTCAGTTGGTATATAGTTTCCAATAGTATAGATACCATGGATAATACGGTCTTCAATAATTTCTTTTATTTGTAAATATAATGGACCTTTATCTGATGATAATTTCGTCATAAATCAATTACCTCTCAATATCATTTTTTTCTTCATTTATGATTTTTATTATATCATCAGTATCAAATAATGGTGTATCTCCGGAAATTGTATGTGCCAATACACAAGATGCGGTTGAAAATGTAACCATTTCTTGAGGATCCATATTTGATAATTCACCGTGGATTACGCCACATGTATATGCATCTCCAGTACCAATTCTGTCTAAGATATTCACTTCAAAATCTTCCGAATAATACATTGTTCCATTTTTAAATAAATATCCTTTGATGTTGTTTTGATTACTTCCTTGAATTGTTCTGATAGTACCAGCAATAATATCTATATTAAATTTTTCAGCTACAACAAGTAATAATTCTTCTAATTGTTCTTCTTTACGTTCCTTAGTAGTTGTTAAATTGAGTGTGTTAATTGCATCTTTTTCACTCATAATTACAATATCCGCTTCTCTTAAAATGGTTTCATAGTATGGTTTTGCACGCTGATTTCCATTCTCACCCCATAAAGAAGGCCTAAAATTACAATCAAAAACTATTTTAATACCTTGCTCTTTTGCCACTTTGACAATAGTAAGAATATTGTTCTGAGTTAGATTATTCATAGCTAAAGATATACCACAAATATGCAACACATCAACGCCTTTCATGGATTGAACAATATCATATTCTGAGATATCTGTTGTGTTAAAGCTACTTTGCTGTCTATTTGTATAGGTCACATTACTAGGGCGATTACCAAACCCTTGCTCTAAGAAATACATACCTAAGTTATCATTATTTTTGATAATAAAATCACTGTGAATACCTAATCTTCTTATCGCACCAATAGCAGCTGTACCAATTGAATTTTCTGGTACCGCACTGATTAGGCTCGTGTCATAGCCAAATTGTGACAATAATCCCGTAACATTAACGCCTGTTCCAGTAAAAGAGTATTTCAAATTTTCCGCCTGTCTCAATAAAAGATTGTCGGGTACTTCTAACCGCATCATAATTTCCCCATAAGCTGCAATGTGCTTATTCATATAAATCCACTAATTTCTTAATTTTAGAAGTAAGCCATTCTACATCATTTATATTTGTAAGACCTGTTTCTTTATCAATAATTGATGAATAAACATGCGGTATAATTTTGGGAACTTTACAATCTAAAGCGATTTTCACGATTTCTTCAAAATTATCTTTAGTGATGCCACCCGTTGGCTCTAACCCAAATTCTGCTCTTCCACAAGCTTCGGCTACTGCTTTATATTCTTCAACTGTTTCTAAGCCCTTCATAGGGAAAAACTTGATTGAAGATCCTCCCATATCTTTAATTAAATTAATTGCTGCTTCAATAGGTATAATTGCTTTCTCTTCTCCTTCACTACTAATAGGTCCTGTAGAAATATTTACGAAGCCTGCTTTTCCTGTGGGAGAGACTAATGCATTGACCCAAGATTGTTCATTGCTTTTAGCAGTTGTTTGTCCTACATCGGTAAATACTTGGTTAATATGTGCACCTTGATAGTATCTTGCGATTTCAGCTACTACTTTAGCTTGTCGGTTATCTCCAGCACCTAAGCCAATCGAAATAGCGTCGTCAACATCCTTTCCAAATTGTGACATCGCTGTCACCGCACTATTTACATCGTCATAATCTTTCGATAACACACCTATAACGATATTTTTATCAGCTGCTTGATATACTGCTTTGATATTCTCTTCCCCTTTAGCTAAAACATTCAAAGCAACTCTATCTTTATAAAATCTATCATGTATTTTCATTAAATTTCCCCCTGTACAATTTGAATAATTGTTTCATAAATAATCTCAATTTCACCTTGTTTTAATGGTCTTGGATCAATATCAAAGAATCCTTGTTTCACTCCATAATCACGTGTATAAATTGCAACATCAGCATTTTTCAATTTTCCAACAAATTGTTCTGCAGACATATTTAAAATAGATGAATCTACATGTACGCGTGTTCTATAAATTTCTCTTCCTGCTTCATCTTGAACAATTTCTAATCGAATACCTTCATAGTTGTTAATTGGTGATAATTTCTCTAATTCACTTTTTTCTGATTCTGAATTATCAACTTTATCGAAGTATTCATCTAATGCTTGTAATAACCCAAAAGTTGATTCTTTTCCTACTTTCATACTTCGCCCGATAAAATGTAATTGAGTTTTCACAGATTCAACCAATGACTTTTTACCAGCGACTATACCAGTAGTTGGACCTTGAATTGCTTTTGAACCGCTATAAATAGCTAAGTCTGAGCACTGGATGTATTTCGTTAACTCTTCTTCTGCAGCAGCATCCACAATTAACGGTATATTATATTTTTGAGCTACTTGATATATTTCTTCAACAGATGCCATATTTTTTTGCACCGTATGATGCGATTTCACATAAAGAATAGCTGCTGTATTTTCATTTATTGCTTCTTGTATATGGTTTTCTTTACCTTCGTTTGCATACCCTACTTCAACTGTGCGACCGCCACCTAAGTAAACCATTGTCTCAATAGGCGCACCATATTGAACGTTGTGTCCTTTAAATAATATGATTTCATTTTTTTCTATGCTTTCATTGTGGAGCTTTTGACTTTTACGTTCATTTCCTTCGGTAACAATACCTGCAATCGATAATGCGATTCCACTAGACGCTGAATTTACAACGACAGCATCTTCAGCATTAATTCTATTAGCAATATATGCCCCAGATTTATCAACTAAATCTGCAATTTCTACATAGTTTTGTCCTCCAAATTTCATAGCATTCATCACAGAATTTGTTGGAGAAGACACACCCAGAATACTCATTCTCCCACTTGCATTTATAACTTGTTTTAAGCCGTATTTATAATTCAATGAATTTTCCATTTGTTACCACGCCTCTTTCTTTAATTACTTTTTTAATTGTAATTTCGTGTCCATGTGAATCTATAAGATTTTGCTGTGAATCTATGACATCGAATAAGGTTAAGTTAGCTGTCATGCCCTCTTTAAATTTTGCTAAATCAGGTTTATTTATAATTTGAGCTGGATTTTCTGTGACACCTTTAATAATTTCTTCTAATGTATAACCGAGATACAAGAATTTAGTAAGTACATTCGATAAGCTGAATACTGGACCTTCTATTCTATTTTTTTTATAAATGTCTGAACTTATACTATTAAATTGAATATGGTTACGTTGTGCTTGTTGTGCTACTTCAAATGAGAAACTTGCATTACCATGACCAACATCTAACTTCACTCCTCGACTTATTGCTTCTCTTAAAACTGTTAAAGGTACTCCATCTTGATCAAATAGGTTATTAGACTTACCGTTTAAAAAATGTGTAATAACATCGCCTTTTCTAAGTAATGGAATTACATCTTGTATTTTAGGAGGTGCGGATCCAATATGAGTCATAATCGGTAATTTTAATTGCTCACTAATCTGTATAGCTTTTTTCAAAGGCATTACACCATTATCTTTAACTACACTACTGCTAATACGCGCCTTTAATCCGATAATCATATCTTCGAATTGTTGAGCAGCTTTAATACACGCTTGTTGATTTATCCAATCCAAATTTGATAATTCATCGATTCTTTCAAGTCCTATTTTAGATATATTTAAAAATGAATATACATTAGTTAAGCTTTGTTGCGCTCTTTCGTATAACTCATTAACTCTATCAGCGCCACAACTCCCTGCATCTACGATTGTAGTAACCCCTTGTTTAACGCCTATTTCATCTATTTCATCTCCATAAGGACTAAAATCAGAGAAAGCATGAACATGTAAATCAATCCAACCAGTTGAAACAAAAGAATTCGAACCATTGAAAATTACATTTCCTTGTAATGTATTTCCATCTGAAATTTCTTTAATGACACCTTTTTCAAGTAATATATCGATTCTTCTTTTATTTAAAGTTTCAATATTTTTAATAATACCTGTACTTTTCAATATATATCACCTCTCGAAAAACATCATAACATTATAATGTTTGTAAGCGCAATCATTATAACATTATAATGTTTCGTTTTAATAAAAAATACTGATTCTTCCCTTTAAAAAGACAGAATCAGTAATTAATATTTTTATACTATGAATTTATTTAATTAACGTAATTACTATTTTGTATGTTGATAATTTTCATCAAAAAACTTACCACTTCTAATATCTTCTAAAATACCTTCATATGGCGCGACATTAACAACCGTTTCATTATTTTGTCCTGCGTTACCAATATATGAAATCTTCGCAAATTCAGGTACAACTAATTTAGGGTAAGTATCGTATTTTTCACGAGATGCTTCCATTAAATCAATGTGATCATTTTGATAAGTCACTGTAATTTCTGGATGCTCTTCAACCCATTTAGGGAAGAAAATTGTACCGTGCATAAGCTGATTATTAGGTAAAAAATCTAATGCTACATCTGTACCTGTTGGTTCAGTCCAAGTTATTTTGAAAACACCCTCAGTTAATTTTACGATATTAGCTTCTTGATCTCTAACCCATCTACCAGCTACCATACCACCATGTATACGATAATCAATTGTATTCTCATTTTTCACATACATCTCATATTCCCAACCATTATCATAAGTATAAATAAGATGTGTACCTAAAAAATCTTCTAATGTTTCAAAATTATTAGTCATAAAAAAGCTCCTTCCAAACATGTAATTAATTACATGTTTTCGATTACATATAAATGCTATACTTTATTCGATAAAACGTCAAGGAGGATGTTATGGCACAAAAAAATATATTACAATATGTATTATTAGGCCTTTTAAAAAATGAACGCATGTCTGGTTATGATATCAAAAAAGCTTTTGAACGCGATATCGGTGAATTTTGGCAAGCAAATCACAGCCAAATTTATCCTGAATTAAAAAAATTGCACGGTCGTCTTTTAATTGATAAAACGATTGAAATAACAGGAGAAAAGTTAGAAAAAAAAGTATACGCTATTACAGATACAGGACGACAACTACTGAATGAATGGCTTGTTTCCCCAACACCTGAGTTGTCAGTACACAAAAATGAATTCAATTTAAAATTATATTTTATCAATGATAGAAATGATCCTATATTGCCAGTAATGTTCGATGAGCAAATTCATTTACATGAATTAAAGTTAGAACATTTAAAAGAACGACGTAAAGCATTATTTAGCAATGAAGCATCTCAAGAACAACATTATGGGCATTATCTTGTATTAGATTATGCTATTGAAAGAGAAGCACATAATATCAATTGGTTGAAATCTTGTCACCAAAATTTTAAGCATTAAAAAAGCTCCTTTCTAAGCAGTAACACTGTTAAGAAAGGAGCTTTTGTTTCTTCAAGTTAATATAAAATTAAACTTTTCTATAACGTTTAAGCCCAATAATATTTAAAATGGTAAACACGATAATAAAGACGAATAATATACAAATATCAAACCAAATATATTCAAGTCCTTGTCCTTTTATCATAATGTGCGTCAATGCATCACCTGCATATCTTAAGGGAAATAGATAACCTATGAAACTTACCCAATTAGCAATATTCTCTAAAGGAATAATACCTGAGAAAAAGATTTGAGGAATTGCTACAATAGGTATAAACTGAATCATTTGAAACTCAGAATTAGCAAAAGTTGAAACAAATATTCCCATAGCCAATGCGGCCAATGCGATTAAAATATTAACTAACAATACCCACCATATACTACCTGCAAGTTCTATGTTTAAGATAATAATCGCATAAAACACGATGAGTAACGTTTGTAATATAGCAAATAAACCATAACCTGCTAAATAGCCAAACACAATATCACTTCTTTTAATCGACGTTGCTAATAAACGTTCAAGTGTACCGTTAGTACGCTCTCTAAGTAATCCGATACCAGATATTAAAAATACGAAGAGGAAAACAAAGAAACCAATTAAAATTGGGAACATTTTATCAAAATACGTACTATCTGAATCACCATATAGATAATGATTATCCAACTCTACATTCTCTGAGGATGGCTTATTTCCTTGCTGCATATTATCTGGAATTTTTTCTACAATTTTCATCATATCTTGCATTTTATTTTTCTGAAGTGCACTAGCAAGTAACTGTTTCGTAGCATCAGTTTTACTAGGGTCTTCATTAGCATACGTTACTTCTATTTTAGACCCATCTTTCGTAATATAACTATCTAGCTCTGAATCTACCATCGTATCTTTTACAGAATCTGATGAGCCAACCTTCTCTATATCCACTTTATCTGAAGGCAATTCATTTACAATTTCGTTGGGTACATGGCCAGTGACACCAATTTTCAAATTTGTTTCTGAATTTGTATCAAAAACAAAATACAGCAATGTTAATACTAAAATCGGTGCGAACAACATTAAAGCTAATGTTCTTTTATCTCTCAACAATTCCTTAACAACTCTTATAAAAACGGCTTTAAATCTCATGATTACACCTCCGCTTCAGCCTTTATAAACACTTCTTCTATAGAATTTACGCCAAATTTTTCTTTCAGTTCTTTTGGTGTTCCCATAGTGAATAAACGGCCTTCCATAATCAATCCAATATAATCACAGCGTTCCGCTTCTCCCATGACGTGCGTTGTCACAATTACTGACTTATTTTCCTCTGTGAGTAGATTAAGTTGTTTCCATATATCTTTTCTAAGGCTCGGATCAATGCCCACTGTTGGCTCATCTAATATAATTAAATTAGGATTTGACAGTAACGTAATCGCTAAAGACAATCTACGCTTCATACCACCTGAAAAAGTATTCACAATTTGATGTAATTCATTCTCTAAATTAACTAGCTTCATATTCTTATCAATCGCTTGTTGTAGCTTATCGCCGTCTAACCCCATCAAATTACCAAAGAAGACTAAATTTTCTCGCGCAGTTAACGATTCATATAGCGCATCACTTTGCCCCATATAACCAATTTCATTAAGAATTTTACGGTTAGGTATATTCGTATCAAATATTTGAGCATGACCTTTATCCAATTTCTCCATACCCATAAGGCACTTAATCGTTGTCGTTTTCCCCGAGCCACTTGGACCAATTAACCCTAAAATCTTTCCAAATGGTAATTCAATATCAATATGATCTAAAACTTTCTTTTTGCCATAATGTTTTGTCGCACTTGTTAGTTTAGCTGCAACTTCAGACATGTTTAGCCCCCTTATTAGACACAGCGTCAATTATCATTCATAATGCGATTATATACCTATATAATATAAAAACAATAAAAAGGTTATCATTACTGAACACATTTAAAAATTATGTCTAATAATATTAGGAGTGAAGAGAATGACTGAAGAATTATTTACAGATGCTCGCATATTGAAGACGAAGAAAAATACCCGAAAAGCTTTAATAACGCTCTTAAAAACTAAAAGATTTGATGATATATCGGTAAAAGATATATGTAATGAAGCTAATGTAAGTAGAGGAACTTTTTATTTACATTACAAAGATAAATATGATTTAGTACATCAATATCAGAAAGAAATTATAAAAAGTGGCAGTAAGAAAGTTCATGAATTTTTAAACTCAGACCGTCATTTATTTTTTTATCACATGCTTAATTTTTGGAATAATGAAGCCGAACTTTTATTATTGCTCATCTCTAAAAATGGTTCTACTGAAATTCAAAACCAAGTAAAATCAATGTTACAAATAAATGCAGAAAAAAATATTCTGCCTTCAGTAAAAACGATTAATTTAAGTGAAAGAGAACAACATTATTTTGTAATTTTTTTGAGCAATGCGATTTTTGGTATCATTCAAGAGTGGGTAGATAACGGAAAACCAGAAACTACAGAGGAATTATCAACTATTATTAATAAGATTACCCCCGATTCGTTGTTGGGCTGAAAGTTTTCGCCCTCCTTCCTTATTGCTATGTAGACCTTTATTTAATAAAATCATCGTATCCAATCACGCATATTTCATACTAATCATATGTTCACTAACAACAATGTTAAAAATTCTCCCACCACTTTTCACAAAAGCAAAAAGAGGTAATGGAATCGATTTTTTTAAATATGATTTCATTGCCCTCTCCTTTTTTATTTTTCACTTCATTAACCTTATTCACAATAAACTCAGCTGCATAACTTACCATCATGCCACAATTCCAATAAAAGCGCTACGCAACATTAAAAAATTTACAAAGAATTAAAATTTGTATACTATACTTACAATTCCTATAAAAAAACTATCATTACACTCAGGCATAAAAAACGTTTAGTTAGGCATTTTTACGCAATTAATTAATAAAACAAGTTATATTGTATTTAACAAATTAAAGCAAATGTTTTAATTTTAAATTTCTAAAATAAAGGAGTGTTTCACATGGCAGGAATCGTAGAAGCAATTGGTAACGCAGTAAATGCAGGTTTAGCTCATGACTGGGCTACAATGGGCGTAAGCATCGCAGAGGTTTTAGGTAAAGGTGTAGACTTCATTTTAGGTTTCTTTAAATAAACATATGCATTAAAAAAGGCCTTTTCTAGAAACCCTTCTTAATTGAAGAGTTTCATAGAAAAGGCCTTTTATTATTTACTTAAATTACTATATTTTTTCCACCTGCGCATTAACCTTATTCGAATTATGTGACTCTCCAATTGCTTCAATCTCTTCAAGCGTACGACCTCTTGATTCCGGAACAAATTTTTTCACAAATAATACACCGAGTATACAGATAACACCAAAAATGGCAAAAACAATTTGTTGTGAAAAATAAGCTGTCATAATTGGGAATAAAAGCCCAACTAAGAAAGAACCAATCCAATTCAATGATGATGCACTACCCGAAGCGAAACCTCTAATTGCTAAAGGGAATATTTCACCAACAATAACCCATGTAAGTGGCGCCCATGTAAATGAATAGAAGGCCACATAAATACTTAAAAAGATTACTATCAATATCGGATTCGCATTGGGTAAAAATATATGAATAATAGCAGGCAATATAAACGATAATCCCATTACCGTGCCACCTAGCATAAGTAATGTTCTTCTGTTAAATTTATCTGCTATCCAAATAAAGAGTAATGATCCTAATACAAGTATGACACCTTGAATAATAGGCCACATAAGAGCATCACTCGCAGAATTTCCAGTTGCTTGTTCTACAATTAAGGGGATATAATAAAATATTGCATTCGCCCCCTGAAACTGTTGAAATGCTGCTACACCTAATCCTGCAACTACTAAATATTTATATTTACCATTAAATAATGTGGCTAATGACTGATTATTTTTCACATTATTCTCTTTTTGAATCGTTTTTTTAATTTCTTCAAATTCTTCATCGACTTTATGATTATTTCTAAGGTTACTTAATACAAGTTTAGCTTCTTCAAATCTACTATTTTTAATTAAGAACCTTGGAGATTCTGGAAGTTTTAAGACACCTAAGAACAAAATAAGTGCCGGAATAGCCGCAATGCTCAACATCAATCTCCAACCAATTTCTATAGGTAGCTCTCTTAAATAATAATCAACAATATACGATAATAACATTCCTGATACTATCATAGTCTGGTTCATTCCAGATAATTGACCACGATATTTCGCTGGAGCCATTTCAGACATATAAGCAGGTACTAACGCTGACGCTGCACCGACTGCCAAACCAAGTATAACTCTAGATAAAATCAAAAAGTAATTACCATCATGTGGTGCAATCCCAGACAATATTGAACCAATAACAAAAATAATTGCTGAAATCAATATCATTTTTCTTCTACCTAGTTTATCCGATAGTTTACCAGCTAAAATACCTCCAAATATTGCGCCTAGCATAACTGAAGATGTAATTAAACCTATAATAAATCCACTTTCGATACCCCAATCTTCTCTTAAAAATGGTAGAGCTCCAGTCATAACCCCTATATCATAACCGAATAATATACCACCAAATGCCCCAAAGAAATAGATAAAGCGATTTGAAACCTTACTGTTAACTTTCATCCCATTCACCCTCTTTTTAATGAAAAACTTAATCACATATGCATCAATTCACGACAAACATTTTTGATATTTAATTAATTAGCGTGTATTCGGCATCAAACATTTTCAACAATATTTCTATTTGTGACCGAGTTAATTTTAGGGAAAGTACCGTGTGATGTCCTCCACCTTCTTCTATCCAACTTTTCACGCCTTTTTCTAATGATGGTTTCACTTCCCAAAGTACTCTAGCTACCGGCAAATGAGGTGCAGGTTCATCGAGTTTTTTAGCTTCTATTTCATTAACAATAAATTTATAATGTGTTCCTAAATCAAGCATAGTTACGACAACGCCCTCACCTGATTTACCATCGAACACTAATCTTGCTGGGTCATTCTTATCACCTATACCTAGTGGATTCACAACAAGCTTCGGTTTCGTTTCGGCAAGTGTTGGATCGACCTCTAACATATGTGACCCTAGAATATGTGAATGACTACTTCTTAAATCATACGTATAATCTTCCATAAATCCTGTTGATTCATTTTCTGCAGCAATTTTCAATAAACGGTCTAACGCTGCCGTCTTCCAGTCTCCTTCGCCAGCAAATCCATACCCTTGTACATTTAACCTTTGTACTGCTAAACCTGGTAACTGTTGCATACCATGTAAATCTTCAAAGTTTGAAGTGAAAGCAGTATACCCACCTTCATCTAAGAATTTCTTAATCGCTATTTCGTACTTAATTTGTACTTTTACAGAACTGTTAAATGCCGCTTCGCTATAATTTCTATAGTCAAATTCGTATAAATTTTCGTATGTTTTGAATAATTCATCTACATCTTCATCAGAAACTTGATTAATGTATTCTACTAAATCGCCGATACCATAATAATCAACAGTCCAACCATATTGAATTTGTGCTTCTATCTTATCTCCTTCTGTTACTGCCACATTGCGCATATTGTCCCCAAATCTAGCAACTTTTAAATTAAAACTTTCACTATAAGCATTAGCTATAAGCATCCAATCTCTTAATTGCTGTTGCATATTTGTGTCTTTCCAATGACCAAATATAACTTCATTATTTTTATTCAAGCGACGGTTAATATAACCATATTCTCTATCCCCATGTGCCGATTGATGTAGGTTCATATAATCCATATCAATGTTTTCCCAGGAAATATCTTCGTTGTATTGTGTCGCTAAATGTAATAGTGGTTTTTGTAATAATTTAGTACCTCTTATCCACATTTTTGCTGGTGAAAATGTGTGCATCCAAGTAATAACACCTAAAATATCATCATGATAATTGGCTTCTTTCATAATTTCAGTTATCACATCTGCTGAGACCGCCAATTTAGGCTGTAATTCAATTTCAAAAGGTAATCGACCACTTTCATTCAACCCTTCAACGATGTTTTTGGCGTTTTGCTTAACTTGATCTAAAGCCTGTTCACCATAAAGTGCTTGTGAACCAACTACAAACCAGAACTTCTTAATATTTGTCATTTTGCTTCCCCCTTATTTTTGACCATAGTAGGCATTCTTTCCGTGTTTTCTTTCAAAATGCTTATCAAGTATTGCTTTAGGCAATGTTTCAGCAAATGGATTTAACTGGCGCGTAAATATATTCATTTTGCATATTTCTTCTAAAACAACTGCATTCATGACGGCCTCGTCGGAGTTTTCTCCCCATATAAACGGCGCATGTCCATGTAGTAAAACAGCAGGCACTTCTTGTGGATTTATCCCCATTTCATCAAATGTTTCAACTATGACATTGCCTGTTTCATACTCATAATCCTTGTTTATTTCTTCTGTTGTTAAAAATCTTGCGCATGGAATATCACCATAAAATGTATCTGCATGTGTGGTACCCATTGCAGGAACAGGCAACCCAGATTGAGCCCAAGTGGTTGCCCATGGTGAATGTGTATGGACCACACTACCAATATCGCCAAATTTTTTATACAGTACTGCATGTGTTGGCATATCTGATGATGGTTTCAGATTCCCTTCAACAACTTCACAATTTAAATTACAAACAACCATATCCTCAGGCTTCATTTCATCATAATTAACACCACTTGGTTTAATAACAAATAACTGTGATTTTGAATCAAACGCACTGACATTACCCCAGGTATACTTAATTAGTCCTCGGTCAGGTAATTCTAAATTCGCTTGATATACTTCAGCTTTTAACGCTTCGAGCATTCGTATCGCCTCCTAAATATTTAGCTACGGATTGTTCAATCGTTAATCCTTTTTTCATTTTTTCAACATAATTATTAAAGTTAATAACTTCTTGTTCTACTGGTTGTAATGTTCTTTCTTTCGTATTTATAAATACTGATTCGTTAAGGAATACATCTAGCGGCACTTCAGAATCTAATGTGACATAATACGCTAAAACACTAATTCCCCAAGCACCTCCTTCACTTGCGGTTTCCATAACCGTTATAGGCTGTTCAAGTGCAGAAGCTAGTACTTGTTGAGCGATTTCTTTCGTTTTAAATATTCCTCCATGAGCAATTAACTTATCTATGTTGATAGATTCATTTTCCTTTAGTAAATCCATGCCAATTTTCAAAGTACTAAAAGCACTAAATAAATGCATTTTCATAAAATTTGCTAAATTGAACTGATAATTTTGCTCTCGTATAAATAACGGATAGCCTGTTTCTACATCTGTGATATTCTCCCCAGAAACATAATTATATGATAGTAAACCGCCTATATTATTATCACTACTTAATGAACATTCAAGAATATGTCCGTACAACTCATCCGATGCAAAATCAACACCCATGACGCTTAGCACTTCACCAAATAAATTCATCCAATCATTAATGTCTGAAGTACAATTATTAGTATGAATCATAGCCACTTCACTGCCATCAGGAGTTGTCACAACATCAATCTCTGGATACATATCTTTCAAAGCATTTGATAGTACGACCATGGCAAACGCACTTGTACCAGCAGATATATTACCTGTATTCTGAGCAACTGTATTTGTTGCAACCATACCTGTGCCAGCGTCCCCTTCTGGTGGGCACATCAAAATGCCAGCTTCAAGATTACCGGAAGGGTCTAGTAACGTCGCTCCTTCTTCTGTAAGTAGCCCTCCACTTTCACCAGCTAATTTAATTTCAGGTAATATCTCTTCAACTGACTTTTCAAAATACTTTGTTTTAAAGATATGATTTGCTTCCTGTAACAAATCTTTCCTATAACTTTTTGTATGAATGTCTATAGGAAACATACCTGAAGCATCACCTATACCTAACACTTTCTCTCCAGTTAAGTACCAATGTACATATCCAGCTAATGTAGTTAAATACGTTATTCGATTTATATGGGACTCTTTATCCAATATAGCTTGATACAAATGCGCAATACTCCAACGTTCAGGTATGTTAAATTGAAATGCTTCACTAAGTAACTTCGCTGCTTTAGCTGTACTCCCATTCCTCCAAGTCCTAAATGGCACGAGTAAGTCTTCGTTTTGATCAAATGCCAGATAGCCGTGCATCATACCACTAACCCCAATAGATCTTACTTTTTTTAGGGTTAAATCATACTTTTCTTTGATTTCTACCATCATTGCACTATAACTCTTCTGCAAACCCACCCAAATGTCATTAATAGAATATGTCCAATACCCATCGATGAATTGGTTCTCCCACTCAAAATGACCAGAAGCAACAGTGTTTAAATTCTGATCTATAGCTACGGTTTTAATTCTTGTAGATCCTAGCTCAATACCTATTGAAATATCTTCACTCTTTAAATTCCTATTCAAGTTATACATGTTTTAACGCCCCTTTGAAACCGTTTTCAAGTACACCTTATATTATTTGTCCGTACATGTCAATATATAATATATTATGTCCGTATATGTAAAGGGGTAGAAAAAGACTCAAACCAACATATTCATTGGCTTGAGTCAGTATTTATATTTTTTTTACTGAATTACGTTCTATAATATATGTATCTATGAGTTGTGAGGTTTGTTGTTTATCTGTATCTATTGCACTAATCATCCATTCAGCTGCTCTACTGCCTAGTAATTCTTGTGGATGAGAAGTTGTAGTTAAATTCATCTCACTTAACTTACTCAATACTGAATTGTCTTGTCCTACAACCGATAAATCATTCGGTATTTGTATATTTCTTTTTTTCAATTCCTGCATAACTTCATATGCAATAGCGTCGTTATAACAAACTAAGCCAGTAATGTTAATCTTTTTATTACAAATATGTTCTACAATTTGTTCGATTACTTGTAGTTTACTTTCAGTATCAAATGTATAGATATGTTCACCTTTAAACAGAATATGATTATTTTCAAAGGCATTAAAATAACCTTTCATCCTTAGCTTACCTTGGTTATCATCGATTTTCGTAATCAACGCAATGTGCTCATGCCCATGATCAATCAAATATTTAGTCGCTAAGTAACCAGACTTCACATCATCAATTGCTGTATAAGGTAAACTCAATTCATCATATTTTGCATTTATCATTAAAATCGGAATATCGCGTTGTTTGAATAATGAATAATAAGATAGATTGGGATTATAAACATTACTTTTAGTAGGTTCTATAATTAATCCTCTCACACCTTGATTCAACATCATTTCTAAGCATTTACGTTCTTCTTCATGATTATTATTAGTACTTGCTAGTATTAAGGAATAGCCATTTTTTCTCAACACATTTTCTATACCTCTAATGATGCTCGGAAAAATATAATCCGATAAATATGTCACGATAACACCTATTTTTCTAGTTTCATTCGTTTGGCGTGCGTTCAAATAACTATAGCTCACATAAGAGCCTGAACCTTTTTTCTTTTTAATAAATCCCTCTTTAACAAGTACATCCATCGCCTGTCTTATTGTATAGCGACTCACATTATATCTATTTTGAAATTGTTTTTCTGTTGGTAGTAACATGCCGACTTGATACGTTTTATTTATTATTTTTTCTTTTATTTCATCCGCTACAATTTGATATTTGGGCTTATTCATAATTGAAAATCTCCTAATCGCACCAATATTTAGTAATAACGTATATTATAGCATACGTCTAATTTATTCTCTGAATCATTCACTACAAAAAAATATAATTGTGCAATTTTCTATATAGATAGACTAAATAAACTTCACATTTAGTGTTATTGTCACTCATATCACTACAAGCGCTCTTTATAACTACGTGACTATGTGTATTTAGTCATAAGTTTTTTAGGTATATGACAATAATCATTTGGAAATTTGGATAATCGGTCTTGATGTTCTCTAGCACTTTTAACGTAATTTGTTAAAGGTAACACTTCTGTTGCAATAAGGTGATGATTATCACATAAATCTATAAAAGATTGAGCTTCTTTCAAGTGTTTAGGGTTTTCACTATATAAACCAGTTCTATATTTCAAACCAATATCTTCCCCTTGCTTATTTACACTGTATGGATCAATAATTTCAAATAAATATCCCATCAACTTTGTTATTGTTACTTTTTCAGGGTCAAAGTCTGTCTTAACAACTTCCACATAACCGTCATATTCGCCCTCTAAAATATTCGAAATACCGTTAGCTCTACCCGCCTCAGTATTAACAACACCAGGAAGTGTTTTGACGAAGGCTTGCACGCCCCATAAACACCCACCTGCTAAATAAACTGTTTCCATCATTATCACTCCTTTTGCTTCTTATATTTAATAAAGTATAGTAATTCTCACAAGATATCTCAATAACTTCTATTTATAGTAGGCTTGTCATTTTGTGAAAAGTAAAATCAACTAATATTATATAATTTAAAAACAAAATTTTTACAAATAGCAGCGGAAGAGTTATTAATTTCAGCTAATATTTGTATTTAACATATTTTAATTAAATAATACTGTCAGTCTATTAACCATTAATCAAAATATTTAATTTAGCCAAATTTATAAATTGAATATTATCCCTTTTTTGTTACAATGTAATAAGGAGAATTTTGTGCTTTTATTCAAAGTATAAACTGTTCTTATATTAAATAAAATGTGATGCATACTTTTTACGCGAACCACTATAACCTAACATTAATATAAATGAATAACTATAAAAATCAATTAGAGGAGAATAGTATTATGGATTACAGAGTATTATTGTATTATAATTATACAACTATTGAAGACCCCGAAACTTTTGCCACAGAACATTTAGAATTTTGTAAAGAACTAGAGCTTAAAGGTCGTATTTTAGTATCGACAGAAGGCATTAATGGTACAGTCTCAGGTACGATTGAAGCTACCGATAAATATATGGATGCATTAAAGTCTGATGAAAGATTTCAAGATATTACTTTTAAAGTTGATGAAGCAGAAGGGCATGCTTTCAAGAAAATGCATGTTCGCCCAAGACAAGAAATCGTAGCTTTAGACCTTGAAGACGATGTAAATCCAAGAGAATTAACTGGTGATTATTTATCTCCAAAAGAATTTAGAGAAGCATTACTAGACGACGATACAATCGTTATTGACGCGAGAAATGATTATGAATATGACCTTGGTCATTTCCGTGGTGCAGTTCGTCCTGATATTACCAGATTCAGAGATTTACCTGATTGGATTAAAGAAAACAAAGATCAATTTATGGATAAGAAAATTGTAACCTACTGCACTGGCGGTATCCGTTGCGAAAAATTCTCAGGTTATTTATTAAAAGAAGGCTTCGAAAATGTGGGCCAACTTGAAGGTGGCATAGCTACTTATGGTAAAGATCCAGAAACAAAAGGTGAATTTTGGGACGGTAAAATGTATGTTTTTGATGAACGTATCAGTGTAGAAGTGAACCATGTAGATAAGACAGTTGTAGGTAAAGAGTGGTTTGATGGTACGCCATGTGAACGTTATATCAACTGTAGCAATCCTGAGTGTAATAAACAAATTCTCGTGTCAGAAGAGAATGAAGCACGTTACTTAGGTGCTTGCTCTCATGAATGTGCAACTCATGAAAATAATCGTTACGTAAAAAAACATGATATTAGTGACGAAGAAAAAGCTAATCGCTTAGAAAATTTCAAAGAATTAGTAAATCAATAAACGTATTACGCACATATTAAAATATCGATTGTACTGACAGACTAACTGTAAATGTATTTCAACTTAGTCGATATTTCTAAAATCATATTTAAAGCTGAGACATACAAATGTCTCAGCTTTTTTGTTATAAATTAATTATTCCATCATTATTTCTTCAATCTATGTAAAACGGGTATATAACATGTATTAAATTAAAAAACGGGAGATGAAGTCATGACTCACCAAAAAATAGTGCCACATTTATGGTTTGATACCGAAGCAGAAAAAGCCTTTGACTTTTATAAAAATATATTTCCAGAAACAAATCTTATTACAGAGGTCACGCTGAAAGGTACCCCTTCTGGAGAAACTAATCAGCTCGTTTTCGACATTTATGGATTCCGTTTTATGGCAATTAACGCTGGACCTTATTTTGTAAAGAATCCTTCAATTTCTTTTACAGTATTATTTAAACAATCTGAGACAGATTTATTAGAAAATATTTATCAAAAATTAATAGAAAATGGTAGAGCTATTATGCCTTTAGCTCAATATGATTTTAGTGAAAAATATGGTTGGGTTCAGGACCAATTTGATGTTTCTTGGCAATTACTCGTTACTGGTCAAGAATTTGAACATCGTATAACACCCTCAATCATGTTTATGAACGAAAATAGCGGAAGCGCTGAAGAAGCAATGACTTTTTACACCAATGTATTTAAGCAAAGCGAACAAGGGGATAAATTTTATTATCCAAAGGGGTTAGAACCTAATAGTACATCTCAATTAGCATATGCAACATTCAAACTCGAAGATCAATGGTTCACTTGCATGGATAGCGCATATAAATATGACTTTCAATTCAATGAAGGCATCTCTCTGCTAATCACTGTAGAAGACCAAGCAGAGATTGATGCTTATTGGGATAAACTTTCTGCCGTTCCCGAAGCTGAACAATGTGGATGGGTTAAAGATAAATTTGGGCTTTCATGGCAAATTGCGCCTAAACAAATGGATGAAATGATTAGTAAAGGAACACCTGAACAAATTAAACGTGTTACAGAAGCGTTTTTAAAAATGAAGAAGTTCGATATTGCAACATTAGAACAAGCCTTTCACAACGAATGATGATAAGGTACTATTCAAAAATAGAGGTCGGCTATTTAACCAACCTCTACTTTCTGTTACTCTTTATTTTTTTTGATAAATAAGTCCTAGCGCACCCGATTCAAATGTTTTGCTATCAATTAATTTCAAATCTACTTGTTTGTGTATATTTTGAAATAATGGTAATCCTTTACCAATCAGTGTAGGTGAAACAGTAATTTTATATTCATCCACTACATCTAATTGCATCAAATAATGTGCGAACCGAGGGCTTCCCAATACTACAATATCTTTACCTTCTTGTTGCTTCATATGAATGATTTCATCTTTAACATTCTTTTTAACTAATCGTGAGTTATGCCAATCGACATTATTCAAAGCTTTTGAAAATACGACTTTTTCAACATTTTCAATCCATTTCGCGTGGTTAAGTTCATGTTTAGAAGCATTTTCATTTGATGGTACTGTTGGCCAATAATCATGCATCATTTCATATGTTTTTCGTCCCCAAACAATTGTGTCTGCAGTTTGCAACACTTCATTAGCAAAATCTTCCAATTCATGATTGTAAGCAATCCATCCAATATCCATGGTACCTTGAGAACCTTCAACAAAACCGTCCAAAGAACTGTGCAAGAACACTACAAGTTTTCTCATACTAATTACCCCAATCTATATTCCACAAATTTGTTTATCCTTTAAAATTTTCATTAAAACTACAAGTTGTATTATTTTATGTACACCCATATTTATATCGATAATTTATTGAGTTTAAAGAAATTGTCAAAATAAAAAATAACGGCTGAGACATATATATGCCCCAACCGTTATCTTATTGTTAAAGTTTATAACATTTTTGATACTGAATATCTATATTATGCAGTTACCCATTGTGAAGGGCCAACTTCATCATATAATTTTTGTGCTGCAGCGTCTTGTACATCTTCTGGTGCATTACCAGCTGGTTGACCTTGATATTCAGCTGGTGCTACTGAATCCCATGTGCTTTGTAAGAATTGGAACTTACCTGAAGCTCCTGATGATGGGTTTGTAGCATGAATATCGCCGCCAGATTCACGTTGTGCAATTTGTTGTAAGTGTGCGTTCACACCTGATGAACCTTCTGAAGCTTCATTTGAGCTTGATTCGTTTGAGCTAGCTGAAGATTGTGTAGTTGTTTCTTGTTGTGGTTGTTGAGCTGACTCTTGTTGTGGTTGTTGATTTGATTGTTGTGCTTGTTCAGATTGTTCACTTGAAGCTTGTTCAGTTTGTGTTGCTTGTCCGCTTTGTTGTCCACTGTTATCTGTATTTTGTGCTGATGAGCTAGTAGAACCTTCTCCTGATCCTTCACCATAGCTCCAGCTAAAGTTTTCACCATCTGAAGTAAAGTTGTAGTTTACTCCGTCTTGATTAAAGTTATAGTTATATGAACCGTCCTGTAATGCTGATTCATTTAATTGTTCTGGATTATTTTGAGCTTGTTGTGCTAAATTTGCTTGATCAATATTTTGTTCTGATGCATCCGCTGAATTTCCTGTTGCTAATCCTGTAACACCTAATCCTACTGCTAATGTTGATGCAATTACTGTTTTTTTCATTATTAATAATCCTCCTAAGAGATAATTTCCATATTTTAGATTTAAAAATTAGATTGCAATTCCAACAAATTGAAATGTTTACTTTTTACAACTAATTTGTAATTACTACTATAACACCCACAAAAAGCTCGTAGGTTACAGCCAAGTTAAAAAAACAATTGATTTTTTACATCGTCATTACGTTAAAAAGTATGATAACTATAGTTATACTAGTGGTGAAAAACTTTCATGGAGGCACCAAGGTGTATAAATACACTTCGGTATTGTGTAATACAGTTGTAATTAGTGTGAAAATTAAACATATATAAGTTTTATTTTCCATAGATTTAAGGTAAAGCAACTTGGAATATAATTATGGATAGAACATTTCATTATACCTAATTATAAAACTCATTTATACATTAATTTTTTTATGATTTTTACTATATTTAAAAAATAACAAACCATAAAATAATCTCTTTCTGTATGTTGAAAATTAAATCATTCATTAATATTCAAATAAAAGTTATCAATAGCAATTCATTAACTAAACATAAAAAAATAAGAGGTCAGAACATTTATTAATGTCTAACCTCTTAAAATTTATATAGTTAAAATTTGAATTTCAATTATATTATGCAGTAACCCATTGTGAAGGGCCAACTTCATCATATAATTTTTGAGCTGCAGCGTCTTGTACTGCTTCTGGTGCATTAGCAGCTGGTTGACCTTGATATTCAGCTGGTGCTACTGAATCCCATGTACTTTGTAAGAATTGGAACTTACCTGAAGCACCTGATGATGGGTTTGTAGCATGAATATCGCCGCCTGATTCACGTTGCGCGATTTGTTGTAAGTGTGCGTTCACGCCTGATGAACCTTTTGAAGCTTCACTTGAACTTGATTCATTTGAAGTAGTTGAAGCTTGTGTAGTTGTTTCTTGTTGTGGTTGTTGAGTTTGTTCAGTTTGTGGAGCTGCTTGTTGAGCTGGTTGCTCAGTTGATGCTTGCTCTGTTTGTTGTGGTTGTGCTTGCTCTGTTTGTGCTGGTTGTTCAGTTTGCGCTGGTTGCTCTGCTGAAGCATTACCTTGTCCGTAGCTCCAAGTCCAATATTGGCCATCTGATTGGAAGCTATAGTTTAAATTATTATGGTTAAAGTTAATGTTATAAGCACCTTCTTGTACTGGCGCTTCGTTTAATGATTCTGGATTAGTTTGCGCTTGTTGAGCTAATTGTGCTTTATCTACACCTTGCTCTGAAGCGTCTGCTGAATTTCCTGCTGCGAAACCTGTTACACCTAATCCTACTGCTAATGTTGATGCTACTACTGTTTTTTTCATTATTAATAATCCTCCCAGAAGATAATTTTCGTTTTTATTTTAAAATTGTTATTGAATTTCAATTATCTAAAACACAAAGATAATTTACTGCTTCAATTAATTCACAAATAGTACTATAACATCCATAAAACTCTTGTAGGTTACAATGAAATTAAAATAAGCGACGTCTTTTTTACATCCTAATTACATACAATCTAGTTATTTTTATCACAAAACCCTTTTTTAAAACTGTCATGAAAGTCTATATAGTTTATCTATCAATTCATATCTTTGTAATATTAATGTAATTAGTGCGAAAACTTTGTTCTTTTTCTACTAAATATTGATTTAAATTTAAACAAACGTAATAAAAGGTACGTTGTTTAGATTGTCCAAACAGCATACCTTTTCACAATAATCATATGAATCAAACCGTTTAATTTCTCGGGAAATACACTGTCATCGTCGTACCTTCTCCAAACGTGCTATCAACAGAAATTTCACCACCTATTTGTTTAGCTAGTGTCGACGCAATATATAATCCTAACCCAGATCCACCAGTTTCTTTATTTCTAGAGTTATCTACTCTATAAGTTCTATCAAAAATATATCTTAAATGTACTTCTTTTATACCTATGCCTCCATCTTTTACTGAAATTCCTAACATATTACGTTCATCTTCAAATACTGTAATTGTCACTACTTTATCAGCATCTGAAAATTTTAATGCATTATCTATAAAATTCGTAACAATTCGTTCTAATGCGATCTTATCTTGATAAAAAGGCTTTATATTAAGTGGAATATTAACTTCTAATTGTCTCTTGTCCTTTTTCAAACATTGTTGATATGATTCTAAAATAGGCATCAATAATTGATCAATATTTATTCGCGTATCAGAACGCTTATTGTTTACAGACATGACATCTGTTAAATCATCAAACATTTGATTTAAACGGTCTGCTTGTCTAATAAGCACTTGATAAGCATCTTGCTTAGCTAATTCAGTATAAATCATGCCATCATTAAGCCCTTCTGAATATGACTTAATACTAGCTAACGGTGTTTTTAAGTCATGCGCTAAATTCTGAACCATATATAATTTTTCATCTTGTTCTGCTTTAATTTGATTCATTTGGTTATCGATTCTTATAGTCATTTGGTTAAAGGCATCACTTAATTCTTTTAATTCTTTCGGTGATTGGATATTTAAATCTTCTACTTTATAATTCCCTTTAGCAATTTGGTCAGTGCGATCATTTAATCTCTCAATTTTATGAATCGTTGGAACAGAGAAAAATATCGCGATAGCCATTGTCATCATGCTTGATACAAAAGAACAAAGTGTAAGTAATATAGTTTGATGAACATCGAACCACATTAATTTGTATAATATAAAAACTAAAAGTGTCGTTATAAATAATGATCCCATAAATGAATAAATTAATTGCTTACGAATCGTCATTTAAACACCTCTTTGAAACTTATAACCAAGTCCCCAAACTGTCGAAATTGTATATTCATTAAAATGATTACTTTCCAATTTCTCTCTAATACGATGAACGTGGACATTAAGTGAATTGACATCTTCGTAAAATTCATAACCCCAAACTTCTTCTATTAATGAAGTTTTTGAAATAGCTTCATCTTCATGCGTCACAAAATACCAAAGTAACTCAAACTCTTTAATACGAAATGGTACAGCTTCACCGTTAATTTCTACTGTTTTAGTAATATTATTCAATTTAAGATTACCACAACTGATAACTTCATGTTTTTTAGGTTTCTTTGCTACTCTATCTAACAAATTTTTCGCTCGTATCACTAGTTCTCTTGGGCTAAACGGTTTTTTTACATAATCATCTGCGCCTAACATTAACCCAAAAATTGTGTCTGATTCACTTGTTTTAGCCGTTAAATAAATGTATGGAATATCTAATTGCTTTGCTTTCATTTCTTTGACCACATCATAACCATCTACTTCAGGCATCATGATGTCTAACACCATTAAATCTATAGATTCATCTAAGAATCCAAGTGCTTCTTTACCATTTTCGGCAAGGGTTACTTGATAACCCTCAAATTCAAAATAGGTTTTACAGATTTCTCTAATATCTTTTTCATCATCCGCTATAAGTATGTGGGGCATTTTCATCATTCCTTAATTGTTTTCTTTTTATAAAATGATTTAAGCTTATTGAATTTATTATCTCTTTATTCATTAATATAATTATAAAGAAAAACAATTGAATTGGGTATGTGAAAATCATATCTGCAAGAATGTAATTTAACATTATAAAAACACCAAAAAAGCTTGCTGTATAAGAAAGCACACCAAGAATCAAACTAAGTCCTATAGCAATTTCTCCAAGTTGCACCATCCATTTAAATATTTCTAGATGATTCGCCACAACTGCTTCAAAGAAAAATTTAAACCAAGCTGGGGAATCCTGGTTTTCTTTAATTACTGATACTAAACCATCTATCGCAAAACCACCTGTTATTTTTTCATAGCCTTGAAATAGCATATAAAAACCAGCTCCTAATCGAATAATCAGCAATATAATTTTCGATATCATCTCATTAATCCACTCCTTGATAATATAGTGTGGATTGACCTAACCTATAATCTAGAAGCCAATCCACGTGCTAATTGGTTATTATTTTAGTTCTGCTGAACCAAAGATTACATGAGCTTTGTCGCAGTAGATTGTTACGGTGTTATATTCATCGGTATTTATGCCTTTCAAATCAAACGTTTGCTCTGATTTATCATAATCAACTTTATCTATTTTCTTTCCTTTTTTAATATTGCCATCTTTAGTGAGATATACATGTAAATCTGGACCTTTAGATGATTTAAAATCTTTTAACATCAATTTATTATCATGAATCATCGCCTTACCTTCTACTTTTTCTTTATTTTCTCCTTTAAATATACCTTCTTTCATACTTTTACTTTCACTCATGTCTTTGTTATCCATTTTTGACTCGGATTTTGTTTCTTCTTTCATATCTTCTTTCTTACTGTCCATATTATTACATGCTCCTAGTAATAATGATGTCGCTACCGTGCCTGAAACAAATAATGTTTTTATGTTCATAATATATACCTACTTTCAATTTATTTTTTTCATATTTTTATAATACGGCGGAAATAAAACATTTAACATTAACTAATTATTAATGTTTCTTAACTCAGTCTTAAATATAGCGAAAATTTCAATTAAGATTTAAATAACATCATAAACATCTATAGTTCTAATCAATTAAGTAACAACTACTTACCTAATCGTGTTTAAACAAATGCACACAAAAAAGCTACGGAATCAACTTAGTTAATTGATTCCGTAGCGCTTTTTCGTGCTAAATGTAACAATATATATACTAGTTAATAATTAATCCACCGATGATTAGCCTGAAATTGAAAGTGATACTTATCTTGATAATGCAATTTCAATATGTGCTAAATGATGGTTTTCATGCCATGCCAATTTAGCTAATTTTGTAGCAACTGTGATTTCGCCATTATCTTTAAGCGTGAATTTACGTTCTAATTGATCTTTATCAATACGATTCCCTAATGCTACAATGCGAGCATTAATCCCATCTAATATTTGCAGAGAATATTCGATGGGAGCTAAACTATCTTCTAATTCTACCCATTCCTCTTGATTGAATGGTGGGACGATTGGATTATTATCTGTTAATGCTAATTTCAATCTTTGATACATATTGAGTTGTGAGTCCGCAATATGGTGGACTAATTGACGTACATTCCAACTTCCATCACGATACGTTTTATTTAATTCTTCTTCTGTGATATTTCCAACTACATCTCTTAAACGCCGTGTATAATTGTCGATTTCTGCTAGCCATTTTTGAACGTCATCTAATGTTACATTTTCAGGTATGTCTAATTTACCGATTGGAAATCTTACATCCATATTAAATCACCTAATCATTAGTTATTTTTCTTCCGCTTATGACTGTTATATATTGTCGATCCTCAATAATTGTGTTGCCGAATCTCATAAATTTAATCAGGAATAATCAACATATTTTGTTCATCAAATTCCCACATATCACCATATGCAACTTCCCAATAATAACCATTGATATCTGTAAAATAGCCCCCATAACCACCCCAATCTAAATCTTGAGGTGATTTAACAACTGTTGCGCCAAATGTCTCGACTTGTTCTAAAATTAAATCGACTTCCTCTTTAGATTTGGCGTTGTAAGCTAAAGTAATACCTATAAAACCACCCGTAGTTATTTTAGGAGGACTATCTGCATTTATATCTTTTGCTAATTCTTCAACAGGAAAAATTTCTAATTTTGTACCGTCATTATTAAAAAACACGATTGCTAAATTATCATCTGTTACCTCGGCGGTTGTTTTAAAGCCAATATTTTTATAAAACTGGAGTGATGCTTTCAAATCTTTAACACCTAACGTGATTAAATTAATTCTATTCATTAGATCTCCTCATTTATTATTGGAATTGAATTGCTTATATTTCCAAGGTTATAATTAATTTTCGTTACAGTAAGACTTTACCCTCATGATGAATGAGTTATTCTTTTCCTAATGCGCAAAATCCTTACTAAATGAAATAATAATATCTTTATATGTCTCTAAAGATTCAATAACTGCATACTCGCCATCACCATGCCATTCTCCTCCTGATGGACCGAATTCAATAGCAGGGACATCATACCTTGAAAAATATCTTGTGTCTGCAAAACCATGTTGACCGAACACATCAACATGCTCTTTGTTTTCAACTATCTTTATATGTTGAACCAATTTTTGGATATAAGGATTGCTGATTTCATTTTTAACGCTTGGGCCAGTCAAATTCAAAGAGATTTCACCATCAGTAATCTCTTTAATTTGCGCTAAAATATCTTCTTTATCTTGATTAGGTAAATAACGAATATCAAATGAAATCAAACATTCATCTGGAACTTTATTGTATACTTCGCCACCTTTAATTTTGGCAAGGTTAATTGAAGGTGCCTCAAATATATCTGTAGACTCTTTAGCAAAGGGTAAATTAAGTATCTTATGATAAACTTCCATTGCTTTAGCAATTGCATTTTCCCCTTCCCATGGCCTACTACCATGAGCTGATTTTCCTTTAAATTGAATATCAAATTGCAAAATACCTTTAGCTTGAAAGCCAATCCCTATTTGTGTTGGTTCAGCACAAATTACAAAATCACCTAAATAACCTTGATCCGTTAAATATGAAGCGCAGTTATATCCTCCAATTTCTTCATCAGTTACTAATTGAAGCTGAACACAAACATCTCCTAAGTCAATATTCTTCAAATCTCGCATCGCTACCATAAATGAAGCGACTCCTGCTTTCATATCTGCTGACCCCCGCCCATAAATCTTGCCGTCTTCAATTTGTGGTGTAAATTGTTTTTTATTACCACTAACAACATCAACATGACCATTTAAAACGAGTTTTTTATTTCCTTCTCCTACGTTACAAATGAGCATCTTATAACCATTATTTATTATTATTTCTGACGCCAAACCTTCTTTTTGTAACCATTCCGCACAATAGTCTATTGTTTCGTTTGCAGTATGCTGACTAGAGCTATCAAATTGAATCAAATGTTCTAGTAAATCTAATGTATCTTGCATTGACCATACCCCCTGTCTTTAATTGTGAAAAAGTATAATATATTATCTGAATATTGACAAGATTTAAAAATTTTAGTAATCTTTGTTTATATCAATATATAAAAGAAGCAAGTAATATTATTTTGAATTTTCACAAGTAAATATAAATTAAGCAAAGGCGCTTATATCTCAATCTCGTTGATTGTGTATATAAGCGCCTTTTTACATGTTAAGGGGCGATTTTATGACACGAAATTTAAATTACAATTGGATAAATGGTGAGCAAATTCAAACTGAAAAAACTTTATCAGTTGTCAATCCTGCAAGTGGTAAAACTATTGGAGAAGTTCCTAGTGTAGATGGTCCGATCGTTCAAAAAGCAATTGATAGCGCTGCTAACGCTTTTGAAAGTTGGTCTAATTATACAGCTGAAACTAGACAAGCATTTTTAGAAAAGTGGGCAGTGAACTTGCTTAATAAACAAGAAGAACTTGCAACTATTATGAGTGAAGAACAAGGCAAACCATATAACGAAGCATTTGGTGAGATCGGTGTATGTGCTAAATTCATCCGCTGGTTTGCCGAAGAAGGTAAACGTATATATGGAGAAATCATTCCACCATCATCTGAAAATCAACGTATTTCTGTAATTAAACAACCCGTAGGTGTTTGTGGCCTAATTACACCTTGGAACTTCCCAGGTGCAATGGTTGCACGTAAAGTTGCGCCAGCACTAGCTGCAGGATGTACAGTTATTGTGAAACCCTCTAGTGAAACACCTAGAATTGCCATTGCTATTTTTGAAGAACTAATAGCTACTGGCATCGATAAGGGCGTTGCTAATATTGTTACAGGTAGCTCTTCATTAATATCTGACAAACTATTTAGCGATAAACGTGTTAAAAAAATGTCTTTCACTGGTTCTACTAAAATTGGAAAAACCTTAATGAGTGAAGCTTCCAAACACATAAAACGTATATCTCTAGAACTTGGTGGTAACGCACCTGCAATCGTATTACCTGACGCCAATTTAGATAACGCAGCTGATGCTATAGTCGATAATAAATTTGAGAATAGTGGTCAAATGTGTAATGGAATTAACGTCATACTCGTACACAAAGATATCGAATTAGAGATTACCCAAAAAATCATTAGTAGAGTTAATAAGCTAAAAGTAGCTCCTGGCAATGAATCCGGTGCACAAGTTGGTCCATTAATTAACCAACAAGCCATTGAAAAAGTTGAAAAATTAGTAGCAGAATCCCAGGAAAATGGTGCAACTATTCAAACAGGTGGGCACAAAGCTGATATAGCAGGCTCTGAACTTTTTTATCAACCTACAGTTATAACTGATGTCACGCCAGCTATGTCGATCGCTCAAGAAGAAATCTTTGGACCAGTAGCACCAATTATTACTTTTGAATCTACTAAAGAAGCAATAGAAATAGCAAACGCCTCACCTTATGGACTAGCTGCTTACTTTTTCTCTAATAATATCAATACAGTATATCAAATTAGCGAACAATTAGAGTTTGGAATGATTGGCGTTAACGGAACTCAATTAAGTGTACCTCAAGCACCATTTGGCGGTATTAAAGAAAGCGGGATAGGACGCGAAGGCAGTCACTTCGGTCTAGATGGCTTCCTAGAATTAAAATATATTTCACTATCTTTACTTAAATAAAATAGCTAAGGGGATGTCACACATGCAAAACAAAAATAGAGTAACTGGAAATATAACAAAAGATAAATTAATTGAATTAGTCAAATCAGATGAAATTGACACTATAATCATGGGATTTTGTGATATGCAAGGAAGACTCATGGGTAAGCGAATTACAGGAGACTTTATTTTAGAAAATGATATTTCAGATGGGACACATTTTTGTAACTACTTACTAGGTACAAATTTCGAAATGGATACAAATGAAAACTTTGAATTTATGAATTGGAATAAGGGCTACGGCGACTATTTAGCAGTACCTGATTTAGATACGTTAAAAGTTGTGCCGTGGTTAGAAAAAACTGCCATGGTCTTTTGTGATGTCTACTCCGTAGACGGTAGTGAACCTATTTGTATTGCACCGAGAAATATATTAAAGCATCAAATCAAAAAAGCTGAATCACATGGTTTATCACCACATATGGCTAGTGAATTAGAATTCTACTTATTCAATAATTCTTTCGAAGAAATTTCAAAACAAGGTTACAACAATTTGGAAGCTGCCGGACATTTAAATGAAGATTACAATTTACTACAAGGAAGTAAAAACGAGCCTATTTATCAAGAAATACGACACCAAATGCACCTTATGGGAATTACTGTCGAATCTTCAAAAGGTGAAGCCTACAAAGGACAGCATGAAATCAATTTAAAATATTCTGATGCTTTAAATGCAGCCGATCAACACATCATGTTCAAACATGGAATGAAAGAAATTTGTATACAAAATGATAAATCCGTAACCTTTATGGCCAAACCATACGAAGAGTGGACTGGATCGAGTGGTCATATACATCTGAGCATGATGGAAAAAGGAACAAAAACGAACGCCTTCTATGCTGGTGATGACGCCGAAGAACCTAAATCTGAAACTATGCAACATTTCTTAGCTGGCATTTTAAAATATACTAAAGATTTTGCCTTAATGTTTGCACCTTACGTCAATTCATATAAACGTTTCGCACCAAACTCTTGGGCACCTGTTAGCATCGCATGGAGCAGAGATAATCGCTCAGCAGGTTACCGCGTAGTTGGTGATGGCAATTCATTACGCTTTGAATCTCGTATTTCAGGTGCAGATATGAACCCTTACTTAGCATATTCCGCACTTATAGGGGCTGGACTATATGGTATCGATAACAAAATTCCTTTAAGTGAAGAATTGGTTGGTAATGCCTACGAACAAGATAGTATTACGCGAATTCCATCATCATTACATGAAGCTATCTTGCAATGGAAAAATAGTGAAGTTGTCACAGAAGTATTAGGTGAAGATGTCGCAAATCACTATTTAGAAGCTGCGCAATCAGAGCAAAATGATTTCGATTCTTACGTCACGACTTGGGAACGTTCACGTTATTTTGAACAGAGCTAATATCATTCAGAACTATTATTATAAGGAGGAACAATTTATGAGACTAAAAGATAAAGTATGTATTATTACCGGCGCAGGTGGCGGTATGGGAAAAATTGCAGCACAAACCTTTGCCAAAGAAGGTGCTAAAGTTGCAGTCTTTGAAAGAGATGAAGAAGCTGGTCTTGAAACTGTGCAAATAATTAAGGACAATGGTGGCGAAGCCTCATTGTTCAAAGTAGATATTGCAAACGAAGAGAATGTTAAAAAGGCAATTGCAGAGACTGTTCAATCTTATGGAAAAATTGATGTACTATACAATAATGCAGGTGTTATGCCTGAAGCAGATAATTCTGTAGTAAATACAAGTGAAGATGTTTGGGACTTAGTCATGAATATCAATGTTAAAGGAATTTTCTTTATGACAAAATATGTAATTCCTGAAATGGAAAAACATAATTCTGGTTCTATTATTAATATTGCATCATTTGTCGCCGAAATGGGTTGTTCTGTACCACAAGATGCCTATACTGCATCAAAAGGCGCTGTTGTTTCTTTAACTAAATCCTTAGCTATTCAATTTAGACCTAAAGGTATTAGAACTAACGCAATAAGTCCTGGACCAATCGAAACACCATTACTAATGGAGTGGTTAGTCTCAGATGAAGAAGCTAAAAACACTAGATTAAACAGACAACCAACTGGCCGCTTCGGGAAACCAGAAGATATTGTAAACTGTGCGTTATACTTGGCATCAGATGAATCAGACTGGACAAACGGTGCAAATATTAACGTAGATGGTGGTATCACTGCAAACTACTTCTAAATAGTTACACATATATATAAATACTTTAGAGCCGACTATAAAAAACGCATGTACTTCATAGCCTTTTAGTACACATTTAGAAATAAATATAAAAAACCCCGAGACATTATAAGTCTCGGGACTTTTAATTTTATAGACAATAACTGTTACATCCTTATTTTTTCATCAATTTTGTACGAATTATATTCGAAACAACCGTTCTGAGTAATGAAAATATTGGATTTATAGACTCGAGCTATTACTTATTTTCTAAATATTCATTTTCACCAATAATACCTGCACGTCTGTCAATTTCTTCTAATTTTTTCGCTTTTGGAATACATAATATATATGCAAATATAATTGCAATAATACCTGCACTCAACTTACCTATCATTACAGCAGGTATCAGCGTTGGCTGGAAATTAGCTGTATAAGATAGGTGATCGCCTAACAAGAATGCCGAACATACACCAAAAGCAATGTTGAGTACTTTATCTTTTGGTGGCATATCTCTTACAAGTTTAAGCATTGCTAAAATGTTCGCAATTGTTGCTATGAAACCTGCGCTCCCTACTTCACTTAACCCTACTTTATTTCCAACTTTATGCAAAACTGTAGAAAAGTATTTACGTATTAAATATACCATCGGGAAAGCACCTGATAACATAATAGCAATATTACCTGCATTTTCTAATGCTCTAAAATTGTCGTGCTTATCAGCCATAATAGGATCAAATCCCCAACTCCCAAATATAGTGGTAAACAAACCTGTGAATATTTCTACTACAGAAAAGACAAATACTAATTTAATACATGTATCTAGAACCTTACCAAAGACAATAAATATTTTAATCATAATGTCAGAAAAGAAATATAACCCTATTGCTGTGATTAATACAAATAGAATTAATGGTAAAAGGTTAATAAATACCGTAGATATGCTAATCTGAAATATATGTGTTGCTGCACTTGTTGTATCAATGACTGTTCTAATTTTTGTATGGCTTAATAGAATTATTACCGTGGAAATAAAAACACCAAATGGTATAGCCAATAACCCTGACAATATTCCTAGCGCCATATACTTATGATCTCGTTTATCTAGCATTGGTAACCCCAGCGGTATAGTAAACACAATAGTTGCCCCTGCCATAAAACCAACAATCATCGCCATTATCCATCCTTCATAACTTTGCTTTAAAACATCTGCAAGTTGATATCCTCCCATATCCGTTGCAAGTATAGAAGTAGCTGCGATTGCTGGATCAGCACCAATCTTGTCAAATAGTGGTCCAAAAACTTGTTCTATGAATTTTGAAATAAAAGGAATTGATGCCATGATGCCTGCTGAATTAGCAAAAATAGGCCCAATAGTATAAATACCTTCCATAAATTCTTTACCTATACCTTTATCTGCATTACGGATCGCACCAAATGCACCTAACACTGCACACGCCATAATAATATAAATAATTACCGTTCCAATATGCTCCATAATGTTTCCCCCATTGTTAAAAGCTATAAAAAAACAAAAAAGTGCCTATTTGATTAATTCAAATAAGCACCTTTGCTTTTTATATTCACTTGTTTTGTTATCTCAATTTTTCGATAATCTTAGACGCTTCAATTTCAATACCCACTTGCTTGTCCATACTCTTTCGCCTGAGTTTCTGATAAGCTGCTTCTTCTGTTAAATTTAATTGCTTCATCAATATGCCTTTTGCTTTTTCAACAAGCTTCCTATCGTTCATTTGTTTTTTAGTGTGATTTACTTCAAATCTTAATTCAGCAATATTTTGAGCTTGCCTCATTGCAATCTCAACAGCTGGTAATAATTGTGCTTCGGATATAGGTTTCACAATATAGCCCACTATATTAGCCTGTTTCGCCTCTTCTACATATTCACAATGACTATATGCCGTCAGTAGCAATATTGGAATATTGTATTTTTTCGTAATGATTTTGCTCGCTTTTAAACCATCCATTTTTGGCATTTTAATGTCCATAATGATTAAATCTGGCCGAAACTTATCAGTAGCTTCTAATGCTTTTTCTCCATTACCGACTTCAGCAACTACATTATAATTCGCAGCTTCTAACATTTCTACGATGTCCATCCTAACGATTGACTCGTCTTCCACAACTATAATAGATGTCATTTTAATTCTCCCCTTTGTATTGAAACTCCACTCTCGCATTCGTTCCAACACTATTACGTTCAATTCTAAAAGCCCCGTCTAAGTCATTTTCCGTAATTGTGTTTACAATTTTCAAACCAAATGATTGTTTGAATTCACACGCAGTCTTTCCTGTGTCTTGTACGTTTAGATTAATTAATTCAGATTGAGCATTGTAAGATAGACAAACTGTTATTTCCCCTTTTGCTTGTCCATTAAATGCATGTGTTAAGCAATTCGTTATAAGTTCATTTGCAATTAATGCGATAGACACTGCTATATTTGAAACTAAGTGGATATTTTCATCTGTTTTATAATTAATATGTATCATTCTATTAGGAGATTCGTTATAAACTATCATATTCCCAATTTTTTTAATTAATTTATCAATATTTACAGAATCTGTGGATGATTCATCTAGTATAACTTCGTAGACTGATGCGATACTTAAAATTCTGTTAAGGCTTTCTTGGAAGTATTTTTCACTCCCATTAGGCAACCCTCGTCTCATCTGTAAACGCAATAAACTTGCAACAGTCTGTAAATTATTTTTCACACGATGATGAATTTCACCTATAGCAACTGATTTAGATATTAATGCCCTTTCTTTTTCTTTTAAATCTGTAATATCTTTTAACAGAATTAAATGACCGGTCATCACATCATCTTCAAGCAACTGTATACATTTAATTTGAAAATAATGCCCTTGTAGAGCACGCTCTTCTATTGTGATAATTCGTCCATCTGTAAGCATATTTTCGATAGATGGAAACAATTCTATGAAATTTAATCCTGCTTCACAGTCTAAATGTAAAAGTTCACTTACCATTGCTTCTCCTGCTAAATTAAAGTAACGTATGTTCAATTCGTTATCTAAGTCAAACAAGCTTTCTTCAATCATGTCTGGTACAAAAATTGGATTACTCTCTGAATTTGATACCAAATCACTTAGAGTACTAGTTGCTTGTGTTAATGCTTTCAACCTTTTTTCTTCCATAATTTTATTACTGACATCTATTTCCATTATTAGAATACCAATAGTTTCATTAGCTAATTTAATTGGCGTAGCGCTCTGTTCTACTACTTTACCCTCTTGTGAAATTGCGCGATGTTGTGCAAATTCACTACCTGAAAGCACTTCAAATACAGCAGGCTCAAACTTCTCATAAACATTAGCTTCTACTACGGATCCTTGATACAAGCTTTTACAATTCACCGGAACTGCTTCTGCAACAACAATAACTTCACCATGTTCTTCTATGGGACAATCAATAAAAACATTTGCCTGATTCAAGTTGGCAATCATTTGTAATTGTTCTGATACCTCTGAAATCCTATTTATTGCTGCTTCTGTCAACATTGTCCTTGCTTTACATCTTATGCTTACTTCATTGATATGCATCATTCCAAACATATTTATGTGAATATTTAGATTTTTATATTCATATACTATTATGAAATTTTGTCAAAAATATGTCAATTCAAAACGCAATAATTCAAAATTTTATAGTAATTTCACACTATAGAGATAAGTATACCGTCCTCACGATTATTACATTTTCCCGTCTTCTTTTCATAACTACAAAAAATATCTTTATACGCTAATCGATTTCATAATCTAATGATACTCGTAAAACAATGATGTTCATTGAATATTGCAACTTTTATCACAATGATGTACATAAAATGAAATTGGATTTGTGTCTGATGAATGTACAACTCTTTGATGCTATGTGCTAAATTAGAGTCAACAACAAGGGAGGGATTCAATATACAGACAGAAAATTTTAGCGTCATTACAGAATTAATTAAAAACCCTAAGCTTAAAGGCAAAGATCTCGAATTAATGTTCAATATATCTCGTAGACAACTTGGCTATAGAATCCAAAAAATCAATACATGGTTAACTGAACAAAATTTACCTACGATAGAGCGTACTAGCCAAGGCTTCTTCATCGTTGATGACGCAATAAAACATTTTCTTAACGTATATATTGAACCTTTACCACAGGAAAATGAGCAAGTATATACTGCTTGTCAGCGCGCGCATCTCATTTTACTGATGTTGTTTAAAGAAGATGAAGTGTTATCGTTAAATCACTTTTCTATCGATTTAAAAATTAGTAAGAACACTGTATTAAACGATTTAAAGCAATTAAAGTCACTACTAGAACCATATAACATTATGCTGAAATACTCGCGACAAAAGGGATATCATTTAAAAGGTAATGAATTTGAAATCAGAAAACTTTTAACTAACTTAATTGATAAAGCATATACACTAAACATTCTAAACCATGATGTTTTTGATATTTTAGGCTTACGCAAAGAAAAGCTTCAAATCATAGATGCGCAAATTAATAAAATTGAACAATATTTAGAAAGCAATTTTATAGACCAAAGTACGCAAACGTTACGTTATAAACTCTATTTTATTATTAGGAGAATTCAACATAACAAAATTGTCTCACCCTTTTCAATTGGCTATGATGATCTCTCGGACACTGAGGAATATCGAGCAACAGAAATACTCACTTCAAATTACTCTGATATACCTCTACAAGAAAAACTGTTTATAACATTACAACTTTTATCAACAAGTGTGCAATGGTCAGAACTAGATGATTCAACATTTTTACCAGAATTAAAAGTAGCACTTCAGTCTATGCTTGATCAATTTGAAAAAATCACTTTCATCACATTTAAAGATCGTGAAACGTTACTTAATCAATTAATGTTTCATATGAAGCCAGCTTTTTATAGAATTAGATATCAATTATCTGACGTCGAAAGTTTACAGAATACTCTGAAAGATGATTATAAAGAATTGTTTCACCTTGTAAAACTTTCTTCTAAACCAATGGAAAAAATATTAAGACAACCTCTGCCCGATAATGAAATTGCATACTTAACTATTATTATCGGTGGCATTTTAAGAAGACAAGATGAAGACATTGATAAAAAAGTGAAAGCAGTTGTTGTTTGTACACAAGGGACATCAATTTCTCAATTAATGTTACAAGAACTACGAAGTGTATTTCCTGAATTTATATTTTTAGATACGTTATCATTACGCGAATTTAATCATTACACTCTTGATTTCGATGTGGTGTTCTCACCAATGCACATCATGACAAATAAGAGATTGTATATCACTAAAACGATATTAACTGCTAAAGAAAAACATCATCTACGCCAACACGTATTCGGCCAACTTAATAACACATTTGATACTGACATACACGCTCAAAAAATGTTAGCAATGATACGTAAACACGCTGACATTCATAATGAGGACAACTTATTGAATGAAATTAAACAACAGTTCGATGAGATTCATGCCTATACATCAATCGAATCGTCTTCAATATCATTGAATTATCATTTAAACTTGCAAGATTTGTTGCCTGTAAATCATATTCAATTAATCTCTCACGTTAAAAATATAGACGAAGCCATACGAGTAGCTGCTAAGCCACTTTATAGCCAAAACTATATAGATGCTAATTACATCGATTCTATGATTCAATATTTTGATGCAACGTACATGGTAATTAATCAAAATATCGCAATACCGCACGCAGAAAACGAACAAAATGTGAACCGTACCTCTATGAGTATGTTGATTTTAGATGAACCATTAACACTAAAAACAGGACTTGATGTAAATGTATTTGTGATTATTGCAGCTACAGATAAATTTAAACATTTAAGGCCTCTACTACAATTACGAGACTTGGCTCAAGACGCTGAAATGGTACAAAACATTATACAAACTGATTCAAAATCACAAGTGTTCGAAGTCATTAAACACTTTTCAATAATAGAGTAAAACAAAGGGGTTGAGCCATATGGAAAGTTTAAAATTGGATACATCTAACATCATTATTGGTTTAGAGGCAACCACAAAAGAAGAGGCGTTAAGTCAATTAGCCAAACGGATGTACAATAATGGTTACGTCAAAGCATCTTATGAAAATGCAGTTATTGAAAGAGAAGCATCCTTTGCTACAGGATTACCTACAGTGTATTGTTCGGTAGCAATTCCACACACAGACATTCAACACGTTAATTCAAAGTCTATCGGCGTGGCTGTACTTAAAGAAACCGTACCTTTTGTAATTATGGGAGAACTTGAAGCAACAACAGATGTAAAATTAATTTTCATGCTCGCAATGGATAAAGAAGATACACAATTATCATTACTCCAAAAATTAATGGGTATTTTTCAAAACAATCAAATACTTGAAGCCATTGCAAATTCAACAAACAATGCTCACATCGTAGATATTATTGAACATGAAATTAGAGAAGCATAAACATCTTTTTGGAATAATGAAACTTTTAAGCAGTACACCTTAAATATATATATATCAAAAATTAGGAGGAATTTATTATGAAACAAGTATTAGTAGCATGTGGTGCAGGTATTGCAACATCAACAGTAGTGAACAGTGCAATTGAAGAAATGGCGAAAGAACACAACATCAAAGTAGATTTAAAACAAATAAAAATTTCTGAGGTAGGCTCGTATGTTGATACAGCAGACTTATTAGTTACAACTGCTATGACGCAAAAAGAATACGACTTCCCTGTTATTAATGCACGTAACTTTTTAACTGGTATTGGGGTTGAAGACACTAAAAAAGAAATTCTAGATGCATTACAAAGCTAATGAACTATTTATTAAAATGATCGTACGAACTGTTGGGATAAATACCGTAACAATTTTTTATAGTTATAACAAAGTGACATCTTAATTTATACCAATAGTACTTTATATAAAGAGGATGGTGTATGGGATGAGTGGATTTGTAGATTTTATTCAAGCTTTTTTAGATTTAGGGGCAACAGTTATACTTCCTATCGTTATATTCTTATTAGGATTATTCTTTAGGCAAAAAGTAGGAGCAGCATTCAGGTCAGGCCTGACAATTGGTGTTGCATTCGTTGGGATTTTCTTAGTTATTGACTTACTAGTTAACAACCTTGGCCCTGCTGCTCAAGCCATGGTTAAAAACTTAGGGGTTAGTTTAAATGTCATTGATGTGGGTTGGCCAGCAACGTCTTCTATTGCATGGGCCTCTACAATTGCTGCATTTATTATTCCTTTAGGCATTGTCGTTAACATCGCAATGTTATTAACAAAAACAACACGTACCATGAACGTAGATATCTGGAATTTCTGGCACTATACCTTTATGGGCGCCATGGTTTATGCAATATCTGGCAGTATTTGGCAATCTTTAATAGCCGCTGCAGTATTCCAAATTGTTTGTCTAAAAGTGGCTGATTGGACTGCACCAATGATGAGTAAATTTTATGACTTACCTGGGGTGTCTATTGCAACAGGTAGTACAATTTCATATGCTCCAGGTATTTTCTTAGTAAAAGGATTGCAAAAAGTACCTGTAATTAAAAACTTAAATGCAGATCCTGAAACGATTCAAAAAAGATTCGGTGCATTTGGTGAATCTATATTCGTCGGTTTAGTACTCGGTTTAGCAATTGGCTTATTAGCTGGCTACAACGCTGGCGACGTAATAAATCTTGGTATGTCCATGGCTGCAGTTATGGTGTTGATGCCTCGCATGGTTAAGATTTTGATGGAAGGTTTAATGCCTGTTTCAGAATCTGCACGTACATGGCTGAACAAACGCTTTGGTGATCGTGAAATCTACATTGGCTTAGATGCGGCTGTTGCATTAGGACATCCAGCAGTTATCGCAACCGCTTTAATTTTAGTGCCTATTACCGTATTGTTAGCTGTTATTTTGCCTGGTAACCAAGTGCTACCTTTTGGTGACTTAGCAACAATTCCATTTATTGTCGCTTTTATTGTAGGTGCTGCTCGAGGAAACATTATACACTCAGTTATTGTTGGCACAATCATGATTGCCATTTCCTTATATATCGCAACTGATGTTGCACCGATATTCACAAGTATGGCAGAAGGTACAAATGTGAAAATGCCAGCTGGTTCATCACAAATTTCAAGTATAGACCAAGGTGGTAACATCTTAAACTATATTATATTCAAATTCTTTGGCTTATTTAATTAACTGATAGGAGATGACTTCACATGAAAGCACTTGTTAAAACTAAAGAAGGTTTTGGAAACCTAGAAGTATTAGATACAGAAACGCCTTCACCAAACAAAGATGAAATAAAAATAAAAGTTCATTATACAGGTATTTGTGGTACAGATATTCACACATACGAAGGACATTATAAAGTGAATTTTCCAGTTATACTCGGCCATGAATTCTCAGGCGAGGTTGTAGAAGTCGGTACAAATATTACAAATTTCACTATTGGGGATCGTGTTACTTCCGAAACAACATATTACATTTGTGGGGAATGTGACTATTGTCAAAATGGCGATTATAACTTATGTAATCATCGTAAAGGCTTGGGTACTCAACAAAACGGTGGTTTCACGCAATACTTAGTTACTCCAGCAACTAGCGCTCATCACATACCAGACAATGTTTCTTACAAAGCTGCTGCGATGACTGAACCATTAGCCTGTGCGCACCATGCCGTTTCTAAAATTGATATCCAACCTGAAGATGTTGTTGTTGTTATTGGCCCTGGTCCTATTGGACTGTTAGTCGCTCAAGTTGTTAAAAGTAAAGGCACTAAAGTTATAATAACCGGATTGAATAATGATCAAGCAAGACTAGATAAAGCATATGAACTTAACTTAGATCATGTAGTTAATATTCAAAATACTGATTTGAAATCATATGTAAATAAAGTCACTAATGGTTATGGCGCAAATGTCGTATTAGAATGTTCTGGTGCAATACCGGCCGCCAAACAAGGATTAGATATTTTACGTAAAAAAGGACAATATGTCCAAGTTGGTATTTTTAAAGATAGCGAAATCCCATTCAATTTAGAACAAATAGTTCAAAAAGAATTACGTATTGTAGGTACTAGAAGCCAAAAACCAGCAGATTGGGAACCTTCTTTACAACTGCTAAGCCGTGGAGAAGTCGACGCAGAATCTCTTATTACAAACGAGCTTAATATTACGCAATGGACAGAAGGATACGATCATATCAAGAGTGGTGAAGGTATCAAAGTATTACTTCGCCCTATCGAATAATTTCAAAATATTCATCGTTAATATACAAACGATAAAAGGAGCGTAAAAATATGGTAGAACTAATGTTGGATTTCATGCTTGGACCCTTGAGGAATATTACAGATTTATATATGAACAACTTACTATATGCAAATACTATCGTCATTTTCGGTTACTTTGTCGCTAAATTTTTTAAAAAGAAAAAAACAAATGCTGAGCAAGGTTAATTCATTTCATATTTAAAAGTTAAGAGGTGACAACATTTGAAAGCTTTAAACTTATATGGTATTCAAGATTTAAGATATGAAGAAACGAAATCTCCTAAAATTGACAATAGCAATGATGTTATTATCAAAGTAGTAGCAACAGGAATTTGCGGTTCCGATAACTCGCGTTATAAAAAATTAGGTCCTTACCGACCAGGTACACCATTTGGCCATGAGTTTTCAGGTACCGTCCATAGTATAGGCAATGATGTAAAACATTTATCTGTTGGTGATGCCGTGACAGGATGCCCTGCGATTGCATGTCACAACTGTGAACAATGTGAAAAAGGTGCATATTCTAGATGTGAAAATTTATATGTCATAGGTTCTTATGAACCGGGTTGTTTTGCAGAATACGTTAAACTGCCAGCTCATAACGTCTTAAAGTTACCTAATAATGTAGATTTTGATACGGCCGCTATGATTGAACCGTCTGCAGTGGTGGCGCATGGGTTTTATAGAACAACTATGAAACCCGGCGCGACTGTGGCTGTCATCGGTTGCGGAAGTATTGGATTACTAGCCTTACAATGGGCTAAAATATTTGGTGCTACTAAGACTATTGCTATAGATATAGACTCCAACAAACTAGAAATCGCTAAAACACTTGGTGTTGATTATACAATTAATTCTAAAGAGAAAAATCTAAATGAAGTTATTAAAACACTCCCTTATAACATAGATGTAGCCGTTGAATCTGCTGGCTCACCATTTACTATAGGGCAAGTATTAACATTACCGTCTAAAGGCGGGGAAGTCTTAATGCTTGGTATTCCTTATTCAGATATTGAAATAACTCGCGAACATTTTGAAAAGATATTGCGTAATGAGCTCAAAGTGATTGGTTCTTGGAATGGATTATCTGCGCCATTCCCAGGTGAAGAATGGCATGCATCACTACATTATATGTCTACTGGGAAAATTAAAGTACATGCTATGATTTCAGATTATCTAGATTTAGCGCAAGGTCCTGCCACATTTGATGCAATAGTAAATAACAAGAAACATTTTAATAAGGTTATTTTTCATCCATAATTAACACATTAAATTCAGCTATAAAGAGATCTATGTCAATAGGTTCATTTATAGCTATTTTTATATTTAAAAAGACCCGAGACTTCAACATAAGCCACGGATCTTCAAATCACTAATCATACAACCAGTAAATAACTAGTTAAAATCATGCAATCATTTTATAAAATGCTGATTTCCTAGCTACAATGCTAAATTTATTGTAGTTTCATAAATCCATTACCTAAAACGTCGCGCACGTCATGGATAACTAGAAATGCATTTTCATCATGCGCGTTAACAATTTTTTTAATTCTAGCTAATTGGTTTTGCGGTACTACGACATAAAGTACATTCGTTTCTTTACGTTCATAACCTCCTACACCATTTAATAGTGTGGAGCCCCTACCTGTTTCATTATTAATATCTAAACTGATATCTTTATTATAATCTGAAATAATCGTAATCGCTTTTTTCGGATTAAATCCTTCTATAATAAATGTCATACTCTTTTCAACAATAAAAAGCATTACAATCGTATATAATACGTTCTGGACTGGAAGTACAATTAAGAACGATAATACAATAATTGAATCTAAAATAAACAATGCCTGCGAAGTCTTCATCTCGCTATATTTATTTATAATTTTAGCAATGACAGAAGTACCACCTAGTGTACTTCGTGCAGAAATCACTAGTCCACTTCCTATTCCTATCAACACACCAGAAAACACAGTATTGATAAAATCAGATTCCAGATGCATATTAAACGATTCAGTCAGTCCTAAAAACGCTGAACTCGAAATAACTGTGATTAAAGTATAAACTGCGGTAGTTTTACTTAAATATTTCCAACCTATCACAATTAATATCATATTTATAATCAAGGAAGTGAGCGCCGGTGATAAACCCAGTGTATATTTCAAGTTTAAAGAAATACCAACTGTGCCACCTTCCCCTAAATTTGAAGCAATGACAAACGCATTGATACCTATACTAATAAGAAACGTACCTAAAATACAAAAACATATATTTTTAAAATGGATTTTATACAACATCCCCCAAACACCTCTTTTCTTAATTATTTAAAATACACACACATAACTTCCTCAAAGTAACATTTTCTTCCTTAAAAATCAGACGACATAAAAAGAAACTTTCTAGTTATTGAACCAAAAAGTTTCGTAAATTAAAGCTTTTATTAATTTTTTTAACACAAGTCTATATCATAGTAGAAAAGGACGATAATTTCAATTGAATGAGGTTAAATTAAAATTGTATCCGTTAACTAAATTATATTTTAGTTATGTGTACTAATTAAAAAACTGTATGAACGACATGCTCCATTAGTTTTATGTTATATATTAATTAGTTATTCTTGTCACACCTTAATTAAAATGGATTTTGATTCAACCATTGGCCACCATCCATAGTCATACATGCACCATTTATATAGCTAGCTTCTTCTGATAATAAGAACTTAGCTAAACTAGCTATTTCTTCTGGTTGTCCCATTCTACCTAAAGGAACACTATCAAGCGTTTGTTGCTTAGCTTCTTCTGATAAACTAAGTTTTCCTGATCCCCCTGTATTATCAATCGGTCCTGGCGCAATTGCATTGACTGTAATACCATATTTACTTCCCCACTCTACTGCTAGTGTTCTTGTCATAGATAATACACCAGCTTTAGCACTTGCTGAATGCACCACCCCGACGCCAGCTCTCCATGCATAGGTCGCTACCATATTGACAATGCGTCCTTGTTGACCATTTTTTATCCATTCTTTACCGACAGCTTGTGTACAATACCAAGTTCCATTAAGGACAATATCTATAACAGAGTTCCAACCATTGAGTGATAAGTCTTCTGCCGGACATAGAAAATTACCTGCCGCATTATTGACCAAGCCATCGATTTTTCCATATGTTGCTATTGTTTTATCTACTGTGTATTGAACCCTTTCAGGGTCCCTCACATCCATATCTATACATAACACTTGCCCTTCAAACTTCTCCATTTCAGCTTTGGCCGCTTCTAATCGTTCTAATGAACGACCAGTAATTACAACATTTGCACCTTCTTCGGCAAATCTTGTTGCCATTGCTTTACCCATACCACTACTACCGCCTGTCACAATGATTACTTTATCTCTCATGTGCATTCTCCTTTAAATAAACGACTTAAATTAACACGTCAAATAACTATAGTAAGCGCTTACACATAATTGTACCTTACTTATCTATCATTAGTAAATAATCTTAATTATTCTTAATTACACGTATTTAAATATATAAAGTAACAATTATTATAAATTTTTAAACTTTCTGTAAATCTAGTAAAAAGCACCTTGATATATGCTATATTGTCCATGATATCGCAAACCGATATCGGTTAACGTTATTAATAATTAAAGGGGCTGTATAATATCGATTCTAAATTAGAAAGACGTATGTTTCTCGGATTTATTTATATCCATATTTTGCATCATGCTAATGAACATCCTATTTATGGTAGCTGGATGATGGATGAGTTAAGAACACACGGTTATGCAATGAGCGCTGGAACGTTATATCCTCTTTTACATCGAATGGAAGATGAGTCATTACTTGTTAGTGAAAAAACTGTCGTTGCCGGTAAACAACGTAAGAACTACACAATCACTCCATTCGGTGAGAAAATGCTAGAAAAAAGCCATCAGAAATTAAAAGAAATTGTCGGAGAAATTTGAACTTGGGAGGGTATCTGTTATGAAATATCTTGAAGTATTTCTCGTAGCTCTGAGGTTAGGCTGTACTTCATTTGGCGGCCCAACAGCACACCTTGGTTACTTCTATGATGAATATGTGAAACGGAGACAATGGCTGACAGAACAACAATACACCAATTTAGTCGCATTATGTCAATTTTTACCTGGACCCGCTAGTAGTCAAGTTGGATTCGGTATTGGTATAACTAAGGCGGGGTTGATTGGCGGCGTAATTTCATTTATTGGATTTACTATCCCCTCGGTAATTATATTAATGCTTTGCGCCACTTTACTTTTAGCTTACAACAACGATTTAGGTTGGACACATGGCCTAAAATTAGTTGCCGTTGCAATTGTATTAAATGCAATTATAGGCATGGGGCAAAAATTATTGTCCGATTTAAAAACAAAAATTTTAGCATTGTTCACCTTAGTGGTAGTTATAACAGTCATTCATCCATTAGCACAATTAAGTGCCTTGACTGTAGTGGCTCTAGTTGGATTAGCGCTTTTTAAAGAAACAGATGAACAGAAAGATTCGATAAAAATATTTAATATTCCACGAATAGTAGGCGCCATCTCTCTTATACTATTTTTTAGTCTTTTATTTATCTTACCTATATTGAATTTTATCACTAACAATTCGTGGATTAATATGGTCGACAACTTTTATCGTTCTGGTGCTCTTGTATTCGGCGGTGGACATGTTGTCTTACCTTTATTAGAACAATCATTTGTAGCAACTGATATGATTAGTTCCGATGACTTTTTATCAGGTTACGCATTAACACAAGCAGTACCAGGGCCGTTATTTACATTTGCCGCATATATTGGAACCGTTATGTCTGGTATTACAGGTGGTATCATTGCAACAATTACTATATTCTTACCAGCCTTTTTATTATTAGTTGGGGTTTTACCTTTTTGGGAGCACGTACAATCAAATCGCTACGCAAAATCAATGCTAAAAGCTGTCAGTGCTGGCGTAGTAGGTATTTTAATCGCAGCTTTTTATGACCCAATATTCACGTCATCAGTAAACACCAATATGGATTTCGCATTTGCTGCTACATTATTTGTATTATTGGCATATTGTAAAGCACCATCTTGGTTAATTGTAATTTTAGGGGTATTACTTGGAGTGCTATTTTATTGATCCTGGATATTTCTATTTATTTAAAAGAAATATCTTTAGTTTTAAGTATTTTATAAGAAAATTTTCATCCTAATAATATATACTCTATACAATAAAAGCCCGAAACATATATGTTTCGGGCTCGCTATTTTAATTTCTATTTTTAAACTTATTTATACCATAAATAGTTAATGATACTATCATCATAAAAATACCAATAACTAAAAAGAGAAAACCATACTCCACTAAAATCCATGGCTCTCGCAATATATTGTTTTCATCTACGTAACTTGGTATCATGAGAAATAAAACTCCTAACGCAATTCCGATTATCATGCTTATAACACTTGCGATCAAAAACTCTTTACTCATAATTTTTACATCTCCTCTTATATTAAATAATTGTATTGTTGCTAAAATTTATTATTTACTATAAGAGTACTTATTAAAAGAAAGCATTACTATCATTCATATATGAGAGGATAGTATGTCTAGCGGTATGTGTAAAGTATCACTAGCTATTGCGTAGAATCAACTTTCAAGCGTACATTGATTATTAATTTGATAAGGGGGATAAAATAAATGGATTTTGGAAATCAAATTAAATTATTAAGAAAAAAAATAAAGCTAACGCAATCACAATTAGCAAATGAACTTAATGTTTCTAGACAAACAATCTCTGCTTGGGAAAATAATAGATATCTGCCAGATATAGAAATGATTGTAATCATTGCTAAAAAATTCGATTTATCACTTGATGATTTAATTTTAGGAGATGACGCCATAAAAAATAAACTTGTCAGTGATGGGAGTAATATCAAACGCATTCGGCTCAGTATATTAAGTCTCATCTTTATTTTAATTGGCATTTTGTCTGCATTTTTATTTTTAATGTTACCCTCTTATGTTTCTCATGATGGCGTTTTACATGAACCTTGGTTCCTAGTGCCTTTGAGCTTTTTTACTTTAGTGATAGGGCTACTAGTGGGCTTGCTTAATTTGTTTTTAATCTTTTTTAATTATTTTAAAAGTTCCAAATTGATAAAATAATTTATATCATTTCTTAATTTGCACTCTTTTGTTATAATATTTATAAATATAATAGTTCTCTTATTAAGAGTGAGTGGAGGGACTTGGCCCTGTAAAACTCCAGCAACAGCTCAGACGAGCGATGTGCTAAATCCAACAGTTCTAATTTACGAACTGACAGATGAGAAGATGTGCGGAAGCTCTTCTTATCTAAGAAGAGCTATTTTATTTGTAAAAAAATAAAAGGTGGTAATTTTATGAAATCATTGCACGAATTATTCTCAGAACTTGAACATTGGGAAAATCATGTACCTAATAACATGATGAGTAACATAGCTAAACTAGAACATATCAAAAACTTAAAACGTGAAATCTTCGCTCGCATAGATATTCACGATTACAAAGCAATTATATTAGAAAAAGAATTATAAAATACGGCTATCGTATCTCAATCTATAACTCTTATCAGGCTTATACCTTGATAACTAACCGTTATATAAAGACAAGAAAGGGAGTACACAGAAATCATACTTTGCTACAATGATTTCTGTGCACTCCCATGTTATATTTACTTTTACAATTTATAAATTCTCCATACAAGCATCCTATTTATGTTTACTACCAAAGGGCACATATTTTATTTTTGTATCTTTAGGTATACCTTCATATTTGTTAAATAATGACTGGTATCTTGTACTTGTTGGTGTAGCATGATGCAAATAATGTTCAAAAGGTAATTTTTCCATCGTATAAAATTCTTTTTTAGGATGTGCTTTTATCTCTTCTTTTAACTGTGTAATTCGTGTTTCATTTTTTTGATTAATATAGAAAAATGCCCCTAAATATAATGTCGCACAGCCAATTGCTAAAACACCCAAAATCCGTTTCCATAGTTGACCAGTAATGTTCAACTGTGAAAATAATATTAAAAAGATAATGACAAACAACGCAGAAACTGTATAAAAATTTCTTGGCCCTAATGGCGACACAATTACCAAAGGTGCACACACTAACAAAACAGCAGCCAGCAATAAATATAACGTATATTTAACTTCTTTCGGTTCAACTACTATATGAATTGATAAAATAAATGCACTTAAAAACCATATACAAATTGATGTATTTACTAAATTAGCAGTAAGTAGTGTATGAAAATTTTGTAACGCAAATTGTTTATAAATAAAGAAATAGTATATTGGCAAAATCAATAATCCAGTTATAACAAATGCTTGCGTCAATTTAGAGCTTGTATATAACTTAGCGTTTCTGAATAATAGTGCAATAACAACACCAATAATCATCAAGATTATCGTCATTTGATTAAAAACCGCCCAGTCAGGTAGTACTGTTGTTATTGTTGTGGTCACCTTATCAATAATGCCGGTATCACTAGATACTTTTTGGTAACTACTACCCTCAAAAAATATTTTGCGATAATTAGGATTTATAAACATCAAAATTGTCCCTAGTGATGAAATAGCCAAACCTAATATAAATTTAGGATTTAACTTTCTATAAAGTAATACATGTAATACGATTGCTAAAATTAAAATCATCGTATTGAATAACGTTGTATTTTCCATAAAAAATTGTCCTACCAAACAGATACTGTAAAACAAAATATTAGTTATAGGATCCATATTTTTCTGCTTAAATAAAATTGTTGAGATATACCATATAATAAATAGCGCGCAGAACGTTGCAGGAACATAATTATAAAATCCAGCAAACCAACCGTATGTTTGCTTATATATATCACTTGGTATCGTAAGCATCAGAATAAATGCACACAAATAATAATATAAACTCTTAGTTTCATTCACAAGACGTCCAATTATCCATATAATCGAAATACTAAAAATCGCATAAGACAGCCATCTAAACCAATCAAGTCGAACAGCAATAATTTCTAACATATTACCCAAATAACGGCCATTCAAATTTGCAAAGCGTTCTTCTAGCATCTGAATACCATAATGACTATACCAATCCCAGTCGTCATGTGTTAATGGCGTAAGCATAGCCATAAAAATATAAAAAATAAACAATGCGGTTACTGTAAGGTACGTCTTATTCATCCTGAATAATTTCATCTTATTCCACCTCTTGTTCATTCAAATTGGATTGACGAACAATATAGAGTGGGCGTTGTTTCACTTCATAATAAATTCTTCCGATATATTCTCCAATCACGCCTATTGACGTAAGCTGAATTCCGCCTAAAAACAATACAGAGAAGATTGTTGTGAAATATCCTGGTGTAGACACACCATAATTTAATGTGTAAATAAAATTAAATAAAATATAGAGAAAACTCAATCCGCAAATAAACAGGCCTAAATAAATGATGGCACGCAATGGCTTATTATTAAATGAAATCAAACCATCGATACCATAATTTAATAATGAGCTAAATGACCATTTAGACTCTCCTTCTAACCGAGTTACATTCTGATATTCAATGACTTTCGGTTCAAAACCAATCCATGCAAATAATCCTTTAGAAAATCTATTGTACTCTCCCATACTCACGATTTCTTTCACTGCCCGCTGGCTTAATAATCTAAAATCACCAATACCATCTTCTAGTGTGACATCAACCATTTTGTTAATAATTGCATAATACAATTGTGACACACGTTTACGTGCTATGTTTTCACCTGTTCTATCCCTTTTAGCAACGATTTGATCTTCGCCTTCTTTAAAGTATTTAATCATTTGTGGTATTAACGTTGGTGGGTGTTGTAAATCACCATCTAAAATAATTAAAGCTTCCGCGTCTACACTTGCCTTTAATCCTGCGTACATGGCAGACTCTTTACCGAAGTTTCTTGAAAATGATATGTATTTCACTGCATGATCTTGTTGCGCTAATTGTTGAATAATAGATAAAGTGTCATCCTTGCTTCCATCGTCTACAAAAAGCAATTCGTATTTATAATTATTGTTGCGACTATCTTGTTGCATGATTTCTGTTAATTCAGCATATGTTTTTTCAATAACACTTGCCTCATTAAAACACGGAACTAAAATTCTAATCATAAAATAACGTACTCCTCATTAGTATTTATTAATATAAAAAATAACATATTGTATATTATACAACATACAAAAGAAATAATGTAGTTTTACTATTATTATATTGTGTTTGATTATTGGATATTCAAAAATTACATTCATTAGATGTATATTGGAGTTATGTAATAGTTCTCTAAATTAATCATATCTTGTATTGTTATTTAAATTTGAAGAGTGTATTATTTAATTATTAAATTTTTATTAAAAGGACAACTAAACCATGGTAGCTGTATATTTAAAGCCTGTTAGATTAAAAAATTATTTAAGACACGAAAAAACTGTACTGTCGGGAGTAGTCTATCATTTTTTAATTCAATATATGTACAAAGACAGTGACCATTTTTTTATTAGTGAAATCTTTATCAGTACTTAGTTGTATTGATATACTTTTTTAACAAAATAATATAAAGAGCCTGGGACATAAATAGATGTCTCAGGCTCATTTTCAATTTGGCAGTAGGTGACTGAATTGAAAATACGCTTATATCAAGCTTTTTTCAATGCTAGTCACTATTGCCGGGGTGGGACTACGAAATCTATGTTAGAAAATTTGATTTCTGTCCCACTCCCTTTTTTGTGCGAATTTTGATAAATTTTAAATTTAAATTTTAGAAAAGAGGCTTTCATCATGCAATACAATAAACTTTGGACTAAACAATTTATCAGCGTATCATTGATTAACTTTTTACTAACTTTAGTCTTTTACTTACTTATGGTTACTATTGCAACTTTTGCAATTAATCAGTACCAAGCTTCAATGAGTCAATCAGGACTCGTCAGTGGTATCTTTATTATCGGTGGTGTTATCGGCAGACTTTTTGCTGGGTATTTTATTAATAAGTTCGGCCTTAAGCGCTTATTACTTATCACCATCATTATATGTTTAGCTATCATCAGTATTTATTTTATTAATATCAACGTACAGTTCCTTATATTAGTACGTTTATTACATGGGATTCCTCATGGTATGGCATTAACAATCATTAGTTCAATTGCTACACAAATCATTCCAGAATCTCGTAAGTCTGAAGGTATTAGTTACTATAGTATGAGTACGACGTTAGCCACTGCATTCGGCCCATTTCTTGGTATATTAATGATTCATTATATTTCATTTTCTATATTATTTATTTTTTGTTTTGTCATAATGTGCATCGCTTTAACCATGAGTATTTTTGTTAAAGCCCCTAAAGTCACTGAAATCAAAACAGCTTCCGTTAATTTAGAAAAAGGTACATCATTTCTTAAAAATATCATTGAACCAAGAGTCATACCTGTTGGTTTAATCATCTTATTATTAAGTTTTGCATATTCTGGGGTATTAACTTATCTAAATTTATATGCGAGTCAATTAAATTTAACAAGTGTAGCAAGTTTGTACTTTGTAGTTTACGCAATTGTGGTTTTACTAACGCGTCCCGTCGCGGGTAAGCTCATGGACAATAAAGGGAACCATGTTGTTGTATATCCAGCAATTATTTTTTATGCAATTAGTATGTTTATGTTAAGTCAAGTTACAAACGGAATTATATTACTATTAATCAGCGCTATTATGGGATTAGGGTTCGGAAACTTACAATCTGCAACACAAGTCTTAGCAGTTAAATCAGCACCAATTTCTCGTATAAGTATTGCCACATCCACTTATTTCATATTTTTTGACGCAGGCTTAGGTCTCTCTCCATATTTATTAGGTTATGTTACTCCTTTAACTGGTTATGGAAATATGTACGCTATTATGGGTATTATCATAATAATTACAGGCTTACTATACTTCTGTTTGATTGGAAACAAAAAATTAAATATATAAAAAATGGAGTATCACAGAAATCAAAATGTTCAACTTGATTTCAACGTGCTACTCCTTTTTATTAGCACAACTTTAATTTAAAGTACAATGGTTGTTTAACTAATATTTTCACTTTCATAAATCACTTGTCACTTTTATCTTTGTCGCTCTTTTCGTCTTTGTTATCTTTCTTTAAATCTTCTTTATTTTGGTCTAACTTTTCTTTATTTGCTTCAGGTGTATAATCTACACCCTTAGAATAATCATTGCCAGCATTCCACAATAGGTACTCATTAATGCCATGATCTTTAAGTGCTTGTACTTGTGCTTCTACTGCTTTACTATCGTATTCCATATAATTACCTTCACCTAAATATCGTGCTGTAAAGTCTTGTAACCATGGACGAGACTTCGGTTTCTTATCTCCTAATTTATTTAACACAGCTGTTTCTTTATCTAAATAATGATCAACAGCTTCATAAGGTTCCTTATCTGGCGCTTCTAAACCAAAGTCACCTGGACTCCAATGTGACGGATAAATCATAGACGAGATAGCATCTGTATTTTCTGCTATTTTAGGGAAACTTTGACCAATCCCTGGTGCTTCTTCAACCATAGCAGCATAACCAAATACGTCAGCCGATACCTCAGCACCATAAGGTTTTAACTCTTTACGTGCAGTTTTTAAAAATTGTGAAATTGTGTCTACACGTTGATCCACATCACTTAATTTGCTGTTTTTATAGTTTCCTTTATCATACGTCAAACTACTTTCTACATTTTCAAATGCTTCAGGGAATCTTACATAGTCATATTGAATATCTCTAAAACCTGCTTTTGCAGCTTCCTTAGATACATTAATATTATAATCCCATACCTCTTTAACGAAAGGATTGACAAACTTATCACCACTATCACTTTCCCATACTGACCCATCTGCTTGTTTGAACGACCATTCAGGATGACTTTCTGCTAAATTCTTGTCTTTAAAAGTAACGATCCTTGCAATAGGATAAATATCTTTATCTTTCATTTTATTAAGTAATGGCTTGGCATCAACAATATCTAATGTATGTTTATCAATTTCTTTATTACCAGTGTTAAAGTTTATAGTAACGTTCCCTGAATCATCTTTAACATCAATAACCATTGCATTTAAATCACTTTCATCAATAAACTTTGTGAGTTCTTCAAATTTTTCGCCGTTTGTCGCATCGGCACTTACATAAATACCTCTTACTCCATCTTTAGGATATTTCACATCAACATTACTTTTAGTAGATTGACTGTCCTTATTTTCTTTATTTGCTTGGTTATCTCCATTTTTCGCACCCTCGTTTGAGCATCCAGTAATTAACAATGCACCCGTTAAAACTGTTGGTAAAATCCATTTCTCCTTCATTTAGCATAAGCCCCTTAATATATGTATATTGCACTACTTAATTCATCTACATTCCAAGTTTAACCAACACAAATTGCATTGTAAACTTCTTTTTAAAAAAGACATTCATTAATTTATATTTATGATAGCACAAAATGCTCAACTCTATTTAAATAGGAAACAACAAACCTAATAATAATTGATGCGTCGGTGTTTTACACGGAACGTAACAGTACCGTCACACAACCCGATGACTCCCCCTCATCTAAACAAAGTATATAATTGCCTTAAGTTAGAAAGTCGTTATTTTAAATGATGCTAAATTATTCACTTATGTATATGGGTATAGGTTGAGTAGAACACTTTTTTAGGAGGATAAATAATGCACAATTTAAAAATCATTCCGGCTTATCCACAATTACAAAAAGGCGCGCGCTTCAACTTACTAGCTATAAATGATATGGCAAATGTTTTATTCTATACAAAAGATAAGCAAGCATTAATTCGTAATTTGCAGAAATTATGGAAAAAACCTAGTAATCGTTTTAGTTATCAAAATACAATGGTTGCTATGGTTAATGAACAGCCCGCAGGTGCTATATCATGCTTGCCTTACAGTGAACTTCAGCAACAAACATTTACGACTGTATGGCAAATTGCAAAAATTCAAAAGTTGCAGTTAATTCCTCAATTCTTACATGCATTTAAAGATATAATCGCCCTTATAAGGTTAGATGAAGGCAATACAGACGAGTATCATGTGAGTATGTTAGCAACACTTTCCCAATTCAGAGGTATGGGTGTAGGGCGTGCTTTACTTGAATATGCTGAACAACTTGCGTTACATAAAGGTTATACAAAAATTTCATTAACTGTTGAAGTTGAAAACACTACGGCTCAACGCTTATATACTAAACAAGGCTACAAAGTTATCGGACAGTCTGGGAATAATCATGTGCAAGTTTATAAGATGCGTAAAATGATTAAATGATATTATGCTTAATCTTTAAAATAAAGACTAGAAATTTTAAGTTCACAAAATCATTTGATAATTATGTGTGTATGAACCAAAAAAGGGAGTGGGACAGAAATCAAATTTTCTAACATAGATTTCTTAGTCCCACTCGGGCAAGGGTGACTAGGATTGAAAAAGAGCCCGCACGATCTACTTCTCTCTATAACTATAAAAAATAGCTATGAAAAAATCTATCGTCATAGATTTCTTCATAGCTAATCTTAGTATGTTTTTTATAATTATTTATTTTTCACTTTTAGTCCACGGTAACGATTAAGTGCTGCACAAAATTCTTGTTTTCTTGGTAGCGCTAAGTTGCCTGGGTGTCCTTTAAATGACGATATTACATCTAATCCTTGCTCATGAATAACTGTGTATAATTTATCGGCAGATTGAAATAACGTATCCTGGTCATTTAATAAATGACTTTGATAATAATTTATCATTGCTGCTAAACATTGAGTTTGACTTGTATCCACCAATTGTTCCAAACCAGAAATATCGATAAGCTCTTTACCATACAAAATGGAATAACGTCCTTTTACTTTGAAATGGTTGTCTTTCCCTTTTTTAGTAAAACTTGATTTTAACGGTACTCTAGCAGGTAGATTGCCAAAATCACTATTATTTGTAGCATTTGTGGTATTATCCGGTGTTTGGGCAATCGCTTTTGCATTTTCAGTAACATCTTTTAAGACATATTCATCCATCATTAGCACTTGGTCAGCAACCTCAAAATAATCACCTGAGCCACCTACAATTAAAATAGTGGAAACACTATAATCTTCATACAGTGGTTTTACTTTACTCGCAAATGGTGTGATAGGTTCTTTTTCAGGTGCAATTAAGCGTTGCATACGGCTATCTCTAATCATAAAATTTGTAGCTGAAGTGTCTTCATCAATCAGTAATAATGATGTACCTGCTTCTAATGCTTCCATAACATTCGTTGCTTGAGATGTACTACCACTCGCATTTTCAGTGGAAAACTGATGTGTATCTTTATTTCCCGGTAAATTATTTATAAATGGGCTAATATTCACCTTCTCAATATGGCGACCATCTTCAGCTCGAATCTTCATGGCATCATGACATGTAATAACATATTCTCTACCATCTCCATCAATATGATTATAGATACCGCGCTCAAGCGCTTCAAGCACAGTCGATTTACCGTGAAAGCCTCCGCCTACAATTAAGGTAATACCCTTAGGTAGCCCCATCCCAGTAATCGTCTTTCCACTTGGCATAGTCATTTGTACTTCTACATTTTTAGGACTTGTAAACGCAACTGCGCCAGGTAAATGTTTATCTGATACGCCACTTTTACGCGGTAAAATCGAACCATTCGCAATAAATGCAACAAGATTACGACGTTCAAGCTCCTCACGAATAAAAGCTTGATCTAGCATTAACGTAACCTGTGTATCTAATTTCACATGATTTATATTTTTATAGAGCAATGATTCATGTACAATATTTGGCAGTATTTCTATTAATGTACTTACCGCAGCTTTCCCTAAAATTTTTCTTCCTGCCGCTGACAAACTAATCTCAAGTCTTACTTCGATATCATTTTTATTGATTACTACCGCTGTACGTTCTAAAATTTCTTGGCCACATTGATCTATAGTAATGTTTGATGCAGCTTTTGCATTTTGGCTGTTTCGCTTAAATGAACTTATACTATCATTAAAAGTTCGCGCTAAAAAGTCTGCTACAGCGATGATTTTATCTTTAGTATCCAATAAATTGTTAGGGATATTCGCTATATCTCTACTCATCACTACCCTCATTTTGGATGGAGGGGCATACGGGTCTACTTGTATATGGTCTATCGCAAGTTGAAATTGTTTGAACTGATATATTCCTTTAAGCCGTTTATAAGTACCATATTTCTGTCCATCTAACGATTTCAATATTTGCGTTAGCTCCGTTGCATTTTTCAATAGAAAACCTCCTAAAGTGGTTTTATGAAATTTGGAAATCCAAAATATTTTCAAGATAAGTATAAGGCAATTAAATTAATGTGTACAATAAAATTAATCTTATACTAAAGCTATTTGCAATAACATTCAAAACTATTCTTCTATTCACAATATTTTGTTGAAATGGCAAATTTCACCAATAAAAAATAAGAAATTTACAGAAATCTGATAGAATAATAAACCAATCATAATATATTACTTTACATATTTAAAAGTTTTCATTCACTATAAAAAAACACTTTCGCTTATTTCACCTTTAAAATGAAATCGTGCGAAAGTGTTATTATTTTAATCTGCTAGCATATATTTATTCGCTTCTTGTGTTTCTAAAAGCGTTAAATCTTTTGTTGCTTTCATGAGCGAATCGAGTGATTTTTCAAAGTAAATTATTGTAGCTTGATATAAACCATTACCACAATCTTGAAGTGTCGTTCTCACATTGTCTTCACCAATCAATGCGATTGCTTTTTTGGACTGTTGTATATGTGTCTCTAAAGCTTCTATTGATACAACATCACTTTTCTCAATACAAAAGTAAACCTCTTCTAAACTTATTTTTTCTATTCTTTTCAAGTAATGTATGTTCATTGGTTGTAATTTATATTTTTCATTTTCTACATTTTCAATCGTAGAGTTAAGCATAATCAAGCTCCTTGTCTCTTGTTCATTATTATCTATATTTTCACTATTTTAATCTTATATGCCATAGTTACTTTTCTATTATTAAATCATTTGTTTTAACTTTCGCAGTACATCAATTAAGAAGTCAACGTTCTTATTGTTTTTCCTACTCTATATCTAAAAGTACACATCTACTCGTCAGTCTTTTTTAAGTTTTACGTTACATTGCATTGTGTATTTATACACCTCAAAATACACACAATAATCAATATAGTATAAATTTATACATAAATAAAGCGAAAATGTATTATAACGAATAAATTAATTTTTGTTAAATGAAACCTAGACTAATTAAAATTTTCTATGATATTCTTCAAACACATATTAACCTTCTTTTAATAATCATTTTTTCAAAAAATAAATTATTTCCAAAACATTTTCACCATAAAATAAACCTCCCACTATTACAATTAGTGAGAGGCTCTCGATTATATATGAAATTTTATAATAATCCGTTCTTTATTAATCAATTGTTCTATATACTTTAGAATTCATTAGAATAAGCAACCAAACAACGATACTAGCTATGGCTGAAATCGCTAAAACATTAAAAATTGAAATATCCATTGTATTTAATCCTGAAATCACAACATATGAAATTGGATCAAAACCAGTCATTGCAAGGAAGATTAAACTCATCACTCTGCCTGTCACCTTTTCATCTGAAAATTCTTGAGCCATGGTAATAAATGGAATATAAACAATTGTATACGAGAATCCTATTAAGAATAATAATACTATTTGCCAAATTAAATCTGTTACTTGTGTAAATGCCAGGAATATTAAAAGCATAGCTAATAATGTAAATAATGTTATTTTCCCTCTAACTTTAGTTAAAGTGACGATACTTAGTAATACTGTTCCAGATAACATACCTACGCCTAAGCTCGATTGTAAGTAAGTTAAATTGATCGGCGTGCCTCCCGAAGCATCTACTAATATAGGGATACCTACACTTAAAGCTCCCAAACCAAAAAAGTTAGCAGTAACAAGAATAATAATCCCTGTAATTAAAAAGCGAGATGATTTTACATAACGAAAACCTTCAATAATATCTTTAATTGGAGTTTCATTGGAACGTTCTGGTGCTTCCGTTTCTTTGATAAAATATGGAAAAACGAATATTGCTGATAAAAATACAAAAATTAGAGCAACGTAGAAACTTGTTGCGATTGAAAAATTTTCCATAATCATACCTGCAACAATTGGTCCAAGTATAAATGATATTTGCGTACCACCTTGGAAAAGAGAATTAGCTCGTTGAAGTTGTGCTTGTTTAACCACTTTAGGAATTAATGATGTACATGCAGGGCCAAAAAATGCATCTAACATACCAAATAAAGCAGCTAAAATCATTAAAGGAATTAATGAAAGTTGATTATTAATAATAAGAAAATAGAGGATTACCATAACAGCAGCTTCTGCAATATTTGAGTAATACATAATCGTTGTTTTCTTAAATTTATCAGCCACCATACCACTAAATGTCATCATCAGTAGTCTAGGCACCGTAGCCGATACTAATATGTAACCTAACGCCATCGACGATTGTAATTCTTTAACAGCATACCATGTGATTGTTGTTAAAATTGTACTAAATCCAATCATGGCAAAAATACCTGCCACTAACATAAGCATATATGTCCGGTTGAATATAAGTTTGTTAGATATTGTCAATTTTATTCCTCCTATATTGCAATTAGATGTTGTTCGTTTCTTGATATGTAATTCAATAGATTTCGATGATTATTTAAATTGCTTATGTATGGCTTATCTATCCTATTTCAAGCGACAAATACTATAATTACACATTTTTTATTATTAAATTTATTTATCATGTTATAATTATAACAAACATTATGTATATTTTATAATTTTCATTTATATATTTTATTTCTAAGCAAAATATGGATTATTTTAATGAATATAATCTCCATTAATTAAACATAAAAACACTTCCTTACGAATCAAATAGGGCATGAAGCGCAAGGAAGTGCTTTTATTGTAGTATCAAATTTTACAGCTACTTATTTTATATTTATCTTTCACCTTTTAATTCTCTTTCTTTTAAAACATAGCTCAATAAATCTAGCATAATACGTGCAGCAGTTTGACCTGTCATACCTGTTTGGTCATACATAGGGGCGACTTCTACTAAATCAAATGCTACTACTTCATTATGTTTGGCTACTGCTTTTAGTAAATCATTTACCTCATCATATAGTAGTCCCCCAGGAGAAGGGGTTCCGGTACCAGGGGCGATTGACGGATCAATACCATCAATATCAATAGTAATATATACTTTTTCACCTTTTGGAATGAGGGAGGCTAAATTTTCTGCTCCTTTTTCTCTCATTTGTTTGGGTGACAAAATTGTTGCTCCATATTTTCGTGCTGCCTCGACATCTTCTTTTAAACTACTGCTAATCCCTCTAATACCATATTGATAAATGTTTTTTACATGATCCATTTCTGATAATCTTCTAATACAGCTGCCATGACCATATCGTTGTCCTGATCTATGATCTGCCCAATCTAAATGAGCATCAATTTGCAACACATGGAATGGCCCTAAAGCTTCAACACCTTTTCCTGTCGCTGCTGTTATAGAGTGGTCTCCCCCAATAATCACAGGCATAACCTCTGTTTCAACGATTTTTCTTAATGTTCTTTCAGTATTTTCATGACTTTGCATAAGATCACCATGCACAACATCAACGTCTCCTATATCAAATACCTTCCATTTGGGGCCTAAGTATGTGATATTATTTTCTATATCATATGCACCATCTAAACCAAAACTATATAGTGTAGAACCTTCTCTAACTGCTCTGGGACCCATCCTTGCTCCCGATTTCCATTGTGTCCCCATATCATTTGGTACGCCAATCACAGCAACATCCGCATTAAGCTCTTTTAATTTTTTTATATCATCACAAACTGGATACTTTCCAAACGTACATATTCCAGTAAACGGTAGATTGAGTATTTGTTTTTCGTCTGGTTTCATCATAGTTAACTCCTCCATTTTTAAGTTAATTTTGCTTTTAATGACTTTTCATACATTGTCGATATCAAAATAATAATAGATACAATTCCAAATGCGAGAGGTGTTAACATACCAATTGCACCTGCTAAATGAATGTCATGAATCAAGACTGAAAATGTACTATAAATTGCCGTTGATATAGCAATTCCAAATGAATAACCTAAAGAACTCGCCATCTTATATATACCTGAACCAATACCTGACTTATCATCGCTTACATTTTCTAGCAAAGTGTCAATAGAAGGGGTAGCATATAACCCTATTCCAATGCCACCTATTAAGAATCCTATAAATACAACTACAAGATAGGTGAAATTAGGTAAAAATGTTAACGCACCTGAACTCATTCCTATACTCGCAATAATAATTGATAGAAACATTGGCTTGCTAGGACCAAACTTCTGAAGCATTTTCTCACCAACTCTAATCATTAACAACAATGCTACAATATTACCTAACGTTAACAAACCGGTTTCAAAGGCCGTATATCCTCTAGCAACTTGAATATAAGTATTTGCTACAACAATAGTACCTGCTATACCATTTTGTAAAAAATTAGTAAGCACCGCGCCTGTGAAAGGCTTAGATTTAAATAACTTTAAATCTATAAATTGATGCTTTCTAGACTTTTCGTAAAAAATAAAAATTAAGGCTAATATGATTGAAGTAATAAATAATCCTATGGTAGTTATACTAAACCACCCTAATTCTTGACCCTGTGTAATAATTACATTTATTACTAATAGTGCTAAAACAAAAATACTAAACCCTACTACATCAAACCTTTTTTTATTAAATTTAGAAATTTTAGTTTCTTCAATTGTCCTAAGTAATACCATAGCGATTGCAGATACGATTATAGAAAGTACGAAAATTAGTCGCCAATCAAAATATGTCGCTATTAATCCTCCTACAAATGTTGTTACACCTCCGCCTCCCCATGATCCAAATGACCAATAACTTAATGCACGTTGTCTTTCACTTTTGTCAAATGTTGTTTTAATTAAAGCTAAAGTTGCTGGCATAATTAAAGCAGCAGATAATCCTTGAAGTATTCTTGCAAATATCAACAAGACAGGTTCTCTAGCTGCAATAATTAACAACGACCCAATGATACTGATAATTAATCCAACATAAGTAATTCTTTTTCTTCCTATCCTATCTGCGATACCTCCACCAACTACTATGAATAGTCCACAAAATAGCGACGTCAAACTCGTTGAAATATTCAAAACACCTGATGAAACTTTAAGATCTTTTTGCATCGTTGGTATGATATTAATCATTGATTGAGCAAAAAGCCAAAAAGTTAATATTGCCAATACCATTCCTAAAATATACAAATTTATTTGCTTTTTAGCTTTCATGGCACCCCCCCTTATTTGAAGACAGCTTCAAATTAGTTGAAGTTTAGCACCATAATCTTTACACAGCAAATAAATTTTCAGAAAAATAAGATTATTTAAGAGTTTGCTTTGCTCCCTAACTCCTTATTATCACTACAATATTCCAATATAAATAACTATAAATATTAAAAGGTTATAAAATTTATTTATGTACTTATTTATTTTTTAATAAAAATACAGCAAGCAACATTAGCTTGCTGTTTGTCCTATTGGCAATTATAATATTCTGCACAAAAAGTTATAAAATTTTTCATATCATTATTCATTGTGCTTTCTTTATAGAATAACCATGTATTTCTCATAATTTTATGCCCATTTTTAAATACTAGGTCTTTTGTATAAAATAGGTCTTCTTCTAAAATACAAGACTTAGGTACAATAGAATATCCCATATCTTTTTGCACAAATTTTTTACAAATTTCAATTTTATCCGCTTGTAAAATATTTTTGGCATAAGTATTATACCGCTCATCCCACCACTCATTAATAGCTTTAGATATTGAATTTTCTAATTCAATATAAGTATTATAATTCTGATGTGCCTTGTAAACAATTCTATGTTCTTTTTGTAGTTTTTTTAAATTTATAGGTTGGTTGCTAATAATTGTTAATGGATCCTCTTTTAATAATATTCTTTCACCATGCCATTCATAATCACCTGTGATGATTCCTATATCAATATCACTATTTTCTAATTGTTCCAAAATTTCAATACTCCATCCACTTGTCATGTTCATATATACGTCTGAATAATTTTCCACATAACTTTTAATTAAATCAGGCATATTATAAATTGCGAAGTTAGTATTTGCCCCTAACTTAATGGTTCCTTTCAATCCTTCTCTAATCTCATTAATATTTAACTTCAAATTTTGAATTTCAAACAATACTTTATTTGAAAATTTAACCAGATATTCACCTTCAGGTGTAAAATTAAATTCATTCCCTTGTTTATTAATAAGTTTAATACCAAATTCTTTTTCTATCTTTTTTATTCTATAAGATAGTGTTGGTTGTGACATAAACAACCTGTTTGCAGCTTTTGTAAAACTTTTATCTTCGTTTAATAGTGACAATATTTTATAATCATCCTCTTGCATTTCAATCCTCCTTATTTGTAAATTATAGACAATTGTACATCACCATTGTTATTTTTCTAAGCTATTTTAATTTCAACATTATTTATTTTGCTTTTCTTATTTTTCATCGTCTTCTTTGGCATGAATTTATCAGAAGTTGCAGTATCAGGCTCAGAAGCTACAAATCTAACAAACAGTATAGTTGTTGTAGGCGTATATGCGTTAGTTGGCATAATAGCTTTTGTTCTATCTTATGTTACTTCATTAAAAATATTTAAGAATCAAGAATTATAATGAGTGAATATTAATATAGAAATCACTAATAATTAAGTTGAATTTCAGTAAAATAAAAACAGCCCTAATTGACTAACATTAGTTAATCAGGGCTGTTTTTATTTATATATTATTCAAAAATTTCTTAAACAAATTTCAAATTAAAGCTAAACTCGATGTGTCGATCATTTAACCGATATGCTTCATTTAATTCTGGACCACAACTATTTGAACCTATACCACTTTGTGCATAATCGATATATACATAGGTTTGATCTTCAAGTTCGAGTGCATCTTTATGAGTTGTTTCGGTCAGCTGTTTTAATGAATAATGCGTTGTATTAAAACTAAATGTATTGTCACTTGTCACGATAACTCTTTTATACCCATCACTAATTTCAACAAATGTAGTTTCATTATGACTTCCTGTTTCTTGAGGTCTGATATGGACTTCACCATTGCCTGTGACAGTCGTCTCAAACTTATCTAAATAATTGGCTACACCTTTATCTTCGTAACTACTGAAAGGACCTTTGCCATAATATTTCACTTGTTCAAATACTTTAGGTAAAGTCAAACCTAAACCAAATCGTGGCAAATAAGGTGCTTTCACATCTCTTTCTAAATCATAAGTTACATTAAGTATTCCATCATGCTGAACACGCCAAGTCACTGTTCCAAATAGAACCGGCGGCACCGCTTCATTAACCATCGCTATATTAAAAATAAGACTGACCTCTGTCTCGCTTTCTACAATTTGATAATCGTACACGCGTGTGGTGATATCTTTATAACCAGAGTAAACCCAGTCACATTTTATATTCGTATCATTATCAGTGGGAGCTCTCCAAATATTATTTGTTGTGTGTTGGTTAATCACTATATGATTATGCTTGAGAACTGACTCAAGGCTTGCATTATCTTTATTAAAAACATACGTTTCACTTTTATCTACTGAAACTTTTATTAATTTATCAGTTTCATTTACTAGAAGATCAATTTCACCCAATTGCTCATCCTGTTCTTTCATTGTTCGACGTTGATATACGATTTGATCATGTCCTAATTCAAAATTTTCATGACGAAATATATCATCATCTTTTAATTTATATCGTAATATGACATCACTGATATGTTCTATATTAATATAATTGCTCAAATCAATTGTTTGCATAGTGTGTGGCAAGAAGTTTGAAAGAGGTATTTCACTTATCGTTTTTTCTCCATTCAAATTTGTCACTGTAGCCTCTACAAACAAATATTTCTCTGCAGGCGTAAAATCCAATTGGTTACGTAGCCCAATTTTAAAATCATCTTGTGACACAAGTTTTAATGGTCTATGCTCTTGTTTGAATTCATAATAACCTTCATGGGGCACCCTATTTGGAAAAACAATGCCATCGACACAAAAATTACCGTCATGTAGTTTTTCTCCAAAGTCACCACCATACCTAAAAATAGGATTACCGTCTTTCATTCCAATTTGAATGGCATGATCGCACCATTCCCAAACAAATCCTCCGATAAAGTTATCATATTGCTCAACTAGTGTTTGATAAGCGTGTAAATCTCCTGGAGAATTGCCCATTGCATGTGCGTATTCACATAGGATAAACGGTTTATCTAAATCCGGCTTTTTCAAATAAGTTTCCTCAATTTCTTTAGGGGAAGGATACATTCTACTAATCATATCTATATTAGATAGATCATAGTGTTGTTGCTTATCTCGATATAATGTACCTTCGTAATGAATTGGCCTTGTATTATCTAGCGATTTGGCATGTTCTGCACCTTTGACCATATTCTTACCAAATCCTGATTCATTCCCTAATGACCATGATACGATAGAGCTATAATTTTTCAGTGGCACAATAGAAGCTGCAATACGCTCTATAATAGCTGTTTCAAATTTACTATCGTCAGCTATAATATTAAAATCTTCATTATTGTCTTCACCATATAACCTAACAACACCATGAGTCTCAATATCAGCCTCACTCATTACGTAAAAACCGTAATGGTCCGTCATTTCGTAGAATAACGGAGATTTTGGGTAATGTGCCGTGCGAATGGCGTTAAAGTTCCCTTGTTTCATCAATTCTAGGTCTTTTTTAAAATGGGATTCTGTCATTACGTAACCAGTTTCTGGGTGACTATCATGGTAATTTGTACCACGCAGTTTGATAGATTGACCATTAATATAAAATTGATTATTTTGGATAGCCACTTCACGAATTCCAATTTTTTGTGTAATCACTTCTTGATCCGTCAAAATATATAATGTATATAATTTTGGATTTTCTGTAGACCACAAATGTGGATTTTGGACATCAAATTGATATTCATGTACTCCAGATATGCTTGCTACCTCTTCACCCTCAGGATTAAATAATTGAAATTCTACTGATTTTAGATTGTGAGCCCGTTCTATTTTTACATCTATCTGGGCAGAATTTAATCCGTCACTTAGATTTGTTTCCACTTTAAAATCATCAACACGTTTAGTTGCACGTTTCAATATATAAACATCTCTAAAAATGCCCGAGTGTCGAAACATGTCCTGATTTTCAAAATAAGTACCATCAGAATATTTAAGTACAAGTACGTCAATATTATTCTCACCTTGTTGCACAAAATCGGAAATATCAAATTCAGAAATAGCATGTGCAATTTGACTATAGCCTATAAATTCATTATTAATCCATACATAAAATGCACTATCTACACCTTCAAAGTTCAAATGATAATCGTGTTGTTGATCATATTCATCGATAGTAAACTTTCTCGTGTAGTGTCCACATGGATTATCTTTAGGTACATATGGTGGATCAAAAGGTATTGGATACTGAGTATTTAAATATTGTATTTGATCATAGCCATATAAATTCCAAACTGATGGGACTGTTAGTGTTTTGCTTTCCTGTTCATTTGAATGATTTAGATAAGCTTCTATTGACTCAAAGTATTGAAAGCACCATTCCCCATTTAACAATGTCGCATTTCGAGTATTATATCTTGTTCCAAAATGATAATCCACTTCCCCTTGTTGATATGGTATATAAAACGCACGTCTTGGTAATAAATTAACATGTTGAATCTCTATATTTTCGTGAAACTGCTGGTCTAACATAGCTAACAACCCCTTTATTTAATTCTTTCTCTAAATTCCCTTTGTCGTTTATACTGTAATGTCTTTTCAATATCCGTTAAAAAGTCACCTTTTAAATTAAAGGCTTTATGATATAAAAATGCGGCTAAACAAACGAAAATAAGTGGTGAAACTAAGATCATGATTCTTAAACCGTTAATTGTCACAACTGATTGTGCTTCGTTTGGCGTATAACCTAAAATAGATAAACCTACGCCGACGATTAATGCCGCCACCGCTTGAGAGGTCTTAGTTAAGAATGTATTTGTTGATGTAATAATACTTTCATTACGCTGACCGAATTTAACTTCTCCGTAATCAATCACATCTGCTAATGAAACAGTTGTAATACCAACCATAAAACCTGAACCAATTCGTAATATCCCCGCGCCTATAATAACTAAAGTCATACTTTGTGGTGCAATATAGCCGGATATCAAAATAATTAACAATCCAGAGATAATGCATGTTATAGAAGTGTTAAATGCAGCGGTTCTGCCAACCCATTTAATAAAGCGTGGTAATAACAGTAAACCAACCATTTCGCATAAAATCATAGAATTAAAAATTGAAAATAAATGTTCTGCATTAACTACATATTTAAAATAATAAATAATAGAGCCATTTAATGTTTGTAAACACAAGTTAAAAGTTAAGAGCACGCCCATAATTGCTAATAATTCTTTGTTTTTAAATAAAATTCGACCGATATCTTTAAATTTAACTTTTATGCCTATTTGCTTTTCCATTTCTTGGTCTTCCGGTACTTTAAAGACAGTTACACCAATGGTAAATATAAAAATCAAACTACAAATTATTGCAAATACAAAAATCCCTGTAGAATCACTACCTCCGCCAAAAATATCACCAAGTTTATGTATAAAGAATAAACCGAATGTGCCGACAGTAAATGCAGCTAAGCTAGCGAAAAATCTTGGGATGACTGATACTTCTTCACGTTCTCTTGGATTATGCGTCAAGTTAGGAAGCCATGACCAATAAGGTATATCCATCATGGTATATGTCATTCCCCAGGAAATATATATAATAGAAATATAAATGTACATTGCTGTTTGTGGTAAATCAAAATTAGTAAATAATAATACTGTTACTACAGCATTAATCAATGTGCCGATAACAAGCCATGTCTTAAATTTACCAAAGTTGTTTCGTGTATTATCAACAATCATTCCCATAATTGGATCGTTAATTGCATCCCATATACGTGCAACAAACAACATAACTCCAACAAACGCAGGAGATAGCCCTACTATGTCTGTAATATAAAACATTAGAAATACACTGACGATATTAAATATGGCGTCCTTACCGACGGCACCGAAGCCAAATGCAAATTTTTGTTTTCCTGTTAAATGCCTATTCATTACATTCACCTCTATGTTAGTTCTTAATTAAAACGCTTACATGTATGTTGATTCTATTCTATCAGTAGTAAGTTATGGTTATGAATAGCATAATGATGACGATATATGGCAAAATGTTTCATTTTCAATTAATATAAATATAAGTTCAAATATGTTTTTTAATTAAGAGGGATAACATGCAAGTATTGTGGAAGAAATTTCAAAAAAAGCTGGTCGATGCTAATTTAGCCGAATGCGGTATTGAAATCGGCGTACCGAATGTAGGTTATAATTATACTGTTTTTCAAAAATCCGTATTACATATCGTAACTCAAGGAGAAGGTACTTTTAGTTATGCAGGTAAAACTTATCATTTAACTGCTGGAGATATTTTCTTGCTTGAACGTGGCATGGAAGTAGAATATAAACCTTCATTTTCAAATCCTTGGACTTATTATTGGGTAGGCATGAATGGTAAACAAATATTAAATTATTTATCTCGATGTAGTATTGTTGATAGTCATGTCATATTAAAACAAGATACGACAGATATTAAAAATATAATTCAACTCATTTGTAAACTCTCTCAGAGTATTGAGTCAAACAACTCCAATGATATTCTGATTATGCAATATTTGTATCAATTAGTTTATACCTTACAAGAAAAGTTTCCTAAAAATTTTTCTGTCCAAGTTGATATTGTAAATGAAGATATCCAACATGCCGTTGACTTTATAAATACAAATTATCAAAAACATATAACTGTTGAGGATGTTGCTAAAAGCGTTAATATTACACGTAGTCATTTATATAAATTGTTCAAAAAGAATTTAAGTTGTTCCCCTAAAGAATATTTAACCTATATAAGGATGTATCACGCTTCACAATTATTAATACATACGAGCTCACGTATAAGTGACATATCAAGACGTGTTGGTTACAAAGACCCACTACTATTTTCTAAAAATTTTACAAAGCATTTTGAAATCAGTGCTTCTGAATATCGGTACCATTTTTCAATTAGCAACAAGTAATGAATGCTCACTCAATAGCATAGGATAGAAATCAATGCCTATCATTTGATTTCTACCCTATGCTAATTACTTATTACTGATTTATAATTAGTGACAATAACTTCTACTCCACTTCTTTACTCCTAAACCAAAAATATTCCACTATGAATCATCTCATTTTATAAGTTATTCCATATCTTGCTTTAATACGGATATGACTCGTTTCATTTTTTCATCAATGTATTTATTTTTATGTAAAATTAAATAGAAAAACCTTTCAATATCTAAATTAACAACTTCAAGTTGCTCCAAATCTTCAGGTGTCAATGTTGATTTAGATACAATCGAAAAACCATTTCCTGCATGGACCATACTTTTAATTAGACTTGTATTATTAATGACTACTAAATAAGGGTTTAATGATAATTGATTCAAACCATTTTCTTGGTATACACGAGTACCGGAACCTTGTTCTCGAATAAAACATGTCTCTAAATTAGACGGGCTAGATTTCTTCTTTTTAATTAATACAATTTCATCTTGAGCAATTGACGTGCTTATAATTGCATTGTTTTGTATCTTTTTTTCGACCACACCAACGTCAACGATGTTATTTTTAATTTGTTCAACAATCGTTTCTGAATTATCTAAGTGTACATGAATATGTAATTCTGGGTACCTTTGGGCTAATTTAGTAAGTTGTCGTGACAAACGATATTCACCAAATGTGTAACTGCTACCCAGTTTTAAATCTCCAGCGATTGTATTTGTTTGCATCTTTAGATCTTGTCGCAGCGCTTGTTCTAAATGATTTCTTTGCAACGCATATTGGTATAGTTTCTCTCCATCACTTGTTAATGCCATTTTTGAATGTTTAAACTCAAATACTTTTATCTCATAGTCATTTTCAAGTCTCTTTATGTCTCTACTTATTGATGGTTGTGATGTATACAAATTTTCTGCAGCTTTTGTAAAACTTTGTGCCTTTACAACTTCAGTTAACACTTTTAGTGGGTCCATGGCTTATCACCTTTCATTGTTTTATTCTTATCATATCAAAATTGTTATGACCTATATACTAAATATTTATTTAACGTTATAAATTTCTGGTGCTACACTTTTGATAAAAGGAGGAGACGGTACATGACTAAATTTAATAATAAACCATTTATCTTTGGCATATTATTCACGTTTACCATTGCTGCAATAAGTTTAATTAGTTCAAAGCTGCCACTTTTAGATAAGGTCGGTGCTTTGACAATTGCAATTGTTATCGCAATACTATTTAGACATTTTAATGGTTATCCTGAAAGTTATCGTCCAGGTATTACTTTCGCATCTAAACGTTTATTAAAATTCGCCATTATATTGTATGGTCTAAAACTTAATATTTTTGATGTTATAGGAGAAGGTAGTACGTTATTACTTATTGACGGTGGTGTCATAATTGTAAGTATTGGTTTAATGTTATTACTAAATCACTATATTAAAGGAGATAAAGTTATCACATTATTGCTAGGTATTGGTGCCGGGGTCTGTGGGGCTGCTGCGATAGCTGCTGTATCTCCAATTTTAAAAGCACGCGAAAAAGACACAGCCATTAGTATAGGCATCGTTGCATTAATTGGTACACTTTTTTCACTAGGCTATACGGTAATCTATACACTATTCACAATACCACCAGAGATTTATGGCGTATGGTCTGGTGTGAGTCTACATGAAATTGCCCATGTTATTCTTGCTGCAGATTTCTCAGGTGAGACAGCTTTACGAATTGGCTTATTAGGTAAATTAGGTCGAGTATTCTTGCTCATACCTTTAAGTATAATACTTATATTTGTGATGAACTTGAAATCACAGGCTAGGAATACAAACCAACGTATCGAAATGCCATACTTTTTAATTGGATTTGTATTAATGGCACTATTTCATACTTATGTACCTATACCTCAATTTATAATGCAAATAATTGAGCCATTAACAACAATTTGCTTATTGATGGCAATGGTGGCACTAGGGTTAAATGTATCATTTAAAGATTTGCAAGACCGAGCGTTTAAGCCTTTAATCGGTGTCATCATTGTATCTATGATATTATCAATTATCACTTTTATCATTGCCAACTATATTTATGGCTAAGTGTTTATGTTAAAAGGTTAATATAAAATTTACTGTTGATAGGCAGATATCTATACGACACCTTTAATTATATATAAAATAAGATTTTAATAAGACACTTGTTAATTGGGATGCTTATGTACAAATCAACTTATAAAGAAGGTATATAAAATGAAAACATTAGATTCATACTTTATCTTGTTCGATGAAGCTAGATATAGCGACGAAAGTTTTGATAAGTTAAATGATTTATTTAACAATGATATTGAATTTGTGTTGAATCAAAAAACTTTTAAAGGCAAAGACGCATGGAAACAATTTGTTAAAGGTGTGTACCAAACAAATAAAGATTTAAAACACATGCATAATGGCTGGATAGAACAAGAAGATGGCACTTTCAAAACACATTGGGCTATTTGTGGAAATAGATTTGAAACAGGTGTTTATACGCAAGAGGGTATAGATATTGCAAGATTAGATGATGAAGGGAAAATCATTTATTTAGAGAATCAACCTAAAGATAAAACATTATTTTCAAGTTAACTATCTAGCTCACAAATTGTGAAGTGTGCTATATAACAATGCGACGTGGAATGAAATCATGAAGTGAAACTATCAATTAAATAATTAAAATCAAGTAGCAAACTATAATCTCCAAAATTCCTTCTAGCTCTTTATATCCATTAACCCATTGTTTCACTATACGCACAAACGACATTAATAAAATGCATTATGCTGCGTCTCAAACTAGACGTCCCTCACTGTAACCTCACACAACCCTAAGCCTAACCTAGTTGGCAAACATAATAATAAAACCATTCTTCTTGTATTTAATAAACAAAAGGAATGGTTTTAATTTTATATAATATAGCATTTGATAAACAAAATTCATTTTATTTCTTTCGCATTACATAACACTAATTTTTACGCTAAAGAACTAAAAATTGATCAAGTAGACTAACTCAAATGATTATTAGCCATTTTAAGCGGTAAGTGAAAATGACTACATCCTTGCCATTCTAAATAATCCTTTAAAATATTATAAGATTCATAGAAGAATTTTTCGATTTCGTCCATGCTCTCTTTACTGTATTCCGTTACTTCTATAATAAACTCTCCTAAAGTTTCACTGTAATAGCTATCTTGTGGAAAATCATCATGACATTCAAATTTTCTATCAGCGAATGGGTATGGTAATACAAAGAACGTTGGGCCTTTAAAATTATCATCTCCAAACCAAAATCCAAATTCGATCATTTCTTCATCAAAAGCTGCACGTTCAATGACCATATCATCATTTTCAAATGGTTGATGGATGTCTTGAATAATTGCACATGAAACATCAAATGTCCCCCAAAATAACCTTGGCATAAACTTCCTAGTACGCAGTGGAGCGATGAATTGGGATTCTGCGTGATAGGCAAACTTCATCAACTTCAACACATCATTGCTAATTTGAGAATCATAGTGATGATGGTGCAAGTCTTCTTCAAACGGTGTCGTATCTGGGAATTCTTGTGGTATTGTATTAATATCTATAAACACTTTGCTTTCTGATAATATACGTTGAATCTCTTGGTAGTAATATTGAATTGTAAGATCATCTTTCAATACTATAATTTCTTTATTGTTGTCAATTCTCAACTCAATTTCATCATCAAGTAAATTGACGGTAATATAAAAATCTTTATTATCTGCATGCAACATACCTGTTGTGAAGCCTTGAACTGTAATATCTAAAGCTACATGCGCCCATTGTGGCTGTTGATAAGCTGCTGCTAATTTATATTTTCCTAGTATTTGTGACAATAAATGCATTGTTTCTTTTTCTTGCTCCCACTCATTTAATAATATATTAATCACTCCGTTAAGTTATTTATATTATTACATTTACCCATATTAAGTTTACTCACAACATAGAATTACCAAATAAATCGCCAATAATTTTATTGCGCTAAATTATTTCTAATGAGTAGTTAACTGATAGTGTTATGTTATTTACATGTTTCACGAGAAACTTTATAGTTATCACTAAATGGATTCCATATTTTATAATATAAGAAAGAGACTACATGTATCTTGCTCACGAGCTAACTGAAAATAAGCTATTGTTGATTAATATAAATCGTCTTTTTCTTTATATTTCAAATTATTCTACATTTTGAAATACACTTAACTATCAGTTAAATCTAAACTAATATTAAATGATAACTTTCTATTTATGATATTTTTGTCTGAGCCACTGTCAGTACCTCTTTTGTGATGTGAGGCTTTATACTCTTTAGAATTCTGCCAATGTTGATAAGTAGTTTCGTCTGTCCAAACAGTTACAATAACATAATGCGCATGATTAGTTTGAGGCCTCAAAAACAATAGACTCTCAAAGCCTTCTATACTTTTTAAATGTCTATTTCTATTTAAAAACAAACGCTCAAATGCTTCTTCAAAACTAGGATTTACATATAAGTGATTAAAAACTGTAAATCCACTTTGTGGTAAATCATTAATTTGTTCTAAAATGGTATATTGCTGTTTTTCATTAAATTTTTCTATTATTATTTCATCATTGTTTTGTTCTAAGTAAATATGATGTATTAAATTTTTTAACATTTGGAACAACGCCTCCTCAATCTATTTATTCATTAATACTGTTTAAATTTATGCATAACGTAATCTCTACTACTTTTATGATCTACGATAGCTTCTGGATAATCTTTACCAATTTCAATTTGATAGTTTTCTTTCAATTTAGTCTTATGTTTTGTTGGGTCGTGGATAATTTTACTTGAGACCTTATCGAATATTTCTAACTGTGTTTTAATAAAATAGCCCTGTGCATCAAAACGTTCACTTTGACGTATAGGATTAAACATTCTGAAATAAGGCACCGCATCAGTCCCAGTTGATGCTGACCATTGCCAACCATGTACATTAGACGCATTATCATAGTCAATCAAATACTCTCTAAAATAGTCCTCGCCCCATGTCCAATCAATGAATAAATTTTTAGTTAAAAATTGAGATACAACCATTCTCAAGCGATTGTGCATATATCCTGTGCGGTTTAGCTTTTTCATTGCAGCATCAACGATTGGATAGCCAGTTTGTCCTTTTCTCCACGATTCAAAATGCGATTTATTATAAGACCATTGCATGTTGCGATACTTTTCAGAAAAAGATTTAGTTGCAGTTTCTGGGTATTGTGTCATTAACACATAATAAAATTCACGGAATATAACTTCTCTAATAAAAGCTTCATAACTTGTTTCATCGCTATCGTAACCTTCAAGCAAATCATTTATAATTTCACGAATATCGACTAATCCATATGCTAAATATTTACCTAATCCACTTACAAAATCTTGTGATACATCGTCAGTCAATTTATCATAACGAGCGATGTCATCATTTAAAAAATCATCCCACGTTTTACGCGCTAACTTTTCTATATCTTTATTATTTCCGAATTTTAAGTCGCTTTGATTTGAACCTTTTTGCGCATTTTTGGTTAACTGCTTAAATTGATAATTTTTCTTAGGGGTATGTACTAAATCTTGACGATTTGCTTTATAAAAACTAGTAAATACTTTATAAGGCTGTTGCTGTTTATTAAAAGTCTTTGTAGGTTGAAAATAATGATTCACACGCTGCCCAATCACTGTAATTTGAAGGTTTTCAAAAGCTCGTTTGACATGATGATAGTCATACATTTCTTTGTGGTAACTCATAATATCTTTTGCTAATAATACATGAGACAACGCCAATGTATGAGCTAATTCACCTAGCTTTTCGTACGTGACAATATAAGGATATATATCATACCTTTCTAGCGTACTTAAGAATCCTTTTATTACTTTATGGTAATAATCACGCTTTACTGTTGCTGCGTCATTTAAATCTTCTATAGGTACGATAAAATATACTTTATTTATCTCATCTTGATGCTGCGCTACATATTCAAATAGTGGATTGTCTTTAACTCTAAAAACACGATTGAGTACGACTCCTAAATTCATTCTATTCCCTCCCATATTGGCCTAAAAACAACTTTATAAAATCGGTAAATGCTCTAGATGAATTAGTGAAATGATAACATTAAACTTTATAATTATTCTCTAACTTATAATTACTTTATTAACCATATACCCGTTATAATTTATGTATAATTCACTAAAAAATATTGTCACTTTTAAAAATTTACATATCACAAAGGCTTTTAGGGTATGTAATCATTAGAGGTGATTAAAATATGAATACTGAACAATTGCAAAGTGAAATTGAAAATATATTAAACATATCAAAAATAGGCGTCTTATCTACAGCACATAACAATACACCTAATAGTAGATACATGGTATTTTATAATGATGGACTCACGCTTTATACAAAAACAAGCATTGAGTCTAAAAAAATTGCTGAATTTCAAGATAATCCAAAAGCACACGTACTTATAGGTTATGACGAAACGACAAACCGTAGTTTTTTAGAAATTGAAGCTAATGTTGAAATACTAAAAGATAAGAAAACTATTGATTGGATTTGGGAAAAACAAGATAAGACTTTCTTTGACTCTAAAGACGATCCGGACTTATGTGTAATTAAAGTGGTTCCAAAATCAATAAAAGTTATGAACGATAATAATTTAGATACGCCCCAAACCATCACGTTCGATTAATACAAAAAGCGCTTAAAATCACCCCATTCACAAGTGATTTAAGCGCTCTTTTATTTGCCCTTATTAATATCTTCTAACATAGCATCAACCGTAATCTTAGCGCTCGTCAATACAATTGGCACTCCTGCTCCTGGGTGAACACTTGCTCCAGCAAAGTACAAATTTTTGTAATCTCTGCTAACATTAGGTGGTCTATAGTAGTTACTTTGTGCTAATGTAGGCATTAAACCAAAAGCCGCTCCAAATTTCGCATTATAATCTCCTTCAAAATCTTTAGGTGTGTATATAATTTCTGTAACAACCTGTGTTTTCAAATTTTTTAAAGCTTTAATTGTAGAAAGCTTGTTATAAATAATATCCTTCACCTTTGTGATTGTTGCTTCATCAGACCAATCCACATCGCCTGTTTTCAATTCTGAAACTGGCATGAGTATATAAATACCTGTATGACCTTTTGGCGCTAACGACTGATCTTCTACACTAGGCGCATATACATATATTGAAGGGTCTCGAGATATTTCTCCAGAAAAAATCTCATTAATATTATTATCAAAATCCTTTGAAAATATAACATTATGTAACAAAATTTCTTCGGATAAATCTTTATCAACCCCTATATACATTAAAAAGGCAGAACAAGAATAGTCCATATTATCAATTTTTTGCCTCGTATATTTTGGGGGGTGGTGTTCATTTTTAATTAAAGTTGAGGTTGCGTACGGAAAATCAGCAGTACAGATTATTTTGTCGTACTTTTCTATATGTCCATTTACTTTCAGACCTTCCGCACGCTTAAATCGACTATCAATGATAATTTCTTCAACGTTTGCATTTGTATAAATTTGAACGCCTAACTCCTCATTTAATGTTTGAAGTGCTTTTACAAAATTGTACATGCCGCCTTTAATAAAATGAACACCAAACATTAATTCTATCATTGGTATAATTGAATATAATGAAGGACTTCGTTTAGGATCAATGCCTATATATAAAGTCTGAAATGCTAAGATTTTTTGTATTTTTTTATTATCTACATATTTTTCAATTAAGTTATCTGCTTTATCAAACGTTTTTAATTTCATTCCTTGATATAAAGTGAAAGGATTATAAAAATCTGTAGGTTTTCTAAAAGTACGTTCTAAAAAATGTTTCCGTGCGATTTCGTATCTTTCGTATATATCTGTTAAAAATGACATAAAGCCATGTGTAGAATTAGGTTCAATAGCTTCAAGCATATCTCTTAACTGTGCAAGATCGGTAGGTACACGAATTTGATCTGTTTCACTAAAATAAACATCATAAATATGTGCTAATTGTTTAATCTCCAAGTAATCATCCATATTTTTATGTGCATAATTAAAAACGTCACGATAAATTTCAGGCATCATTACAATAGTTGGCCCCATATCAAATGTAAAACCATCTTGCTTAATTTGGTTCATCCTTCCACCTATTTGTTGATTCTTTTCATATAAATCCACTTTGTGTCCATTTGCTGCTAATCTTGAAGCTGCAGCTAAACCTGAAACACCGCCACCTATAACTGCAAGCTTCATAATGTTTCACTCCTTTTATACTTCGCACTAATATCGCGATGAATTTTTATTTTTTTCAATTTGCTTACAAATACTTTTTTATGCAACGTATAGTTTGACTTTCTTACTTCCTCAAGTATTTCACGATAGGTAGTTGTCGCTAATTCAATAATATAACGTACCTCTTCATCAAAGTGATTAATACCATTTAGTGCAATATTATATAGTCCAACTGCCTCTGTAGCATAACTTTCCCATAGCTCTATATAATCTGAGTTAACTCCTTCATAATATGTAGAATGTAGTTCAACTTGATATTGAGCTAATTTTTCTTCACTGAGATAAATCCGTCCATTTTGAAAATCTTCACCAACGTCTCTTAAAATATTAGTTATTTGCATTGCTTTACCTAAAGCAATAGCAGCGTCTTTAGCTTGCTCGACATTATTTTCATTTGATGCAGCTAATATAGGAGTTAACAATTCTCCCACAGTACCTGCCACACCATAGCAATAATCATATAAATCGGAATCTGTTTTGATTATTTTTAAATCTAAATCTCCCTTTACATATTGAATTAAAGATTTAAATGGGTTTTGAGGTATTGCATATATATTCAAAGTGTCATTTAAAGCATTCATAATGGATGCATCACTTTGATAACTTCGGATATGATTACCGTAAATAGTATCTAAATCACTCTCTATCTCATCCAATTTCTCAAGGTTTTTATATCTATCGATACTATCATCAATAATTCTGCAAGCTGCATAAATAGCCCATACTGCTGTTTTTCTTCTTATATCCAAAAAATCAAAGGCATATGAAAACGTTTTCGAATGTGTTTTCATTATATTATGACAGTAGTTATAATCTCTCTCTAACTCATTCATTTGTTGCCCTCCTCAAAATGCCTTTAATTACTCGACGTTTATAAAAAACTAAATTATAAATCTATTTTACGGCCTTTCCAATGTATACGTTTAAACACATTGATATCTAACCACGATTTAATAAATATCACTACAAAGCATATGAAAAACACTGGATGACAAATACTTGTAATAAGACTAAAATTGCCTGTTCTTCTAATGAATAAGTGAAATTGTAAAGCGTATATAAAATAGAAAATAATGGCTAATATCATATATAATGGGTCTAAATTAACAGAAAAAATTATAGCTAAAATAGTTACAAGTGACCCAAATAGCCATAAAAATACAAAAGTAAGTGTAGATTTTTTAGTTACTTGAGATCCAAGCGCAAAATGTTTACTCCATCCCTCTAATAATGCTTTATATCCTTGGGGATACATTCTAAAATTGACTACCCCTTGACCTTCATATAATTTAACTGGCAAATCGTAATTGTGATACGCTTTACTTATGGCAAACCCTTCGATAATTTGGTCTTTAGCTTTCAAATGACCTTGTGTCAGTTCATAATCTCGCTTATTCGTCAAAATAACAGGCCCAAATGCGCTTTGTTCTTTATTTGATGATTTAATTATTGAAAATTTATTCATACCGACGATTGTCATCAAATTAAAAATAGCCGATATATTTTCATATAATTTCTTTATCTTATGATAAGGCTGTATAGAAAGTAGACCTTTAGCGCCCTGTAGATAATATTGATTGACTATACGAGGGATACTGTAACCATTTGTAAATTGAACATCCGCATCAACAAACATCAATAAGTTATGAGATGCAAATTGACTACCTTGCCAACAAGCATGCGATTTACCTTGCCATGTATCATCATTTTTAACAGTATATACACTTGCTCCGTAATATCGGGCAACGTCTGGTGTATCATCTGTTGAACCATCATCCATAATGATAACTTCTATTTCTTGCTCTTTAACTATACTGTTAAGTAATTTAGGTAAGTTCTCAACTTCATTTCTAGCAGGTACAATAACACTGACAGCTTCCTCAATTCCTTCTTTGTCGCTACTTATAACTGCTCGACGCATATACATGCACATTCCACATATTAAAGATAATATCGTTAATACCATAGCTATCATGTAAAGTGCCATTCAACCTCAACTACTTTCTCCAATAATAATAGCTTCTGCTACTTGCATACCACTTAAGGTTACCATGGGCATGCCCGCTCCTGGATTTACGGACCCACCTACAAAATACAAATTTTTATAATATTGACTTTTTTTAGGAAATTTAAAACCTTTATTCTTCTTCTTACTAGATACTACACCGTATATGGCGCCTTTATTAGAATTATATTTATTTTCTATATCATGCGGCGTCCATACATCTTCGTATACTATGTGCTGTCTTAAATCCTGTAAGCCCATAGACTCCAATTTATCCAATATACGTTCTCGGAATTGACGATATTCCGCTTCACTAAATGGTTTATTTTGAATATACGGTATATGTGGCAATATTTTTATATTTTCATGTCCTTCTGGCGCTTGTGCCTCATCTGTTTTATTTGTATTAACGACATAAATTGTTGGATCTTCAGGCAAAATATATTGATGAAAAACTTCATCATAATTAACTTTAGAATTATCCGAAAAGAAAAAGTTATGATGTCTAAGCTCTGGATAACTTTTATCCACGCCCAAATGCATCACATAACCTGAGCTAGCTGGTTCAAATTTACGTTCCAATTTGTTTATTTTATGCTCATCAAAATTCAATAAATATTTATAAACAGGAATTACTTCCATATTAGATATAATGTAATCTGCATATATTTCTTCGTTAGTTTCTAAAGTTATCCCTGTCACTTCGCTTTGGTTATTATAATTTATATGTTTGACAGAGGCATTAAAATGTATATACACCCCTAACTCTCTCGCTAATTGTTCCATCGCTTCTGCTAATTTATGAATCCCACCATCTACGTACCATAATCCTTCAGCATGTTGCATTTGAGGCAGTAAACTCAATACAGCTGGAGCATCATAAGAGGAGGATCCTACATATTTGATAAAATATCCTAGCATTTCTCTTAAATAAGGGTTCTCGACTCTTTTGTTAATTGCTTGTTGCATTGTATGAAAATAGTCGAATTGTTTTAAGGCTGAAAATGGACCATGGTAACGGATAATTGCAGACATCGTATCTAATCCTTTATCAAAATAACTTCTTTTAGCAACTTCATGTATCTTTTGAGCATAATTAAAAAATGTAGTAAGTTGCTTTATATCTTTATTTGATAATGTTTCATTATTTATTAATATATCTTCCATAGATTCATACAAATCTATAATTTGACCATCCGGATAAACATTTCTAATCTGTAATGCTAACTTGCGAATACTAACATAATCTTCTAGCTTTTCACCGCATTGTTGGAATAAATGTTGGAATACTTTAGGCATAGTTAAAATAGATGGACCGAGATCAAATCCATAGTCATCTATTTCTAGCCTATTTACCTTTCCACCAATATGTTTATTTTGTTCATATAAATCCACTTTATAACCTGCTTGAGCCATACAAATTGCACTGGAAATACCGCCTAGGCCCCCTCCGATGACAATAACTTTTTTATTACCCATTTAATCACCTTTTCTTTTTCGCATTTTTAAATAAATACGTATTAGTTTAGGACGATTATAGCGCTGTACAATCACACAAGGCACATTGGCTATAATGACATAGAACAGATTAATGATTTTAACGCTTTTAGATGATTTAAAAAATGCAATAATAGGAATTATAGACAATAAATGTACAAGTTCAGCACGTCTAGTTTCTAGTATAAATTGACGTATTTCATTCATATTATTAGATATATCAAATGTCGTTTTACTCACAATATTTGGATTAATATGTTTGCCATCTGGTAAATGACGTTTCCAATATTGGACTTTAACTAATTGTTGCCATAGTCGGCCTTCTTGTTCAAAATTCCAAGTTCTAAAATATATATTATCCTTCTCTAAATATTTATAACTAATACGCGTGCCTAATTGGGCAATGACCATTTGAACTATAAACCAATATAGCGCATTATATATTATTTTTTTCATCAATTTAATTCTCATTTTTTCCTGTGTAGCTTGGATTCTCTTTATTTAAAAACCAATTCCCAGCCGTTAAATACGTTGCAAATGCACTCCAAAGCATGTATGGGACTAGCAAGATACCCGCAATCTTCTTCACATTGAAAAATTTTACAGTTGTAGTTATTACTGCACCAAGCAATACAACGCTCTCTACTAACGCACTGAAGCGTAACTTATATTTAAAGTACAAGACTGACCATAAGTAATTAAGCCCTAATTGTGTATAGTAAACGCCTCTTAAAGTCTTATGTTCAGATTTATTAGTCACTAGCGCATAAGCGACACCCATCGTTGTATAAAGTATTGGCCACACGATAGGAAAGACATATCCAGGCGGTGAAAAAGGCGGTTTAACATTCTTTTTATAATCTTTTCGAGCATTTTTCACTGCAAATTTTCCTATAAATTTGCCACCGGTAACTGGCGTTATAACTTTTATGATTGATTTAATTATCTCGCTTGCTTTCATTGTTAATCTCCTCTTCTTTATAACTAACTATTCAACTAACCACTATAGTTCAGCATTAGACATATTATTTCTTTTAGCTAAACACTTTTTCAATCCATATAATTTTAAAACCACTGCGCCTACAATAACGACAGGTAAAATAAATTTTTTCATATTTACGTCTCCTTTTTTAATACTTTTCGTAGTTTCCAACTTCAATTTAAAAAGATTCATTACACTTTTATGAACTTTTGCTTGAGTATACTTATACACCCACCATGGTAATGTAGGTTCATATTCTTGTAACGCTATAATACATTCATTGCTATTAGGCAATCTTCTAAACTCTAATCTCGCATTGCCACCGTTTGAATCAAGCGCAAAGTCACCGCCTACAATACGGTACAAAATTCTTTCATCATTAGATGCCGTTTCATCTTTTTTTAATAAAAGTAAATCTTTATTCAAACATGGTACAGTTATTGAGAAGTTATCTTCATTAAAGTCGCTATTAACGACGTTTAGTGTAATCTTATTTAAAAAATCAGCATATAATTCTGTTACTTGGCTTATATTCATGTCTTTAGGTAAGATTGCTCTCGAAATTGCACGAACATCCTTAACTGCAGACTTACCTGATTTCTTATGTTTCTTTTGTTTTGTAGTTTCTTCCGCTAAAGCCTTACGTACACTCTCTCTAAAATCTATTTTGCCAACAGAGATACCTTCAACTGTATTTTCTTCATTTCTTACCATATCGTGAATCAAACTATCCATTAGTGGATAGACCATCTCTTTTGGAACACCAGAAATCAATTTAACCCAATATTTACTCAGCCATATTGGAATAATAGGTAAGTCTAAGGTAGGTAAACGTTTATCTAATACTTCAGCGGTTTGCTTAAATAAGTCTTTATATGTCATATGAGTTGGTCCGCCGATATCAATTGATTCGTTAGTATGGGGGTTACGTTCTACAATCTTATAAAGCCCATTAATGACGTCTTCAATAGCTACTGGTAATGTTTTATTATATGCCCATTGTGGCAACAGTAACCCTGGTAGACGTTCCACCAATTTTTTTAGGATCGGGTAAGAGCTACCTTTCGAACCTATAATCAAACCAGCCCTTAAAGTACTTACTGGTACGCCATAAGCCCCTAAAATACGCTCACACTCTAAACGACTTCTTAAGTGTGGTGATAATTCATTTGTATTAGGGATTAATCCACTCATAAATACGATATGATTCACTTGATTAAAACTCGCTGCTTTTGCAAAATTGTCTGCTAGTAATGCATCCATATCTTCAAAACTTGCTTGTGTTAATTTAGCTGAAGGCATCATAGAATGCACTAAATATATAGCAATATCAACGTCCTTCATCACTTCTGTTATCTCGTTCAAATCAAATAAGTCAGCAGATTTCCAAGTTACATTTTGTTCGTCCTTTTTATTCTCTATATGTCTAGAAACAGCTATAATTTCATAGTTGTCTTTTAACCTATTCATTAAATGACCGCCAATATACCCCGAAGCACCAGTTAACAGAATTTTTTTCATAAATTTAGCCTCCAATAAAAAAGATGAGCAGGAAAATCTTCCTCAGCTCATCCTTTGCATAATAAGCCTGTTTGCTCATTACAATTAATTTAATTATGATAAGAGTTCTAAGTCTCTTGTATAATATAATACCCTTATATTATTAATGTATGCCTTTATAATTAAATTTAGTTAGATTTAATATTCTAATAACCACACTTTTGAAAATCTAAAGCTTATCCCTAATGAAATTTTTCCAAACTATAATAACCGCAATAACAAATAATATAAAACTAGCCGTGATTAAAATAATATCTACGCTTAAATAATGATTACTATTTTCTATATAAATACCATAAAAAGGCCATATTAAAACCAATGGATATAGCCAATCTTTAAAAGAGACAGCTATAAAGAGTCCAATAATTGTAGCTAAAATTAACGCTATAAGCGTCCAACTCAATTCTGTTAAACCGAATACTGTTTTAACATGATTATTTATCGCTAACGAAAAAATATTAACAATAGTTGCGACAGTCGTCCAACCGAAGTAAATTGAAATTGGGAAACGATTATATCCGCGATAGCTGGATAATATTACATACATTTGAGCGATATTATAAAGTAATGCTATAATAACGATTACTGAAATTAAGAACCACTGTTGTGTATAAACAATAATCCAAACACTATTTAATATAAAATTAATAATAGGAAGATACTTTAACCGACTTACTACTTCTTTATCACGCGAACGCATGAGCCACAATTTGATTAGCCATACTAAAATAAGCACATAGATTAAACCCCAAATTGCAAATGCGAAACCAGCAGGTTGAATAATTGCTTGTTTATTTTGGGCGATACTTCCTATATTACTACCACTTAAATAATTAACTGCGATCATGATTAAAAAAGCGATAAAATATAAAATTACCCATTTTCTTTGACTATTCATTAATAAGCCTCCTATCTTTAATTTAATAAATTGTATCATTTTTGGTGGTTATAAATATATGATAAGTAAATGGTGTGTTAAGTTTTAACAACAACTATTTAATTCTTTAACTAACATTTTTGGTTAACAATAAATATTATTTAAAGCATCTTTCCAACTTGCTTCGTCCTCTAACAATAAATCCCATGCTTTTACGTTTACGTCGCCACTGTTCATATTAAATTTAATCTTTGTTTTATCAATATCTGGCACCTTTATAAAATCTGTTAACTTAATCATCTTATTTCCTCCACAAAAATGCGATAAAGTCTTTAGCAACTTCTTTATTTTCATGTAACTGGCTATGTTGTGCTGATTTTCCCTTATACTTGGACTCTTTATAGCTTTCTGGACTATCACCAAGTAAATATTTTAAAGACTTGGATGAACTATTAGATACACGTCCATCAGAATGAGTACCATCTTCCAAGTCTCCAAATATATTTAATACGGCAATATTTTTACCATTGTATATATCTTCAAGTTGTTGCAATTCTTGATAAGGGGGATTCATACGGCTTGGTTTACCATTAACATCCACACTAATTTCGTTCACTTTTTCATTCATATTTAATACGCCATTATATGTCCCAGCAATATTCACTTGCTTATTCAATTGAGGTAACGAGGGATCATTCCCATATGTCAGCATATATTGCGCAAATGATAAATTCCCCATAGAATGACCTACAAAATTAAACTTATTAATGTCGTATTCACTTTGCAATTTCGTTAATACATTTTTAAACCATTTCGCATTTTCATCAAGATTACCTTGCTTATTATTTGCTAGATCAATTTGTACGATAGGATTAGCTGTATCTGTTTCAAGTTTCCTTTTTAATTCTACTTCTCCATCTTTAGATACAATTGCTGTGATCACATCTTTAGTTACGCCATTTTGTTTAGCTTGCTTAACCATATATTTTTCTGAATTGGCGCTTCCACCATAACCATGTAGAAATAGTGTTGGTATTTGGCTATTAACAAAATTTGAGTGTCCAGACTTTTCCATCACAGATTGATTTTGAGTAAACATCTTTATAGTAATAAATGCCGCTATAATAACAACAACTATGATACATATGCCCCAAATCCATAACTTCCTCACTACAATAACCTCTATTCTGTAATTTTGTTTTAAGTATAAAGTATGTTAACAAAGATTTCTTTATTATTTATTTGAATGTCCAAATTTAAAACGCTATAAAATGCCTTTCTTAAGCAATTTATAGCGTTTATTATATGTTTTCATATGTAATATCTCTAATAATTTTAAACTTAATCAATAAATCATTTTAGCATCCACGCTAAGTATAACAATACAAACACTACTATTTTCATGATTGTAATTATTTCACTTTTCAAGCATCAAATACTAAAACTTTTGATAATCTACACTAGTTCGATTTATAGGGTATAGGCCGTTTCGTCACACTTAATATCATTATGCAAATCACAAGCAGGCCACAAATAATATACATCCATTTAAATCCTAGTACATCAGATAGAGGTCCCATTATGACACTTCCCAAAGAAATACCTAAATCTGCACATGCAATAAACAAACCCAATAGCATGTTACGCCCTACTTTAGGTAAGACAAAGCTTAGATAAGACGTTAATGTTGGGTATACCAATGCTTGTGTCATACCGATTAATATTGCGCTCGCATAGAAAATAAAGACGCCTACTTGCGGTCCAAAAGCCACAACAAAAGATGCAATCATTAATAACGATAATACAATCACCATAAATTTTGGATGCCATAATCCATCCGATGGGATATATTTTCTTAAATAAAGTCTTGCTACAACCACTGCTATAGCTTGAATAGTTAGGAATATACCCGCACTAGCAAAACCATAATTCACAGTGTACAACGGAACAAAAGTACTTACCGCACCAAACACAATCGACGCTACAATCATGATTAAACCACTATTGAACAACTCTTTGTTTTTGAAAAACTGAGCAAATACCGTAACCGCATTAAATGACATTTTTTCAATTTTATGGGACGTATCTGGTTCTTGTTCGGCAATTCTGACGCGATAACCAAAAAACGTGGTGGATAGCGCAATAAAAATAATAACAATCGCAAAAATAGATATATTATCAGCGTGCCAAATACCAATAGCTATAATAGGACCAATCAAATTAGGAATTGTCGAAAATAGTGAATACAACGAAACCCCTTCTGAACGATGCTCTTCTGGTAAGGCATCAATAATTCCTAGTTGTAATGACATCGAGAAGAATGCTGTACATACACCTTGCATCACACGTGCCAAGAAATATCCTTCTAATCCAGTAAAACCGTATAGAATTAAAGCAATTGCATTAATAATTAAAATGATACGCAATACTTTAATCGGGCCAACACGTGCAATAATTTGTCCTGCCCAAGGTCTAAATACCATAGCAGTTAGCATATAAGCACCCATTACAATACCGATAACTGTATTTGAAGCTCCAATATCATGTCCTCGTAATGGTATAAAGACATTCAAAATAGCATTAGCACTAAAAAACATTAATGTTAGTATATATAGTCTCAAAAAAGGCCATGCCATAGCACCTTTCATTGTCTCACTCCTTAGAATGATAATTGTTTTTCAATCAATGCTTTTGTATAAGCATTATCACTTAGATGTAAATCTTTGGTTGCAATTTGTTCTTCAATTTTACCGTTTTTAAAAATAATTAACTGCTCACATAAATAGGTGGCAGCTTGAATATCATGAGTAATAAAAATATAACTTAACTGCCTTTTCGAGCGTAAATTTACTAACAAATCTAAAATTTGGGTTTGAATAGACATATCTAAAGAACTGATTGCTTCATCAAACAAAATATATTTAGGATTCATGCATATAGCGCGCGCTATCGCCACACGTTGCGCTTCACCGCCGGATAACATATTTGGATATTTATCCATGTATACTTTCGATAATCCAACTTCTTCTAATAATTCAATAGCTCGTGCCTCCATGACTGCTTTAGATTGATTGTCACACTGGCACATCACTTCTAATAATATTTCTTTCACAGATTGGAATGGATGTAATGAAGATGTGTAATCTTGAAAAACCGCACTTATTTGATGATTTCTCACCTTTTTCTTATACATTGCCTGATCATTCAACGTTACTGAACCTTTGTTAGGTTTCTCAATACCTAATACCATCCTACTCAATGTTGATTTTCCACTACCACTCTCACCGATAATTGCAATTGCTTTACCAACTGGACATTCAAAGGACACATCTTTAACAATAGGGGTCATGCTACGCCGAAATATGTGTGAACGCGAATACGATTTTTCAACATTCATGATCTTAAGCATTTGAGTCACCCCTTAATACAGATTTAAAATAATCATTAACTTTTTTTCGTGTGGATAATAAATACTGAGTATACTCTTGTTGTGGTTGGTAGAGTACCGCTTCTCTAGTGCCTTCTTCAATAAGTTTTCCATGCCTCATCACAACTACTCGATCTGCGATATGATTAATCACTGTTAAGTCATGTGAAATAAAGATCATGGCGCAATCGAAATGATGCTTAATATCTTTAAACGCCTGTAACACATCATATTGTGTAATAGTGTCTAAAGCTGTCGTCGGTTCATCTGCAATAATTAATTTGGGTTTTAATGCCAAAGCTAAAGCGATCATCATACGCTGTAACATCCCCCCAGATAACATATAAGGGTATGACTTTAATATCTGTTTGGGATTGTTTAACCCCATATAATCCATATATTCTATCAAAGTTGCTTCGATTTCTTGAATAGATTGTTGCGTATGAACCTTCATAGTTTCGATCAATTGCTTGCCCACTGTAGATGATGGATCGAATGCACGGCTACCTTGTTGCATAACCATCGCAATATCTTTACCTCTATACTTCTTTAACTGCATCTCTGACAAAGTAAGCATTTGTATATTATTAAATGTCACCGTCCCTTCAACACTTAAGCGCTTAGGATTTAAACCTACTAAAGCTTTACATGTGACTGACTTACCACTACCACTTTCACCAATAATACCTAGCACTTCACCTTTATCCACTGTAAAGTTCACATCGTTAACAATGGTCTGATTTGTCCAACTATCTTTGATAAACAGATGGCGTACTGTTAATAACGTCATAATTGCACCAATCCTTTCTTCACAGAACGTAGTTTTTTCTTTGAAGATATCCTTGGATCAATCGCAATTTGTAATGCATCTGATAAAAAGTTAAATGCCATAACTATAATAACGATTGCAATACCTGGAGCAAACATCATTTCTGGATGAGTGAACATAACTTTTCTAGCTTCATTGAGCATCATACCCCATTCAGCAGTCGGTGCTTTAACACCTAACCCTAAAAATGAAAACCCAGATATTTGTAAAATCATGGAACACATAGAACTACTTGAGATTATTGCAATATCACCAAGTGTCAACGGCATAATATGTCTGCGAATAATTTTCAAATCACTCATGCCAATTGTCTTGGCAAATTTAACATGGTCTGAGGCAGTATATTGCATAACGCTTGTGCGAATCACACGGCAAAACCATGCCCAGCGCGTTAAAATAAATGCCATAATAATATTTTCAGCACCCATACCAAATAAAGCAATCAGTGCGAGTGTAACAACATAACTAGGGAATGCTAACATCACATCACACATACGCATGATAAGTGCATCAATATAACCCCGGAAGTATCCAGAAACAAAACCTAATATGGCACCAACTAAAACAGAAATAAAGAGCGCTACAAAAACATATAATAAGCTAGGTCTAATCGCATAAATCAACCTCGTTAAAATATCTCGTCCTAAATGATCAGTACCTAAGAAATGTTGTAAACTTATTCCACTATATTTGTTAGCTGTATCAATATGGTTAGGATCGTGTGTTGTCACTAAAGGGGCTGCAAAACCTAACACAACATATAAGATAATAATGCCTAGAGCAACCACGGCACCCCTATCCTGTAATAAACGTTTTAAAATAATCATCAAGATGCCTCCCTTAATCTTGGATTCAAGAGTGCATTGATTATATCTGCTAATGTATTAAATACAACAAATAGTATAGCCACAATTAATACATACGCTTGTATGACAGGAAAATCATGTTCTAATATGGCTTTCAAGCTTAATTGTCCTAATCCTGGCCAAGCAAATATATACTCGATTACTACTAACCCACCCATAATCATTGGTATAGACATGCAGAAGATTGAGACAGCAACTTGTAATGCATTACGTAATACGTGCAGCATTAAAGTTGTCGATTTAACACCGCATGCTTTCAAATAAAGTACATAGTCTTCATTTAACTGCTCAACAATTGAACGCCTAATATTTCTAAAGTAAATACCAGCATATGCAATTGTAATAACAACAACTGGCAATATGTAACTTTCAGGACCTGTCAGTCCAGAAGTTGGCAATAAATTTAAATTTACAGAAACGTAAATAATTAACATCGAAGCAATCCAATAAGACGGTAAGCCTGTTAGAAAGAAAGCCACAGAACGTATCGCACGATCTGCAAATCTCCCTCTTGTTAAGGCACTGACCACCCCTAAAATAATTGATGTAATCATTACCGTAATGCTAGAAATAATAGTTAGTTTTAAGGTGTTTAAAAATGCTGGACCAATACGTTCTGCAACAGGATCCCCTGTAATATAACTCGTACCAAAATCTAACTGCAATGCTTGTAATAGCCAATTCATATATTGCATCAATAACGGGTCATTTAATCCGTACTTCTCATTTGTTTCTTCAATTAATTGTGGTGATACATCTGGCGTGCCTTGCGCATGTAAAATTGTAACCGCCGGGTTTTCATCTGTTATATAGGTTAGTAGAAATGTCATAAAACTTACTACAATCATCAGTGGAACCATAATCATCATGCGCTTTAAAATAAATTTGAACATTATAAATGCACTCCTTTATTTAAATTGCATTTCATTAAAAGGCAATTCATATTGCGACTGTGTAAATGATAATTTCTCTAAATCATTAGGTGCAACCACTGTCATTCTACCGTGTGATATAGGAATGAAAATACCTTCATCATCTATTTGTTGTAAAATTTGTTTATATGCATCAGAACGTTGTTTACTATCCTGAATTTTAAATGATTCCTCAATATTGTCGTACAGCTCATTCTTATTAGCGATACCTGATGTCGCACTTTCATAACCATTACTTGCTTTAAATGCGCTAATTGTACTTTGTGGATCATACAATAATCCCCAAGTTTGATTAAACATCAAGTCATAATCACCAGATGTACGACGTTCAGCAACTTTGTCCGATGTATCACCATTAATTTGTAATTGAACTCCCATTTTCTTAAATTCTGCTTGTAAAAATTCTGCTTGTTCTTTTTGATTTGTTGAGCCTTTGTCATAATACATAGTCATTGTTAATTCTTTACCATCTTTTTTGCGGACATTACTATCTTCTGTTTGTTTCCATCCCGCTTCATCTAAGAGTGCTTCCGCCTTTTTCACATCATATTTACGTGTAGGCATGTCAAAATTAATGTCTGTAACATTCTTCGCGAATAGTTGTGCTGCCGGCTTTTCTTCGCCATCTAAGATTTCTTTAGATATTTTATCTCTATTTACCATATGACCAATCGCTTGCCTTACAGTTTTATCGCTCACTGGACTGTCCTTTTTACCAGAATTTGCCACTAACATTTTTGTATTCATTGGTTGGCTATGTTTTACTTGGTAATCACCAGAATCTTTCAACTGTTTTAAAGCATCTTTATCTAAACTATCTGTACCTCTATCGTCTGTGAAAGCAAAGTTTGTCTCACCTTTTTTCATTGATAAAAAGGCAGTCTCACCTGCTGGCATTACTTTTGCTTGTATTTTGTTTAACTTTGATTTTTTGCCCCAATAATCATTGTTTTTATTAAAATCTGCTGACTCGTCTTTTTTATGTTCACCAAGTTTAAATGGACCTGTGCCATCAAATGATTTTACACCATTCTTAGTTCCATCATCCTTAAAATCCTTTGGAGATACAAATACATATGGTCGCGGCATTGCTAATTCTGCTAAAGCTGGCTGATATGGTTCTGTTAACTGAAGTTCGATGGTGTATTTGTCTTTAACACTGACATTATCAATTAATGTTGAAATCTTTAACCATGAATGCAATTTTTTATTTTGTTGAACTGCATCAATATTTTTCTTAACTGCCTCAGCGTCAAACCCTGTACCATCGTGGAATTTAACATCATCACGCAAATGGAAAGTATACGTTTTACCATCATCAGACACATCCCAACTTTTAGCTAACAATGGCTTGATACCGTCTTTAGTATTACGTATAAGTGGCTCATAAATCATGCTTTCTGCAGACATAGATCCGCCATATACATGTGGATTCATATCACCAATATCTTTCACTGTTGTATACGTTAACTGCTTATTCTCTTTCTTTTCCTCTATGCCTTTACCGTTTCCACATCCCGCTAAAATAATGCCTGATGTAATTAATACTGCACTCATCTTAGTAATTTTGTTCATTATTTTTCCTCTTTTTCATTTAAAAATTGTAATATCATTTATACTTGTGTGGAGAATACTTATGTAAAACCAAAAAATATTTAATATTTTTATATTACAAATCCTTATTACTAAATTTTATCTTTGGTATCTAAAAACTCCTCTACCAAAGATTTATCATCTTTAAATAAGTTCATAGTGAATTGTGATGATAGTTGTCGGTTATGGTTATGCTTTTTATAGTCCTGACAATATTGTTCATAACGTTCCATAAATGTATCAATCATTGGTGTCTCAACATCTAATAGCTTGCCAATATGTTGAATAATTGAAGTACGGTAATAATCCTCACTTGGCATGCGTGGTATGTGCACGGCACCTTGTTCATTTTCATAAAGTTGCTTAAACGGCACCGCCGAAAAATCAAAATAGCGCCCGTGTTTATCAGGTTCAGAAAACGGATCAATTAATATCGCTGTATACCTCACATATAGTAAATATTCTTGATAAATTGGTGGTAACTTTTCAAAACTGTAGATGTCATCATCCGCTAATGTCTCAGGATGCACAGGATAGTTGTCTTTCACCATAAATTCCAAAAGGTTGACTGACCGCACACTAAATTTTGCCAAAATGTTCATCAACTCTGTCCACATCAAGCGCATTTCATGAATGAGCGTCATCGTAATTGGGCCTTCTGGAAATAGCTTATATACATAAACAGGTACTTCTGTCCCTTCAAAAATAACTTTTAATGAAAAATCATTCATAAATAATGGCGGGTGCACATACAAAGAACTATTGCGTGTTTCAGCATGTAAAGGTGTTGGCATATCTATCAAATTTATGTGGAATTGCTTGAACACATTTTTTAAATAATTGATTGTTGCTGAATGCTCACGATTAGAACCTACGTATAATTTCGTCTTCAACCCAGTTGTTACAACATGATTAGGTTGCTCAGTATCATACAAACGCGTGTCACCCAGATATGTAGAAAATGATATAACTTCAATATCTTTATTAAAGTTAGCCATATGCTGCTCTACAATCATTTGTGAACCAAATGTAGGTGATACTAACAAGATACGCTTTACTTTTTCTAATATTGCTGTCGATAGCTGTGCCAATGTACTATGATATGCGTCTGCAGTACACGCCATAATAATCGTGTCATAGTAATCATTAACAACTTCTATATCTTCATACAAATGATTAATTTGGAAGCGGCCAGCCATGTGTTTATGGGCATCATTTTGCGTCGTTACTTTAAAGCATTTATCGTTTTGATATGCTTGAAATAACTTTTTTGATTTCAACGAGGTTGAGGCACGACCTACCATATCTATTTGTTTGTCTGTTGTTAGATGACACAGATTGGCCAATTGAATTGCAACTGGCCCCGTACCTATAATTAACATTTTAGACATCCGCTACACCAACCTTTATTGCTGCCTTACGATATAAAGCAATATCAAAAATTTGATTAGATTGTATACGCTTCTCTACACATTGCCATTTATCTACACTAGTTTTCTTAGAAGGATAATTAAATAGCGATTTGATTCCGTCACCAAATCGCATTGCAACAACAACATTTTCATTCGTTAAATCATAAAGTTGGTCTAATATGGCATATTTAATTGGAATTGTTGAACTAAATATAATATGCGTCACTTCTTTGATATCAACTAATTGGTCTACTGTCTGATTTGTAATCTCTATATCTTCATTTGGTGCTAATACTTTAACAATCTTTTGACCTAAATCAACTGCCATTGAATCAATATCAATGCCAATAACAGAAGCACCCGTCTCCTTAGCCACTTGAATGAGTGTCATAGGATATGCACCAGATCCAACTAACAATAATTTGTCATTTTCAGTTATATGACATTGTCCAAATTCCTCATTAATACAGTGCTCTATGTTGTCAAAGTAGCCTGAAGTAGAAGCCTTACCGTCTAATAAACGTTGCGCTCGAATAACTTCTACTTGTTTAACACATTGGGCGGATATGAATTGAAGTCTCAATGTAAGATGTTCTTTTACCGCTTCATCTTCCCAATCTTCATACAATCTTCTAAAAACTGGATTTAATATAAACTGACTATACTCATCCACTAATATTTCTAATTCATCAATGTAATCACTGTTTTTCAAGACATTTTCATATAGTGTTTCAAAGTTCAATAAATATTTATGTAATATAGCGCTAATCTCTTTCTCTAAATTATTCATTTCAGCCTCCTATTCTATAAATGCTTTTCCTGTTGCTACAGTTGAGACTTGCCCTTTAATGGAAGTTTGGAATCCAGACTTTGGACATTTCCTAGATGTTACTAAAATGTTGCCACCTGGTTGATGAACCATAAAGTCCTCACATGCACTTTCAGCTTTATAATTTTTAAAAATCCCTATCGATGCAGTACCAGAACCACAACTATTTTCCCAAACTAAACTTTTAATTTCTGGTATAAAAATAAGTGGCTTAAGAAACTGACGTTGTTCATCAAATAACATGATACCTATCGTTTTATACTTATTACTCCATGTTTGCTGACGGACAAATTGTTCAACTTGATGTTGCAATTCTGTAGTAACTTCAGTGACTGGAACAACAAAATGCACATATGACTCATATACAATTTCTATTGCATGTCGTTGTTGTTGATCAATATTAAGCTTTACTCCGGACACGTGCTGTGCTTGGGGCATACTGACTTCATAATGTTGATTGCTATGTACTTCACACTGAACCAACCCTGAACATCCTGAAACTTTTATTGCACATTGCCTTTCTTGCAATATGTTACTTTCTTGTAAGTAATGTATGTATGACATTGTGGCATTACCACAAAATTCATTTCCGCTCATAACTAAATGGCAATTTCTATTTAAATCCGTATTGGTAGACTCTACAAATCCAACTTGCTCACAACAAACATGACTCGTTGTCATTAATTGATTAGCTATGTTTGCGTAATCTCTTGAATCATGTTGCGAATGCACTAGTATCGTCATATTCCCCGATGGATTATACTTAGAAAATTCTATAACCTTTCGATTCATACGACTCTCCTTCTACTTAAAATTATTTTATGTAAGCCTGCTAACATTGATTAAAAAACTTCAGATTATTGCGCAGTCTTATCAAATCGTAACAGTTACGATTTGATTTATATAATATATCGGTCTTGTATAGTTGTCAATACAAATGATAATATTTTTCAATTAATAGTTATTAAAAAAACTTAAATTGTGCTTTTATTGTAGAAAATATATGTAGACTTTTTAAAATTTTCATAAAAAATAAAGCCCAATCATTCACTAATACATAAAAAGTACTGTAAATGACGAGGCTTTGTAGGTTTTATTTGTTAGTTATAACTTTAAAATATATGATAATAATTAAGTTTTATGACTATTAATATATTATAAGCTGATCTTTGTGCTAATTTCATAGTTACACTTGTCACTATGTCTAAATTCTTATTTTTTAAAAGCTATCGTCTTAATATTATGTTTTGTTAAAAACGCTTCTATTTTCTCTTGTTGTCGACCATTAACGATATTATTATGCTTTTGTAATCTTTCTTTTTCATTTTCTGTTAAGTTTTGTTTAGCAAATATGTCATCAATACCCTTATTTGCTTCACTAATATACTCACTTATTTGATGGGAAGGTTTGTTATATTCTTTTGAAATCTCGTTGTTTTCTATATATGACTTAAAATTCTCATCATTAGTTGTTAAAAGACTTTTAGATTTATTTAACTTAGCCATTTCATCTTTATTTAACTTTTCATCAGAGTCTATTTTTTCTTCTAGCTCATCTTTTACTCTATTTATCTTCTCATCTGTATCTAGATATATTTTGATACTTCGCTTTATTTCAGAATTAGAAAGTTCAGTATCAGCTTTATCACTATTAAATATATCATCGGGCAATTTTTGGTTAACTGTCTGGTGTGTGTTCTCATCTGTATTATCTTGATCAGCTACATCATTATCACAAGCTGTAGCCAGAACTACAAAAAATATCATCAATATACTCAAGAAATAAAATTTCATGTCAATTTCTCCTAATTTCATTTAATAAAAGGTTGAAACTATAATTCTATGAGTTAGGTGCGGAATAAATATCTCACACTTATACTGTCAGCATTTCTTATATCCGTTTAATATATATTTGTAATATTAACTTTTAAGCTTAACATTTTGTTTTATACTACTTTAAAAGTACGCTATAAAACATCATCTTTAGCTCTACTTATATAATATCATTTATTAAATTCTTTTTATCATCCACTTTGAAAGAATATCAAATGTTTTATATGGATAATCTTTATAACCATTACATCAACCTATTAATTCATATTATATTTTTCCATATTTGCTAAAATAGTGGCTGATATTTAAAATTATCGTAAGTATAATAAAATATTTGCAACAACAAAGTATATTTTTAAATGGAGTGATAAGTGTGAATCGTAATATTGAACAATTGAAAGATATCATTAATAATTCCAGTAGAATTACATTTTTTACAGGTGCTGGCGTATCTGTAGCAAGTGGTGTGCCTGACTTTCGGTCTATGGGTGGTTTATTCGATGAAATTTCAAAAGAAGGTTACTCACCTGAATACTTGTTAAGTACTAATTATCTACAAGATGATCCAGAAGGATTTGTCGATTTTTATCATAAACGTTTACTCCTCGCTGATAAACAACCTAATACTATTCATCAATGGATAGCACAACTTGAAAAAGACCAACAATCTTTAGGCGTTATCACCCAAAATATCGATGGCCTTCATGCTGATGCGGGTAGTTCGAATGTAGATGAACTTCACGGTACTTTAAATCAGTTCTATTGTGTTAATTGCTTTAATAAATATTCTAAATCTTATGTCATGCAACATCACCTGCGCCATTGTGAAGCATGTGGCAGTATCATTAGACCTGATATCGTACTTTATGGAGAAATGTTAAATCAAAACACTATTTTTAATGCTATTAATAAAATTGAAACAGCTGACACATTAATTGTTTTAGGTTCATCACTCGTAGTTCAACCAGCGGCAGGTCTAATTTCAAACTTCAAAGGACAAAACCTTATTATTATTAATAAAGATGCCACACCTTATGATCATAATGCAGATTTAGTTATCAATGAAGATATGGTGACAGTGATTTCAGCGCTTAATAATTTGATTTAATCCACGTGGAATCTAGCTTAGAATTTTCAAAAGTCATTTATTAATAGTACTTAGTTAACCATAATCGATGTGGTGTCAGACTTCATTGATTATGGTTTTTATTCATAAACACGCCTGTATTTAATAATTTCAATTTAGTTTTCTATTTCAATTTTTACCTATTATAAATTTAAATAGAATATAACTATTTATATCACAAAAAATATCTATTCTTAGCTTTTTACTTTAGTAGTGTTTAATCCTAATTTTTCTCTTAATGTACCTGCATTATATTCCCTTTGGACTAAACCTCTTTCTTCTAATATTGGAACAACTTTATTTACAAATAGTTCAAATTGCGTAGGGTTTAACGGAGGCATTATATTAAATCCGTCGGCGGCACCACGAGTAAACCATTCTTCCATTCTGTCTGCCACATCTTCAGCCGTTCCTACAATAATATGATGACCTCTTGCACCAGCAACATGTTTCATGACGTCCTCTAACGTTGAATTATTCTTCTTCGCTGTGTCTTTAATAAGGTCTACACGACTTTGGATATTATTACCTTTATCTATATGAACATTTTCAAATGGGGTGCTTAATTCATAACCACTTAAATCTGTGTCACCTAAATAAGAAGATAATAATTCTAATCCCATCTCTGGAACTATCAAATCTTGTAATTCTTTATAGTGGGCTACAGCTTCTTCCCGTGTTTCTCCAATAAATGGGAAAATACCTGGCATGATAACAATTTCTTGTTCTGGACCTCGTTTTTCAGCAACTTGTTCTTTCAAATTATGAGCAAAAGCAACTGCATTATCGATATCATTTTGTGCTGTAAACACAACTTCTGCATGTTTAGAGGCAAATGCAGTTCCTTTTTTAGAAGAACCAGCTTGAACAAGTAATGGATAACCTTGGGGTGATTGCTCTATATTTAAAGGTCCTCTGACACTATAAAAATCTCCTTTATAGTTTATTGGTTCAGGTTGTTTTTCATCAAAGAACCCTCCAGCAGAGTGAAGTCGTTTTGGGCTAACATCTTGCCATGAATCCCACAATTGCTTGGATATATCAACAAATTCTTCCGCTTGATCGTATCTTAAGTCATGATCCGCATTATTTACGCCACTAAAGTTTTTAGCTGTATTATTAATACCAGATGTCACAATATTCCACCCTGCTCTACCATCACTGTAATGATCTAAAGATGAAAAGATTCTAGCTAAGTTGAATGGCTCTGAAAATGAAGTAGAACCTGTCACGATTAAACCAAGATTTTTGGTTTCTCTAGCTATAATCGACATTAAGGAAATTGGCTCGAAAAACGTAAACATATCTGGATGTGTTTTCTCATCAAGATATAAACTATCTGACATAAATAGAAAATCAAATTTTGCCTGTTCTAAAAGTTTTGCTTGTTCAATTGTTTTTGTTAAATTCATGCCCCCGTGTACTAATGCATCTGGATGTCTACTACTAGCAACATGGTGACCAAAGCCCGTTAAAAAGTACCCTAATTTCATTCTTTTCATCTTTATCCCTCCATATTTTATTATTCCGATTAAATTAATATGAATTATATTATCATTATATATTTATAGAGTCAATTTACAATTTTAAAAAATAATTATTTCAAAAGAAAAACCCACCAACAAAATTTGTTGATGGGTTTGATGGATGCTTTATATAAATATTTGTAAAATGTAACTTTTATATGTTTATACTTCTGGTTCTTCAAATTTAACTAATGTTGGTTTCGGTGTTGAGATACCTTCTTCATTGAAATAGTGTACAATTTCTTTACATAATAATCTTTATCCTAGGAAACGCATACCTGGTTGAACATGCGCTAAGAGTTTAATCACCATTTGACTACCATACAAAATGATTTCTTTGATTTATTAAACATACCTGAAAGTTTAAAAACTAATAATAAAAAAAATATTATTTCACTACTGTTTTTATTATTACTCAACTTTTCCAGTTGAAGGATTAAACTGCTTAATTGATTGTTTTCTTAGTTCATCTTTTTGCGCATCACTCATATCATAGTTATTATTATATAGTGTCGCTTCCCAACTACCATACATTGGATTAGGGAAAATGATGTATTTCTTACCAAAATCTTCTTTATGCTGTTGCACAAACTTTTCACGCTCTGCTGCATTAGGCTTTTTAGGGTCCCCGAAGTCTAATAGGTTATCACCAAATAACATTACTAGCTTATGATCTTTTTCTACTATTTGTCTTCTAGGTTCCTTACTCTTATCATTTTTACTTTTAAGCAAGATGTGATTATCTGTTGCTTGTGGGATTCCTTGCTTTTTCAAGTTTTTTTGAGTTGCTTTAAAATCTTTTTCTTTGTCTCTATCAGAAATATAGTAAATATCTACGCCTTTTTTATCAGCATATTTCAAAAATGATTTAGCGCCATATACAGGTTTTGCTTTAGCTGCCTGTATCCATTCATGCCAGCCTTCCGGATATGATGTATTATTTATAGACGCGTAACCTTGATAAGGTGAATTATCTAGAACTGTTTCATCTAAATCAAGCGCGATTGCGAGTTTATGTTTACCTTTATTTTTCTCAAGCTCTTTGTCTAATTGTACTTTAGCACTATTATAACCTTGTAAGTAAAGTGCCTTAGCTTCTGCTGAATTTTGATACCATGAAACTGCCATAATATTTTCAGAGCCAAGATTGGTTTGCTCTTGTTGTTCCATTACCGGTGCAGTTGATTCATTTGCATGTGCAACAGTAGTATATGTAGTTAGTGGTGTCGCAATTGTAAATACAGTTGCAAGTGAAATAGATATGACAGATTTTGAAAATTTATTCAAGTGCTCACCTCATTTAGTTAATATATTTCAAAGCATATAATAAATTTCAAAAAAAGTGAATACCTATTTCTATTCATATATTATAAAGTTTTATAGCATTGCTTTATGCTTTTCGTATAATGAAGTTTATTTTCATATAAAAACCCCTGATGTCAGATTTTTAAACTCCAACTTCAGGGGTACAATTTTATTTATTCTGCGATTTTCTCACTTGATACATCACTAAGCCTCTAATTACATTTAGTAATTATACAAATATATCATTATATTTCTGATTATTATCCCCACTATAAGCTTTAATTTAATAATAACTTCCTTTTCACTATCACTAGTGATATAAGTCAATTCAATAAAATTATATTAGTCCACTAATATTTCTTCAATAACTCACTATAAAAATCGTTAAGTGCTTTGTTATCACTTACTTTGAACATCTGGTTTGGACTTAAGTTTGGGTCTTTCCCATTATGATCTTTAGGTGCAAAACCAGATGACAGTGTAACATCTTTTGAATCTTTAAATATATATTCATACACTTTGCCATTATCTGCAAATAAATATTTAGTTACGGGTTTATTAATATCAGCGACCGTACTATACCCTTCAATATTTGATAAGTTTTTTGAAGCTTTATCTATACCAGTTATCCCTTCATTTGATGTGTAAGTTACTGCGCCTGTCACAGTATGTAAATCAAAAGCTTTCGGCCCTGGTTTATCCTTATTACTTACTTGAATTTCCCCACCTTCAGTACCTGCATACCAATCCCCGTCAGACATACTACCACTACCGAAATAGCGATTTGACACTGCTTTATCATTGTTTTTTTCATTCTTCGCAAGCCAAGACAAGACTTCTTTTTTTATTTCTTTTTTATCTTTGTCTGATATAGATGCTTTAGATGATTTTTCTTGGTTAGCACTTTTAGTAGCTTTAGCCTTTTCACCTGATTGTTGAGTTGCTTCTTCACTATTACAAGCAGCTAACACCATACAAGATAAAACTAATATTGCTAAGTATCTTATTGCTTGTTTCATTATTTATCAATCCTCAATTTCCTGGGAAATCAAGAGGCCTAAGCTAGACCATTATCCTCTAACTTAGGCGTTGATTTAATTATTTATTATCTTTTTGAATACCAAATTCATCAACTAGTTCAACATTACGCTGTTCACCTTTACTAATGTCACCATTTAATTGATAAATTTTAACTTTCAATGTATTGCCTTCAACTTCATAGACTGAGAAGTTTTGTGAAGAAGAATCACGGTTATTTGAGTGACTATCTTTAAAGGCATCTGTTTCTTGAGGTTGCTCACCTAATTTAAATAGGCTGTTATAGTGTTCTAAATCTTTTTCAGTTAACCAACTTAATTCTGGTCTCACCTTTTTAATATGTTCTAAAGAACGGTCATAAATACTATCATATTCTTTTGTTCCACCTGTATTTGGCAACACATACACAGAACCTTTGGGATTATCATAATATGTTACGTTATCTTGGCCTACAAATTGTTTAGTGTCTTCTTTTTTAGCATTCACGAAACTGTTTTTCGTCGATGTATGTTCTAGTGGATGTGTACGTGATAATACATGATCATGACCTTGTAAGACTAAATCTACATCTAACTCGTCGATTTCTTTTGTTAACTCTTCTCTAATTTTCTTCACATCTTTGTCTGATAAAGCGTGATAAGACTTAGAGTACATTGGTTTGTGTAGATTTAATACTACCCAGTTCGAACCATTATCACGTGCTTTTTTGATGTCTTTCTTAATCCATTCCATTTGTTTTTTGCCAATTGCTTTTTCGTCTGGGTTGTCTTTAGATTTTTTGTTGTCATTTGTATTTGCAACAACCATGTGTGCGCCATTGTAATCAAATGAATAGTAAGAACCACCATTTACAGCGTCATTTTCTTTTGGTACGTTCACGTGCTCATTAAATTTAGTTAATAGTTTTTCATCTTCTTCATTTAATGCATATTCATCATGATTTCCTGCTGTAGCTACAACTGGTAATGACATGAATGACGGACGCGATTGTTTATATAAATCTTTCCATTCATCTTCAACTTCTGCTGTTTCAATAAAGTCACCTGTGTGTAAAGCAAAGCTAGGATCTCCAGCCGTTTGAATAGCATTTTTCAATGTATCTGCACCAAATGTAGCTTCATTTCTTACATTTTCATTCCAAAATGCATTTTGCGTATCTGTATATTGTACAAAATTAAATGGGTCGCCTTTCTTGCCTGCTGTTTTAAACTGTCCAACTTGGCTCTTTTTACCATCATCACTTCCTACTTTATAGTAGTACTTCGTATTCGGTTTTAAATCTTTTGCTTGAGCTTTGTATGTATACTCTGCTTCAGTTATCAAGCTTGTTTTACCATGCTTGTCACCACTCATCCATTCTGGTCCGCCAGCATGTTTATCTGTATAATAACCATTCACTTTTTCTTTACCGTCTTTACCTTTTACTGGTTCACCTTCATCATTTTTAGCAATATCTTTAAAAATGATATTTCCATGTTTATCTCTTTCAAGATACTTTGAATCTACTTTTTGAGCATCTGCATCAAATGATTTAGCATTTTTAAAGTTCTTAGACTCTGAGACCCATACTTTGGAATCATTAAATTTATCTGATGTATACCAGCTAAAACCCATTTCTGACTGTGGATTACCATTTATATTTGTAATAATTCGGTTCGGTTTGTTTTGCTTTTTGATATCTTCAACTTTAGGCTTTTTATCTAAAAGTTTTATTTTGTTATTACTCTCTTGTTGAGTTGTTGGATTGGTATTATCGGCAGCCTTCTCTGATTCACTTGCGTGTACTGCTTGTGGTGTAGCAATAAGACTAAATAATAAGACTAAACTTGCTGCAGCGCGGAAAGCAATCGATTGATGTTTCTTCTGATTCATATAATTCCTCCTCTGACAATTCATATCACTCTCTCCCCACTACCTTAACATTACTATTTTAAGACTATATTAATTACATATATTATTTGTAAATATGACATTAAGTCTATATATTATTATAAATATACAATTGTCATTTGATTATAGTTATATTTTATAGAATTTATAGACTGTGAACCTATATTGCATTTATCTTTTAACAAGAAGATTGTTGGATTATGTTATCCATTTACAAAACAAAAAGAGAACCAAATATAAATACTTGGTTCTCTAGCTATTTATATTTCTATACCATTTTGTTGTATGACTCTTTTATACCAATCAAATGATTTCTTTTTCTTACGTTTTAAGGTGCCATTACCAGCGTCGTCTTTATCAACAAATATCATACCATAACGTTTACTCATTTCACCTGTGGACGCTGATACTAAATCTATAATTCCCCAACTAATGTAACCAAGTAATGGTACACCGTCTTGAATGCCATCATGCATCGCTTGTATATGCTGTTGCATATAATCAATACGGTAGTTATCTTGGATACTGCCGTCTGCTTCTATGACATCTTTTGCTCCCAATCCATTTTCAACCACAAATAGTGGTTTCTCAAAACGTTCATATATTTGATTCATCGTAATCCTTAAACCAAGTGGATCGACAACCCATCCCCAGTCACTCATCTTTAAGTATGGATTTTTAGCTGACACTATTACATTACCTTCATTTTTCTCTACTCTTGTAATATCAGCAATAGAGGTTCTAGATGCATAATAGCTAAATGCTACAAAATCTACGGTTTGTTTCAAAACCTCTTTATCATGGTCAGTAATATCAATTTGGATTCCTTTAGACTTAAATAATGATTCCATATAGTAAGGGTACTTCCCTTTAGCTTGGACATCTACAAAGAATGTATTTGTCCTTTCATCAATCATAGACTGCCAGATGTCTTCTGGGTTACAGCTGTACGGATAAAAACTACCGCCTGCAATCATGCAACCTATTTGAGCATCAAGCGTGATACGGTGACAACTTTCCACAGCTTTAGCACTTGCAACTAACATATAATGTGCTGCTTGATATAACAATGTTTCTCTATCCTCATTTTCATCAAAATATAATCCACCGCCTGAAAATGGGCTGTGTAACACAACATTAATTTCATTAAATGGAATCCAATAATCAACATACGAACCAAAATTTTCAAAACACGTTTCTGCAAATTTAATATATAAATCAATTGTTTTTCTATTCTTCCAACCACCATACTGCTCAACGACTCCCATAGGAATATCAAAATGTGCCAATGTTACGAGTAACGAGATATTATGTTCTTTACATGTTTTAAATAAGTCTGTGTAATAATCAATACCGGCTTGGTTAGGAGTTGCTTCATCACCATTCGGATAAATTCTACTCCATGAAATAGAGGTTCTAAAGACTTTCAATCCCATTTCAGCAAGCATAGCAATATCTTCTTTATAATGATGATAAAAATCAATACCTGTATGGCTTGGATAATATTCTGTATTGCTTAATTGCGACGCTTTATATCCTAATTTGATGTCTTGTCTGTTTGGTCCATGTGGGATTAAATCTATATTACTTAGACCTCTCCCTCCAATATTCCACGCACCCTCTGTCTGATTTGCTGCAATAGCGCCGCCCCAAAGAAAATTTTCTGGAAAAGTTTTTATCGTCATTTTTTAACCACTCCTAATATTGATGTATTAGCACTAACGTCAACAGTATCGAAAGACGTAATAGAATCATAATCATCTGTATTTGTAATTACTACAATCGTTGTCGGATCATAACCTGCTTCAATAATTTCAGTTAAATCGAAGGACCCAATAATCTCTCCACTATTAACATGGTCACCTTGTTCAACTGCAGATGTAAACGGTTCGCCCTCTAGCTTAACAGTATCAATACCTACATGAATTAATACTTCAACGCCCTCGTCACCTGTAATACCAACAGCATGCTTAGTAGGGAAGACTGAGGTCACTGTTCCTGTTATTGGCGCATATATTGTATTACCTGTTGGTTCAATCGCAATGCTCTTACCAATCACTTCTCGACTAAACACATCATCTTCCACACTTTCAATCGGCTTCACTTTACCTTCAACAGGTGCTTCTACAATCATGTCACCTTTCGTCTCTGCATCTAATAAATCATCTTCTGCTTCTGGTATATCTTCAAATCCAAGCACTAAAGTTAAAATAAATGACAATACAATAGATAAAACCATTACAACAATAATCCATAAAATACTCATAGGATTGTCTTGATCTATAAATTGCACACTAGTGAACAGACCAGGTGAAGCCATTGATCGACTCGCAAGTCCCGCTAGACCGGCAACCGATCCTGCAACAAATCCGGTAATCATCGATGCAATCATAGGCCGTTTTAATCGAATAGCTACACCATATAATGCTGGTTCAGTAATTCCTGCAATAATTGCTGACGATGCTGCCGCCAATGATGTTTGACGTAACTCTCTATTTTTAGTTTTAAATGCTACTGCAAGTGAAACGCCACCAAGTGATAAATTTGCACCAATTTCAGATGGCATAACCATACCTTCTTTACCAGTCTCTGCAATAGTTTGTACAATTGTTGGTGTGAACACACGATGCATACCTGTCATAACCAATAACGGCCATAATGCACCTACAATGGCTACTGCTAAGAAACCTAATTGATCATGTACGAAGAAGACAAATTGCGATAACCCTGTACCTATTAAAATTCCAGCAGGACCAACAATAATAATTGCAATTGGCGCTGCAACTAACAAAATCAACATAGGTTTTAAAAAGTTTTTCATAACGATAGGCGTAATGTGATCAATTATATCTTCAATATATTTCAACAGCCAAGTCATAACAATAGCAGGGATAATCGTATACGTATATTTCACGGACATTACTGGTACGTATGCAAATGTTGCTGCTTTACCTTCAGCGGCTTTCTCCATAATATCCATAAATACTGGATGAACCATGACCCCAGCTACTGCTAATGCCAAGAATACATTACTGTTAAATTTCCTAGCTGCTGATACTGCAACAAGCATAGGTAAGAAGAAGAATGGCGCGTCACCAATCGTATTTAGAATATTAAATGTTGAACTTTCAAATGATAATACCCCAGTCATATTTAAAATCATTACTAACAATTTAATCATTGAACCACCGATAATTGCAGGTATTAAAGGTGACATCGTACCAATAATGGCATCTAAAATATTAATACCTATTTGTTTAGGTGTTAATTTTTTCTTTTCAGCGGGTTCGTTACTTTTAGCGCCACCACTTACTCCCAATTTCATTAGATCCGCATACGTTCGTGAAACATTATTGCCGACAATAATTTGATATTGTCCTCCTTGCTTTCGCAAACCCATTACCCCATCAAGATCTCTTATGGCTTCATCATCGGCCTTATTTTCGTCCTTTAATACAAATCTTAAACGTGTCATGCAATGCGTTAAATTTTTTACATTATCACTACCGCCGATATTTTTTAAAATTTCATCAGCCATTCTTTGCTCATTTCCCATTTAAGTCACTCCCATCTTATTTAGAACAATAAAAAAGAGACCTAAACCATAAATAGACATACTTATCCCCAGATAAAATCGTCTATTAATGGCTTAGGTCTCGCCTGCCGAACAGTTACAATCCTAAACAATTAATTGTTTATTTTGTTTTCTTTACATTAATCTACCACATAATTATTAATTGTCAACGCTTTCATTTCTAGAAATTAATCTTTGGATATGAATCGTTAAGTATAATGCTTCGTCATGTGTCATTTCATATTGATACTTTTTCATTAAAAATGATTCAATCTTCTTCACACACCTAAACGCATCTTTGTACTTTTCTTTCACGATTTCATAGAGTTCCATTTCACTTGTATTAAGTGGGTTCTTAGCATAAATACGTTGTGCTAAAAATTTTAAATGGGTTACAAATCTAAAATAAGTTAGGCTTTCTTCATCAAACTCTAATCTAAAATGATATTTAATTAAACTTAAGATATTTCGTACCATTTCAGTCACTTGGTTGTAATCCGCTAAATTATTATGTTCTGCATTGAGCAAATGAATCGCGATGAACGCTGCTTCATCAACTGGTAATTTAACAGCTGCACTTTCATCAATCCATTCCAAAGCACGTATCCCAATCTCGTACTCAGTAGGGTAGAATTTTTTAATTTCCCATAATAAGCCGTTTTTTATCGTCATACCTTGTTGTTGACGCTCAATTGCAAAGTTTATATGATCTGTGAGTGCGACATAAATCGTATCACTCAAGTCTTTATGATATTCAACCTTAGCAACCTCAATAATCTTCTCAACTGCTTGAACAACCTCGATTGGCACTTCGATTAATAACGTTTTGAAACGTTCTGATATCTCTTGACTACTTAAATCAAAAATCTTATCAATCTTCGATTCTTCTACGATATCTCCTTCGTGTTTTTGAAACCCAATCCCTTTTCCCATAACGACACGCTCTTGTTTATTGTGCAGAACACTAATCACATTGTTATTTATGATTTTATTTATTTTCATATAACACCCCTTATGGTAGTAAATACATTTTGCCACATGGGTACTGGAAATATCAATATGATATTGGGTGATGTATCAAATAGAAATTGCATATTATTAGACTATGCAAAGAATTTACAAAGTATTTCTTATTGATTTTTCTGTATTGTGAAAGGACAAAATATTCTTTTTCCTCCCCAATTATATGACACTGTAGCCTAAACCAAATTTATTGGCAAAATATTAAAAACCTGTAACTCGTAGGTATAACTTCAGCCTAGCTATGACTATATACTTTTTTAGAGTCTGGACAAAACCAAAAATTACTATCATATCAACTTAGTAACATCATTTTTGGTATGTATAATAACTACTTAATTATTATTTTCATATTAGGATTGATCACATGTTCTGATTAGTACCTAATATGAAAAAGCCGAACCTTTAAGGTCCGGCTTATCTTAGTATGGATTATTTACCTTCACTATTTTTAGTACGTTTTCTGAACAATAATAATGAACCAATCGCAACAAACAATGATCCTAAGATAGTACTATTTTGATTATTAGTTTCACCAGTATTTGGTAAGGTTTTGCTATCTTCTTTTTTATTACTATTTAAACTATTTTTAGAAACCATTTCTGTATTTGATATGTCGCTTACATTTTCATAGCTTTCTAACTTAGTATTTGATTCATTGTTTGAAGCTACTTTTGAATTTGTGGCTTCATTTATATCTGAATCTACTCCTGGATTTACACCTGGGTCTACCTCTGGGTCTACGACTGGATCTACATCTGGATCTACGTCTGGATCTACGTCTGGATCTACATCTGGATCTACATCTGGATCTACATCTGGATCTACATCTGGATCTACATCTGGATCTACATCTGGATCTACGTCTGGGTCTACATCTCCTGGACCAAATTCAATAATTTCATCTACAGCTGGTGTCGTGATTTCTTCTGTTGGGTCACCTTCTCCAACTTTTTCACCTGTAATTGGATTAATTGTGATTGGCGTTGTCGTTGTTTTCTCGCCTGGTTTACCTTCTTGTTTCACACGTTCCGTGCCTGGTGCTAAGTTTGGATTAAATTCTCGTTTCTTCTCAAATGGCACTTCTGTTTTCGATACTTCTGGTTCACCTGTTTTTGGTCCTACTTTTGTCACATCGTCTACTGGCGGTGTTACTACTTCCCCTGTCTCTGGGTTCTTAATACCTGGTTTACCTGGTACTTCTTCTGTTGTATCAACCGGTAGGTTTGGATCAAACTCATCTTTGTGACCTTGCGGTACCTCTTCGCCACCAAATTCAGTAATTTCATCTACAGGCTCTTTAGTGATTTCTTCTGTTGGGTCACCTTCTCCAACTTTTTCGCCTGTAATTGGATTAATTGTGATTGGCGTTGTCGTTGTTTTCTCGCCTGGTTTACCTTCTTGTTTCACACGTTCCGTGCCTGGTGCTAAGTTTGGATTGAATTCTCGTTTCTTCTCAAATGGCACTTCTGTTTTCGATACTTCTGGTTCACCTGTTTTTGGTCCTACTTTTGTCACATCGTCTACTGGCGGTGTTACTACTTCCCCTGTCTCTGGGTTCTTAATACCTGGTTTACCTGGTACTTCTTCTGTTGTATCAACCGGTAGGTTTGGATCAAACTCATCTTTGTGACCTTGCGGTACCTCTTCGCCACCAAATTCAGTAATTTCATCTACAGGCTCTTTAGTGATTTCTTCTGTTGGGTCACCTTCTCCAACTTTTTCGCCTGTAATTGGATTAATTGTGATTGGCGTTGTCGTTGTTTTCTCGCCTGGTTTACCTTCTTGTTTCACACGTTCCGTGCCTGGTGCTAAGTTTGGATTGAATTCTCGTTTCTTCTCAAATGGCACTTCTGTTTTCGATACTTCTGGTTCACCTGTTTTTGGTCCTACTTTTGTCACATCGTCTACTGGCGGTGTTACTACTTCTCCTGTCTCTGGGTTCTTAATACCTGGTTTACCTGGTACTTCTTCTGTTGTATCAACCGATAGGTTTGGATCAAACTCATCTTTGTGACCTTGCGGTACCTCTTCGCCACCAAATTCAGTAATTTCATCTACAGCTGGTATCGTGATTTCTTCTGTTGGGTCACCTTCTCCAACTTTTTCACCTGTAATTGGATTAATTGTGATTGGCGTTGTCGTTGTTTTCTCACCTGGTTTACCTTCTTGTTTCACACGTTCCGTGCCTGGTGCTAAGTTTGGATTGAATTCTCGTTTCTTCTCAAATGGCACTTCTGTTTTCGATACTTCTGGTTCACCTGTTTTTGGTCCTACTTTTGTCACATCGTCTACTGGCGGTGTTACTACTTCTCCTGTCTCTGGGTTCTTAATACCTGGTTTGCCTGGTACTTCTTCTGTTGTATCAACCGGTAGGTTTGGATCAAACTCATCTTTGTGACCTTGCGGTACCTCTTCACCACCAAACTCAGTAATTTCATCTACAGCTGGTATCGTGATTTCTTCTGTTGGGTCACCTTCTCCAACTTTTTCACCTGTAATTGGATTAATTGTGATTGGCGTTGTCGTTGTTTTCTCGCCTGGTTTACCTTCTTGTTTCACACGTTCCGTGCCTGGTGCTAAGTTTGGATTAAATTCTCGTTTCTTCTCAAATGGCACTTCTGTTTTCGATACTTCTGGTTCACCTGTTTTTGGTCCTACTTTTGTCACATCGTCTACTGGCGGTGTTACTACTTCTCCTGTCTCTGGGTTCTTAATACCTGGTTTGCCTGGTTTTTCTTCTGTTGTATCAACCGGTAGGTTTGGATCAAACTCATCTTTGTGACCTTGCGGTACCTCTTCGCCACCAAATTCAGTAATTTCATCTACAGGCTCTTTGGTGATTTCTTCTGTTGGGTCACCTTCTCCAACTTTTTCACCTGTAATTGGATTAATTGTGATTGGCGTTGTCGTTGTTTTCTCGCCTGGTTTACCTTCTTGTTTCACACGTTCCGTGCCTGGTGCTAAGTTTGGATTGAATTCTCGTTTCTTCTCAAATGGCACTTCTGTTTTCGATACTTCCGGTTCACCTGTTTTTGGTCCTACTTTTGTCACATCGTCTACTGGCGGTGTTACTACTTCCCCTGTCTCTGGGTTCTTAATACCTGGTTTACCTGGTACTTCTTCTGTTGTATCAACCGGTAGGTTTGGATCAAACTCATCTTTGTGACCTTGCGGTACCTCTTCACCACCAAATTCAGTAATTTCATCTACAGGCTCTTTGGTGATTTCTTCTGTTGGGTCACCTTCTCCAACTTTTTCGCCTGTAATTGGATTAATTGTGATTGGCGTTGTCGTTGTTTTCTCGCCTGGTTTACCTTCTTGTTTCACACGTTCCGTGCCTGGTGCTAAGTTTGGATTAAATTCTCGTTTCTTCTCAAATGGCACTTCTGTTTTCGATACTTCTGGTTCACCTGTTTTTGGTCCTACTTTTGTCACATCGTCTACTGGCGGTGTTACTACTTCCCCTGTCTCTGGGTTCTTAATACCTGGTTTACCTGGTACTTCTTCTGTTGTATCAACCGGTAGGTTTGGATCAAACTCATCTTTGTGACCTTGCGGTACCTCTTCGCCACCAAATTCAATAATTTCATCTACAGGCTCTTTAGTGATTTCTTCTGTTGGGTCACCTTCTCCAACTTTTTCACCTGTAATTGGATTAATTGTGATTGGCGTTGTCGTTGTTTTCTCGCCTGGTTTACCTTCTTGTTTCACACGTTCCGTGCCTGGTGCTAAGTTTGGATTGAATTCTCGTTTCTTCTCAAATGGCACTTCTGTTTTCGATACTTCTGGTTCACCTGTTTTTGGTCCTACTTTTGTCACATCGTCTACTGGCGGTGTTACTACTTCCCCTGTCTCTGGGTTCTTAATACCTGGTTTACCTGGTACTTCTTCTGTTGTATCAACCGGTAGGTTTGGATCAAACTCATCTTTGTGACCTTGCGGTACCTCTTCGCCACCAAATTCAGTAATTTCATCTACAGCTGGTATCGTGATTTCTTCTGTTGGGTCACCTTCTCCAACTTTTTCACCTGTAATTGGATTGATTGTGATTGGCGTTGTCGTTGTTTTCTCACCTGGTTTACCTTCTTGTTTCACACGTTCTGTGCCTGGTGCTAAGTTTGTATTGAATTCTCGTTTCTTCTCAAATGGCACTTCTGTTTTCGATACTTCTGGTTCACCTGTTTTTGGTCCTACTTTTGTCACATCGTCTACTGGCGGTGTTACTACTTCCCCTGTCTCTGGGTTCTTAATACCTGGTTTACCTGGTACTTCTTCTGTTGTATCAACCGGTAGGTTTGGATCAAACTCATCTTTGTGACCTTGCGGTACCTCTTCGCCACCAAATTCAATAATTTCATCTACAGGCTCTTTAGTGATTTCTTCTGTTGGTTTGCCTCTTTCAACTATTTCACCCGTATTTGAATTAATTTTTACAGGTGTTGTCGTTGTTTTCTCACCTAGTTTACCTTCTTGTTTCACACGTTCCGTGCCTGGTGCTAAGTTTGGATTGAATTCTCGTTTCTTCTCAAATGGCACTTCTGTTTTCGATACTTCCGGTTCTCCATCAACAATTAAATCCTGAGGAGTAGTTATAGTTATTCCATCTAAATTTGTTCTCATTATACCGTAGGAATATCTATTAGCCATGTGACTTGATGTAACTAAAAAATTATATTTATTTGTTTTATTAATACCTAAGTCTCTGAGACTAGCTTCCCAAGTTTTCCCAGCATACGAAGCTGTTATTTTTTCGTTCCTAGCATTATAATTTAATACCACATCATTGAATCTCTGTCCATGAAATTTACCATCATAAATATTCGTTGTGTTATCAGCATATTGAATTTTATTTATTGGTCTATCTTTAGATCCCAATGCGTTTGAACCAACTTGTCTGCTTGTCCCATCGGTACCATTTGCTACAAAAGCACCATAACCAATTTTCACTCCGCCAATTTGCCTAAGATTATTTGTTTTATCAGCATCAATTGAATCAGTAGTTCCACCTACATTATTATAAGAAGTATCAATTTTAAATCCAGAGGCGTTTGCTAAACCTCTATCTCTTAATATACCACCTTGATTCAAGTAGTCTTGTCCAGTTCCCGTTGTAAACATAAATCCCCAACCATCTGCTCCACTTGTATTTCCTTGATTCATGTTTGCCACTGGTACTACTATTCTAAAATCTTTATTAAAATCAATTTTATTATTGTACTCTAGTGCCCCGCTTGTTCCTGTATTAGGTTTATTAACTGCATTAATTGCTGTTAAAATCCCTTCATCAGGAAACTCTTGTGGGTATTCTTTATGAGTTACATCACCATAACTTTTAAAATTATTTGTTCCTTTTATAGTAATTAATTTATCATTCGTAGACCTAGTTAAATTCTCTGATTTTAACAATGAATTTCTTTCTGATCCAGCTGGCATACTTCTAGCCAATGTACGAAAGGCCGCCTTAGGCTGACTAGTTTTTTTGTCACTAAAATCTCTTAAAATTTCTGACATAACTGCATTTTTTATTTCTTTATCAGTTAAATCAGAAATAGTATTTTCTAACTTATTTGTAATTACTTCCTTTTCACTTTTTTTCAATTCATTGTTAGAAAAATTAGATAATTCATCACTGATTATTTTTCTATTATTTGTATCCTTTTCATAACTTTGGTCTTTTTGAGGGGCTTCACTATCAACTAGCTTATTCTCTGGGGTTACTTCCTTTGATTGTTGGTCAGTTGGAGCTATTTTATTCTCTGATAATTTATTCTCTGGGGTTACTTCCTCTGAACTTTGCTCTTTCGAAGTCACTTCATTCTCTACTGCTTTATTCTCTGGGGTCGCTTCCTCTGAACTCTGCTCTTTCGAAGTCACTTTATTCTCTACTGCTTTATTCTCTGAGATCGCTTCCTCTGAACTCTGCTCTTTCGAATCTATTTTATTCTCTACTGCTTTATTCTCTGGGGTCACTTCCTCTGAACTCTTGTCTATTAATTTATTCCCCTCAGATACCGATTCATTTTGGCTAATTTCTACATTATTTTCTCTATTTTCTTGAGCTTTTGCTTCACTGCTCATCCCCAAAAGTAATGTTGCACCAACCAATATTGACGCAGTACCAACAGTAAATTTACGAATTGAATACTTATTTAATCTATTAGGTAAAAATCCCATTCTCTTACCGTTCATCTCTTTCAAATCTCTCCTTTTCTAATATACCAAGAAACCAACTTATTGTATGTTGATAAATTACTATCACATAAGCTAATTTTATAAATGCAATTTACATTTAATAAATAATTTATTAAAATCCCCTTCTCATTTTTAGCATTCCTCCTTAAGAGTTCTTATTTTTTCATTTCACGATTAATCTAACTATTTAAATTTAATTATTATTCGCAATCGCTAAATCAGTCATACTTCTAAGTTACAAAATAATTAAAGATTAATTTTTCCTCCATTTTTAATTGAGTATTTATAGTTAGTATAGTCATAATAAATCTCTTTTTTTTCAATCCACTCATCATTATCATAAAAGTAATTTCTAATTTCTTGAATATCTCTTATAATAGTTCTTTCGCTGACCTTAAACTCAGTAGACAGCTCCAATTTATCTAATTTTTTTCTTTGTAAAAATCGTGTGTAAATGCTTAATAGCCGATGTGAACGATTCAACTAAGTCACCTTCTTTCTTGGTAATGTCATTGTACTATCAAGCTACGACATATAATGGCACAACTGTATGAATTTAGAATATTTTCAATTATATTTTTTAAACTATATTTCTATAGAATTACACAATTAAATTGAGGTATTTTATATTATACAATATTAATATTATCCACTTTATGTAAATATCATTTTTTCAAAAAATTTTCATTTTTATTTTATCGATTTTTTGGCAATCTTAATTTTAAAGTTTTATTTAAATAGATAGAATCAAGCAAATCATAATGAAAGAGATTATATATATAATCTTTAAAATGTTTAATTATTAAGAAAAGCAGATAAATAAAAATTGATATATTGAAATACCTTTTTTACGTAATAATTGAAATAAACGCTAGTATAAAAATCATGAAGAACAACTATGCACTCTCTTTATAAACGGCTAAAGCTTTATTTCATTTAAATATCCAACATATATAAACTTTAAATAATTTAGTGAAACAATATGGTGTAAAGAAAGTTAATGATTAAAGTGGCACTAGAAGCAATAATGTTTCAGTTAATTCAAATCACAAAATTATAACAAACAAAAAATTAATTCATTTTTTAACAACAGGGTTAATTGTGATAAATACCAATGTATCTTAATTACATAAAAAAACGGATAACCTCTTTAATTAAAGAAATTATCCGTCCTATATATTTCTAAGATATTGATTTTCTATCTTTTTCAATTTATCTTCTTATTTTTATATTTCTTCTCCAACAACTGTAAAGCGTTCATTTTTATGTTGTGGGTTTTCAATTTCGTCTAAAATTGCTATTGCAAAGTCTGGGTAACTAATATAGCTATTTCCTTTAGAGTTAACTAATAAATTATCTTTACCTGATTGGTAACTTCCAGTTCTTATACCTTCAGCATTAAAATCAGCAGACGGGCTAAGGAATGTCCAAATTATACCTTTGGAATCTTTTAAATCTTGTAAATTTCTGCCTTGTCCTTTAGCAGTTGGTAAGAATATTTCTGGGAATTCTGATGTATCTATTAACTTAATTGTTTGTTGTTCATCAACATATAAACTACCAGCGCCACCTACGACGATAACTCTTGTATCAGTACCTTTTAACGCTTCAATTAATGAACGACCAGCTATTACATGTGCATCTTCTTCACCAAGCGGCGCCCCAAATGCATTAACAACAACGTCTAACTTTTCTAGATCTTCTGAAGTAATTTCAGTTACTTCTTTCTCTAATATATTCACATTATTATTTGCTAGTTTTGAGGCATTTCTAACTATTGCTGTTATATCATGTCCTCTTTCGATTGCTTCTTCTAGTACTAAGCTTCCGATTTTTCCAGTTGCTCCAATAATTCCAATTTTCATAATAAATTCCTCCTAATTTTTGTAATTGCGAATTCACTTAACTACACTCATAATAACCATTTGTAATGGCTAAATAATATTTCTCTTTTAATAAAATTTATTAAGGCGATTAATAATTTTGGTAAAATTTCCGTTCATTTAATCTTGTAATCGTAACAGTTACAGTTACAAGTTAGGAGAACGGATATGTTTACCCGTTATTTACAAGAATCTTATTTACGATATTTTCTAATGTCACATTTTTCAATACTGACTCCATTGCCTCTTGGGCACTTTCTAAGATAACTTCTAATACAATTTGTATGTTTGCACCAACAGTACAATTAATATTAGTATCTTCATGTATTTGAAATAAATTTCCTTTTTCAACCACTTCTACAGCTTTATAAACATCAAACAGTGTAATCTTATCTAATGGCCTTAAAAGTCTCACACCTGAATTACCTCGAGATACCTCAATAAAACCTGCATCTTTAAGTTTCCCCATTAATCTGCGAATAACTACTGGATTCGTATTGACACTTTCTGCTATCTTACTAGAAGTTAAAGTATATTCTTTTTCTATTTTTATTAAAGTCAATATATGCACAGCAACTGTAAAGCGACTACTTATTTTAATATTAACCACCTCATGTAACCATTATAGTTACAACTGTAATTACTGTCAATCAATTTTAGTTGTTCATTAAAACATTATACCTTTCAACATACGTAAAAAAGCGATGAATATAGCTATATATAGATCTCGTACTTACCACGCAAGACGTCGTCTATTGTGCTAATCAATGTGATGAAATTATTTTTTGGGTAAAATCAGAAGAATCTACTGTAGTCAATCATATGAGGTAGCAAAATGAAGCCTATTGTTATTTAATAAATATAAAAACAATAGGCTTTTTACTAGTTTGTAATATCAAATTATAAGTAAAAGATATTTTAAACACTATAGCTAAATATTTCAATTCACTAGACTATATAGATGATGCATTAAATCAACAAGTGAAAACTTATAAAAGTAGAAACAAACAATTGTAAATTTTGTTAACTTCTATTTGAAGATAAACGAAAAACACTTTATGTTTTAAACGATGCTTGAAGCTTATTTAAGACTATTCTAAATAGAACAATATAAAGATTAAGAAAACTGTTGATAGAAACAATTCCCTTACAAAATAGGTATACCAATCTAAGATAATTATTTTATATAATGATATAATTATCTAAAAGGAGTGAGTAATGTGACTAACGGTTCTGAAGGCATTGTATGGAAACAAAATAGAGTTGCTAAGTTAATGATTAAAGCAGGAGCTACTTCACCTAAAACTGCTAAAACTTACAACGATTTAAATATTAAGTACAAAAGAACCTTCAACAATTTATTAAAAAAAGGTGTCATCATCAAAACAGGAGATAAATATTACCTCAATGAATATGCGTGGGAAAAGTTCAGAAAGTCTTTTAAAAGATTATTTTTATTATAAAGTATACTCATATAGACTCATGGCTCAACGGTATGACTTAAATGTTACTTATAGCATTCTACTTTTTTAATATATTTATAAATAAGGCGTATTCTCATAATTCTAGGTCAATTGAAAGAGAGCTTCTATTTTAAATATATAATATATTGATAATTACACTTATGTAAGTAATTTTTTAACTTTAACGTAAGCTTTTTCAGCAGAAACTAACGCACCTTCTAAATGTCCTCCATGTTCTTCATTATATTCAGTACCAGAAAAAATTACATTTTCAGCGTATTTAGGAGGCTCACCGTAGCTTGGGAAACTTTCAATATTAAGCTTATCACCTTCAGTTACTGTGTGCTTATCCTGAGACCAGTCTTTATAAAAGATATTATTATAAGATTGAGCTTCAGGACCGAATAACCTAATGAGTTGTTCAATTACTTGATTATTAATCGATTCATTATCATGTTGATTTCTAATCGCCGGCGGTAAACTGAAAAATCCAAATAACGCACTTTCATCATATTCAGTAGAGGCATCATATATCTCTCGTAGTGGTCCAGCCCAACTCACTACATTACCGGATAAGTTTTTATCTCTCCAAAAAGCCTTATTAAAAGTTACTACAATTTTAGCTTGAGCGCCCATCCACGTAGGTTTATTAAGCAAATCTATTTGAAGTTTTTTAGGCAATTTAGGTGTAAAGCTTACACTTTCTAAAAGTAACCTAGGAGGCAGTGTTAAAATAAGAATATCAGCATGGTAACTCTTGTTTTCATTTTTTATTTCATCATATGTATTTATTGAGAAAGTTGCATCATTATTTTTAATAACTGAACCTACTTTCTTATTTAGTTCAATTTTTTCAGAAGGTATCTTACTTTTTAAAACATTAACTAATGAGTTAATGCCTCCAACAATTCTCCTACTTTTATTATTAAGTTTTTTAGACTCTATATATTTTGGTTTCTCACTTTTTGATAATTCTAACAAACTATTTCCCTCATTATACTGCTCAATTGTAGGAATATTTAACTCGCTGATTAAGTTTGTTATAGTTTTTTCAGTTTCTGGCCAAAACCAAGTCGGCCCTAAATCAAAATAATTATTATCTTGGTTATGTGTTAAAACTCTCCCACCTACTCTTCCTCTTGATTCTAATATTTTAAAAGATATATTTTCTTTTGAAAGTAACGATCCTATTCGAAGGCCACTAACGCCCCCACCAATAATTAAAACTTTAGTCATTATGAACACCTCTTTTTGAAAATTCAGTCAATTATATCATATTTATATACTTAGTAACTATATAAATATTTTCAGTTATTTCAAGAAATATTAAAACTTCAATATAATAAACTTAGATTACTTTGTTACAGAATATATATTTAGAAATTAAGATATATTAATTTAAATTATAGTAATAACAGCAAATTGAAAATTGACAAATTCTCTTTTTTCATAGAAAAAATATATACTTTTAATAGTAATGAATTTCTAAATCCGTGATGTTAAATTTAAAATCTCTTAATAATTTAGAAAAAAATTCACATTTGCTATATTTTAAACAGCTTTAGTTGTGCCATGTTGATTTCTTCTGATGCAAATATCTATTTTAACCCCGGTAAAATCAAATCAATCGCATGTTTATATAGATTATTCTGTTCTTTCCGCTCACTATAACCAAATAGGGTAATGTTCTCAAGTGAAGCTATAAAGTTGTATAACAATACTGATGTATCATAAATATTTAAATCTTTGTTAAATTCGCCCTGTCTCACACCATTTTTCAATATTTCTTGAACAATATTAAATTCCGATTCATATAACTCTATCACAATTTCATAGCTGTTTTTTTTAGTCGATACAAAATATTCATGAATTGTATTCATAATCGGTTTTTCTTGCATTAAATGATTTAAGTCGGACCAGATATACAATTGTTCTTCGGCTGATTCTTCGTCGTTTGATTTTGTTCTCCAAGCTTTGATGAATTCTTGAGAAACTTGTTTAATACAATGCAAATATAGTTCTTCTTTGTTTTTAAAATGATAATATATTGTCCCTTTGCTGTAATGTGTTGTATTTTTTATGTCTCCCATAGAAGTAGCGTTGTAGCCTTTATGTTCAAATAACTTAGTTGCAATATCTGTAATGGTTTGTTTAGTATCAGCGCTATTAATACCTGTTGGTCTGCTCATAAGTCCTCCATATTTTACTTTTAAATTTTTCTTAAATCTCATTATACGTTTTAATAACAAATTATTCATTCATTTTCGTAATTAATTGACCGAACGTCCGAATAATGTTATCTTTTTGTATGAATTATGAAAAAATTAAGTATTTCTCTAAAGTTGGATTGTAAGGTGCCTCCTTATTTTTATACTTTATTTTAGAAAGGATATTAGATGGAAACATTACAAACAGATTTTGTAGATAAACCAGTAAAAAAATTGTTTTTTAATTTCTTTTTTCCTGCTGTGCTTGGCATGTTACTTATGTCATTGAATATGTTACTTGATGGAATTTTTGTTGGTCATGGAGTCGGGGAAAATAGTTTAGCTGGGGTGAATTTAGCAGCTCCTGTGTTCACTCTCATATTGGCACTAAGTTTATGGATAGGTATTGGTGGGGCTACGAACTTTTCCAATTATGTTGGAGCAGGTTTATATAGAAAAGCACGAAGTAGTTTTACGTTGTCTTTAATTATTTTTGTTGGAACCTTTTTTATTATTAGTATTATTGGTTATACAAATATAGATACTGTCGCAAAATTACTGGGTGCTAATAAAGATACTATAGAACCAACCACAGATTATTTGAAAATTTTATTTTCATTTGGTTGGATATTAGGTTTACAAGAATTTCTAAGCATATTTATTAGAAATGATGGTCGTCCAATAATCGGGATGGTCTCATTAGGCATCACTTCCATAGTTAATATTTTGTTAAATTATATTTTCATTTTTATATTAGGTTTAGGCGTGTATGGAGCGGGGCTAGCAACTGTAATTGGTGGTGCCTGTGGAATCATTGTTTTTATTCCACATTTCTTCAAAAAGCATGTAATATTAAGTAAATTTGCATGGGCATGGTCCAAAGAATTATTGTTCAAAATTATCATAGTTGGTTTCCCAAGCTTCTTTACAGAAATTGGTAGTTTTATATTAATAGTAGGTTATAATTTAAGCATTGCATCAAGTTTAGGCACTGAAGGCGTTACTGCTTTTTCTGTTATTAATTATTTACATGGTTTTCTTTTCTTAGCATTCTTTGGAATCGAAACAGCTTTACAACCTATGATTAGTTATTATCACGGGGCTAAAAAGAATTTGAAAATCAAAGAAACACTAGCTTTGGCCGAAAAAACCGGATTTACACTTGGCGTAATTTTATTTATAATTGGCTTTTCATTTGCCCCTTGGTTAGTCAATTTATTTGGCGTACACGACACAGAAGTTGTAAACATTGCTGTAAATGGTATCAGATTGTTTTTTATTAGCTATTTATTTATTGGTATTAGTTTTGTCTACATGACATATTTTCAATCTGTCGGTAATGTTAGATCAGCAATCTTAATTATTTTTATAAGAAGTTATGTCTTATTTTTAGGGTATTTAATTATTTTACCTAAAATAATAGGCTTCAATGGTATTTGGCTTTCGATGCCTTTTGCCGAAATCACAACAGCAATTTTCGTTATTGTAGTATTTAAAAAGCTTGTAAAAAAGAAACTTTAATCTTTTAAAAATCATATAAACACCAAAAATATAAATAGAATTCCATTTTAATTCTATTTATATTTTTGTTTTTTTAAATTTTATTTCTTTGCCACATAAATAACCAAGTATAGAAATAAGTATGCTCATCAAAACGAATAATATCAAAGAGACATTCCAACTAACAGTATTTCCTGAAATAATTACTAACCTAATTGATAAATAGCCATATTAATTTTAAAATCATGTACAATTTGCTCTGGTTACATACTTTAGCGTAATAAATATTCCTATATTTTCAAGAACGTTATTTTTTCGTAATTTTGTTGGTATCTTACCCATGTATATTATTAAAATTTTGACACTTGTATTTTATAGTAAATTGTTTAACTTTTCTGTGAAACCTCTTAAGCCTAATTTACTAGCACTATATACTATTTCATGACACTTAATATATTTACTTGAATTTGAAATAAAATTTTAAATATTATTAGTGTTTTTCTTTGTATTTCTGATAAAAGTGCTTTAGTAACATAAATAGCGCTTTTTAATTTGTTATTTATAAGTAACTCTATTTCTTTATTTCCAGATTTTTAAGTATATCGACATCAGAGTTATTAACTAAACATTTATAGTTAAATGTTTAGTTAATAATTTTTCAAAACTTTATTGGTTTTCTGATGATTTAGTTATATATAGCATAGAGATCGACGTTCATTTTTACGTTTTTCCCTATTTTGGATTGCGTTCTTCCTAGCAAGCGTATTTTGTAACCTAAATCAGAACAATTTTTAAACTAATTCTTCTCATAGAACACTTTTTGCTCCTATAATAACTACTAACTTAGACTTGGATAAACTCCTTCTCAGAGTCACACTTTATATTTAAAGCTTCAGCTACGCCTTTATTGGTAAGCTTACCATTAATTGTGTTTAAACCTAATGACAATGCTTGGTTATCTTGTAATGCTTTTAAATAACCTTTTCCAGCAAGTTGTTGCGCATAAGGTAGTGTTGCATTATTCAAAGCAATCGTTGATGTACGAGGCACTGCACCAGGCATATTTGCTACTGCGTAATGTACAACACCATGTTTCTTATAAGTTGGGTCATCATGTGTAGAAATACGGTCAGTTGTTTCGAATATACCGCCTTGATCAATTGCTATATCAACTATGACTGCACCATCTCTCATTTGTTTAACCATATCTTCAGTTACAAGGTTTGGAGCTTTAGCGCCAGGAATTAATACTGCACCAATGACTAAATCGCTATCTTTCACACATTGCTCTATATTCAAAGGATTAGACATAATTGTGTGTACTCGACCATCAAATAAGTCTTCCAATTCTTGTAATCGTTTAGGATTAACATCTAAAATCGTAACATCTGCACCTAGTCCAAGCGCAATTTTTGCAGCATTTGTACCTGCTTGACCCCCACCGATAATTGATACGCGTCCTTTAGAAACGCCCGGTACGCCACCAAGAAGTATACCCATGCCGCCTTTATATTTTTGTAAAAATTCAGCTCCAATTTGAGCAGACATACGTCCCGCTACTTCACTCATTGGAGTTAACAATGGTAACGAACGATCTGGCAATTGCACAGTTTCATATGCAATACCAACAACTTTATTATCCAATAAAGCTTGAGTTAACGCTGGTTCGTTCGCTAAATGTAAATAAGTAAATAAAATTAAGCCTTCTTTAAAATATTGGAACTCTTCTGCTAATGGTTCTTTAACTTTCATGACCATATCTACACTCCAAACTTCTGCTTGCTCATTAACAATTTTAGCCCCTGCTGCAGTGTAGTCCACGTCTTCAAAATATGAACCCAAACCTGCAGATTTTTCAACGATAACAGTGTGCCCTTGTTCAACAAGTGCATGTACACCACTCGGAGACAAACTCACTCTATTTTCATTATTTTTAATCTCTTTAGGGATACCTATAATCATTTCTTCCACCTCCAAATTTAATTAATATTATTTTTGGTATAACTTAAAACTTTTTGTATTTTTATTGTCTTCATAGTAGAATTTACATATTTTTTTGATTTTACTTCTTTTTCTATTTCATGATAATATTCTTCTTCCCAGAAGTCTGCGCCTTTAATGCCCAATTTTTTAGGATTAAAAATGGGATCTATACCTTTTTTTCGTTGTGCATCATAATCTTTTAAAGCTACAACAACTGGTTTAACTAGAAATATAAGCGCTAACATATTCATCCATGCCATAATACCAAAACCTAAATCTCCAAAGCTCCATGCTAATGCAGCTGAATTAACACTGTGATAATAAACAATTATAAGAAAACCTATTTTTAAAACTATTAGTGGCCATTTAATAACTTTCTTACGTTCACTATTAAAAAATGCTAAGCTAGATTCTGCTTTATATGAGTATGTGATTAAACTTGTAAATGCAAAAAAGAATGTAGCAATGGCTACAAATGCACTTCCAAAACCTGGAAAAAGTGTTTCTATACTCATTTGAACGTTACTAGCTCCCGCTTCAACATTACCGATATTATCCTTAACTATCGTTCCATTCTCTAATTGGATATTATACATACCAGTTATTAATATCATAAATGCTGTTGCAGAACAGATAATAATCGTTGTTATATAAACAGAAAGTGCTTGTACTAAACCTTGCTTTACTGGATGTGATACTTCGCTTGCAGCTGTTTCAAAAGTTTCACTACCGAAACCAGCTGCATTTGAAAATGCTCCTCTTTGTACCCCCCAAGAGATTGCAGATCCAATAATGCCACCAAAAGTAGAAGTAGGGTTTATAGCGCTATTAATTATAATACCTACGACACTAGGTATAGAGGTAATATTCACTAACAGTATGATGATACATATACTGATATAACCAATTGCCATAATAGGCACGACCATCTCTGCAGCACGTGCTATTCTTTTTACACCACCAAAGATAATTGTAGCTAATAAAATAACTAAAATTATAGCTGTTATAGATGGTTGGAGACCAAACGCTTGATCCATTGAAAGTGCAATTGTATTTACTTGTATGCCTGGGACAAGCAATGTCATAGAAATCATCGTAATACCTGCGAATAACAATGCTAAGCCTTTTTTATTTAATCCTTTATTAATATAGTATGGAGCACCCCCACGGTACTCTCCATTTTGTTTAACTTTATAAATTTGTGCGAGTGTCGTTTCTGCAAAAGCAATACTTGCAGAAATAAATGCTAAAATCCACATCCAAAATATAGCGCCCGGGCCTCCTAAAGTAATAGCTGTTGCCACGCCTGCTATATTTCCTATTCCAATCCTGCTCCCTAAAGACATAGACATAGCCTGAAAAGATGAAATTCCAGCAGTAGATTTAGATCCAGAAAAAGTTAATTTAATCATTTCTTTTATATATTTAAATTGTACAAACTTGGTTTTTATAGTAAATAAAAACCCTAAACCTAAAATAAAAATAACTAATGCTGGACTCCAAACTATACTATTTAACCAATGAATAATTTCTTTCATTGTTTATCCCCCTTTGTTTATAAAGAAGCAAGACAAATATATTCAATCCATCTACGTATCTTGTAATTAATATACGTTATAAGCCTGTCCAGTTTGAGAACCGAAAACGCTTTTTCTATAAGCTAAGCCGATACGTTTTGAAGATGCTGGATAGTAACCTTGGAAAAGTTGTCCATATTTGTCTTTTGCTTTTTCTAACATTGTGGGACTAACATGATTAATACGAATACCTCTTGGCAGTTCAATAGATGCGGATTTGACAAATGCCGCTACGCCTCCGTTTGCCATTGCTGCAGAAGCAGCCGTTTTAATTGGGTCATCCATTAAGATTCCTGTAGTAAGAGTAATAAATCCATTATCTTTAATATAATCTAAACCAAGTAACACTAAATTTATTTGTCCTAATTGTTTACTATTGACTGCTACCATATTCTGTTCTGGAGTCAAATCTGTTACTTTATTAAATGTTGCTGCTCCTGAGGTACATATAATCCCATCAACTTCACCTATTTTTTCTAATAATGCTTTAATACTTTCTTGAGAAGTAATATCAACTGAATATTCAGAATTATTTCTATGTGCTGGTATAATTTCTGCTTCATCTTTTAACTCTTCATAGACTACTTCTCCAATATTTCCTGTGGCACCAATTAATAAAATTTTCATATCTAATACTCCTTTATATTATGTTTAATTTTCAACACTTTGTTGATATAATTTTGTACGCTCTTTATCAATATGGGGTTGAAATTGGATTAATGCTTCATCTCTAACTCTTTTTACTTTCTCAATAGCGTCATCGACTTGTTTAACTATAATTTCATTGTTATCAAACTGCTTTTTAACTACACTTAAACCAGCTACCTCACCTTGAGCCATTGCTACTTTGGCACTTTCTACTCCTGTAATATTTCCAGCAACATACAAATTTGAAATAGAAGTTTCCATTTTCTCATTATGAACAGGGACATATCCACCTAACGCTTCGACATACTTAAATTCACACCCTGCTACAGAGGCAAGTTCAGCTAAAGGAGTTAATCCTCCTGATATACAAACTACATCTACTTGTTCTATCTTTTCTGTTTTAGGTATCACCACACCTTCTTTATCGATATCTACTAATTCCACACCTTCTACTGTATCTTGTCCCACAATCTCTTGAGCAGCAGTTTTAAGTTTTATAGGTATCCCATTCATCTTTATTCCCTGTTTAGGGTAAATCTTAGCAATTAAATTGGCGGGTAATAACTTTCCAATGCTTCCTAATATTTTAAGTATTCTTGAAGGTGCCAAGTGTGTTAAATTCATTAATCTTGAAATAACTTCTTGTGGCTTGGCAGCTTGTTCCTCTATTTGATGTGTTACTGGTAATACAATCGCCTTAACGTTTACACCACACATATTTAATTCTTCTGCTATTGAAAGGGACAACACATTCACGCCTATTACAATACAATTATCTCCTGGTTTCACTCGATGAACATTGCTCATAACTTGGGCTGCTCCAATAGACATTGTTCCTGGTAATGTCCACCCTGGCAATGGAAAATGCTTTTCACTTGCCCCAGTTGCTAAAAGAAGATGTTTTGTTTGAATCGCACTGTTTTCTGTATGTACAACCCAACAGTCCTCTTTACTTTCTAAATCGTATACAGAAAGACCACATTCTATATTAATATTTAAACTTTCTGCTTTACGTACTAAAGCTTCTGCTTCTTTTATTCCATTCCACCATTCGCCATTATTATCTTGATATAATTGGCCTAATAATCGACCCCCAGGTTTAGGAAATTCATCTATCACTTTTGTTCTTATACCATTCTCTGCCGCTTTTATACCTGCTTTCAACCCTGCTGGACCAGCACCAATGACTAAAAAATCCCACATTTATATCACTTCCTTAATGAATAGACCGATATACCTTCTTGTACACTTGTTATACATGCTCTTACAACTTTATCATTTAATTGTACTCTACATTCAAAGCAATGACCGATGTTGCAATATATACCACGTGCATTACCGCTTTCTTCATGCTCTCTAATTTTTCGATAACCAGCAGCCAATAATGCTGACGCTATAGTATCGCCTTCAAAAGCTTCAATACGTGTATTATCAAAAGTAAAGTTTACTTTTTTTTGATTTTCTAACTTCCCTAATATTGGATGATCTGTGATTCTGGTCGTCATTACTTATCTCCTCCTAACTCAGCCAAGTCAGCAAAGTTTACTGGCCTTACTGGAGGCCTATAACTTAAAGAAATCTCATCTGAGAAATGATTTTCATTATATGTTTGAATAATTTGATCTACCATATGACGACATGTCCTACCACCACAACATCCCATAGCTGCTCTTGTACGTAACTTGACTTCGCGTGCGGAACATTGATAAGTATTGATAGTTTGGTTGATTTCTTCTAACGTTACTTCCTCACATCTACAGACAATTGGGCTTTGTTGATTCATGATTATCCCACCTTATTAAACTTAAATTAATTCTACTTCCTCAAATTTATATCATTATAGTTAAACAAAACCTGTGTAAGGTTTTTGAGCCGTTGCCATATGGATCCATTTAATCATTGTAATAAAATCGAATACTGGTAAGCCTGCCGTATGTTGAATTAAGGACGCATAAGGTGGTAGATCACTACATTCTAATAAAATAGCACCTAAATCAGTATTTTCAGCTAATAATTCTATTGTTGCTTGTATAATTTCTTCTTTCATAGTTTCATTATCAAAATTACCTCTACTATCCACGATTCCAGAAAATTCAGTCAATTCTCTCAAATCTTTAATAACTATGTTGTCATAATTCACTACATTACAATTAAATAATAAATTTTTAGTTATACCTTTTTTATCAGCTGTAAGTATACCGATTTTTTGGTTAGACTTAAGTCCTGTTTCAATCCAAGGTACCTGTACTAAACTAGAAAGGAATACAGGAATATTTACTGCTTCTGCTATTTCTTTCTGATAATTACCAAAGAAACCACAAGCGCCACAAATTGCTTTGGCGCCTTCCCTTTCTAATTGTATAGCACTTGCTATAATATCATTAACTAAAGTGGGGTCCCCAACGTGTATCCTTTTTTGTGTACAATTAGGAACTACTTTTGTAAGAACTGGAAAATCATACGTCGATAAATTAGCTACGTTCCCCGGAATTACAGGATACCAACACTCATCTAAACATAAAATTCCTACTGAAAAACCTGATACGTATTGGCCTTTTTTTATATTTATCTTTGCATCATCATTAGAAGTCACAAATCCATATTCGGTAATTTTTTTTGTGGTTTTCATAATCCTATCTCCATTCTCTTACCTATATTCATTTTAAATAGGGTAAAAATAAACTATTATATATTGAGTTTATAATCTAAACGATTTAAAGTTTCACGCATTTTCTCTTTTAATTCATTTGATGCTTCAACTAGAGGGTCGCGAACATTACCTCCTTCTAATCCAATTAAATCTAATCCTGCTTTAATTGGACCTGGCACTGGCTCAGCTTCCACATAGTCATAAAGAGGCAATAATCTCTGGTTAATCTTTAAAGCACCATCAATATCTTTTTTATTTTTAAATAAATCATACATCTCCACTATTTGATCAGGTACTAAATTGTGAATAATACCTGTCGCGCCATCCCCTCCAACTGCTAACGTAGGTAAAATTAAATGCTCTGAACCCGTTAGAACTGAAAATCCTTCATTATCTTTGGTTAATGCTATGACTTTACATGTATGTTCTTGATCAGTAGTGTTTTTAACTCCAACTATTCCCTCTATTTCACTTAATTCCGCAATAAATTCCGGGGTCAATGTTACATTTGTCGCACCAGGGTAATGATAAATAACGATACCAATATTGGTAGCTTTTGCTACTTGTTCATAATAATTTTTAATACCCTCTTCGCTTGTTTGCATATAATAAGGCGTGATAATCAGAGCACAATCTGCACCAATTTCTTCTGCATATTTTGTTAATTCAATCGTTTCATTTAAACGATGCTCGCTTGTTCCAGCCATTATAGGTACTCGCCCATCTGCATAATCTACGGCTGCTTTTAGCACTTCTTTCCTCTCTTCTGTAGACATCATTGAATACTCTCCAGTACTCCCTCCTGCTAATAAACAATGAACACCACCATCTATTAGATGATTAATTAATTTTTCATATCCTGAGAAATTGATTGACTCGTCCTCATTCAAAGGTGTTGGCATTGCTGGGATCATTCCTATTGGTCTATACATAATAATTCCTCCTATATATTTAAATTATCTACTGCTTTATATCTTGAAAATTTAAGACTTTCGATATTAAATTCTGTTGGTTTTTGAGAAATAAGTTCAGTCATCATTTTTCCGGTTATTGGAGCCATACTAATGCCATCGCCTTCATGACCGCTTGCTATATAATACCCTGGGACTTCATCTACTTCTGAAATGATAGGTAAGTGATCTACGACCCATGGTCTAATACCTGCATAAGCACGAATGCAATTCACATTTTTTAAAATTGGTAAAAATCTCGTGGCTCTTTCTGCTATACCCTTCATCACCTCATGATCAGTACTTGTATCATAACCGGTAAAATCTCTATGTCCTCCAACTAAATAGTTATTAGCTTCTGTAGGTTCTATCGTAAATGCGATATTATTACGCTCTACTAAATCACTCACATTTCTTTTGTAACTTATATCTTCAAATTTCGATAACATATATCCAAATTCATGTACTTTTTGGTGGACAATATTTTTTGTTTTTTCAGTTACTAAAATCAAGCCTTTCCTCGGTCTAATTGGAATATTAATATTAACTAGGGCACCGATTTTACTAGCCCATACGCCTGCACAGTTAACGACTGTATTAGTATAAATTGTTTTCGTTGAGGTTTTAACTGCTTCTACAGATCCATTAGGCCCTTGTGTGATTTCTTTAACTTCTTCATTTGTAAATACTGTTAATCCATATTTTTTTGCTTCTTCAATAAATGCATAACACACTAAATATGGATTCATTGTGGAGTCGGTTTCTGTCCATACTCCTCCTGCTAAATCATTCGCTAAATGTCTCTCGATATCTGGTAACTCTTCATGACTAACTGTCTTCATATCATAACCGTTAGCCCTTTGTTGATTGACATAGGTTCTTGCAATCTCTAATTCCTGTTCAGTTTCACAAACATATAAACTACCTCTTGTAGAAAATTGGAAATCAAATGAGAATTCTTTAGCTAGTTCTTTGTATAATTGAATACTTCTATAACCAATTTCTGTATCCATACCAGGCTTTTTATCACAAATTAGTGCTACGGCATCGCATCTACTAGAAGTTCCACTGGCAATGTCACCTTTTTCCACTAAAGCGACACTATATCCCTCTTTAGACAAGTAATAAGCTACGCTTGAGCCAATAATACCTCCTCCAATAACGACTGCATCAAAACTATCCATTACCATCACCACCTTTAATTTAAAATGCTTATTAAGATTTACCTTTGTAGTGATAAGCACCTGAAGGCTTCACATCCAATGAAATATTAACTTGCTTCTTGTTTAAATATTCTTCAAAACCATATGTTCCTAAATCTCCTCCGATACCGCTTTGTTTGTAACCACTCCAAGGCGCCTCATTAAATGTTGGATGATAACAATTAACCCATGTGATGCCAGCATGCACAGCTCTTATAACTCTTTGGGCTTTTGCACTATCATTTGTAAATACTGCAGCAGCTAAACCGAAATCAGTACCATTTGCTAATGCTAAAGCTTCTTCCTCCGTCTCAAAAACTTGTATTGCTAATACGGGGCCAAATATCTCTTATTGGACAATCCGCATGTCTGGGGTAGTATCTGTGAATATTGTTGGTTCCATATAATTACCTTCAGCATATATACCTTCTTGTAATTGATTTCCACCACAGAGTAACGTTGCACCTTCTTCTACTCCTGCATTGACATAATCAAGCACTTGCTTTAAATGTTGTGAAGAGATTAAAGGTCCCATTTCTGTGTCCGGTTCCCAGCCAGGTCCAATTTTTATATTTTTAGTTCTGTCTACTAATTCTCTTACAAAATCGTCATATATACTTTTCTCAACGATTAAGCGTGACCCTGCTGAACATACTTGCCCCTGGCCTGCAAAGATAGCTAACATTGCATAATCTACAGCAGTATCGAAATCTGAATCACTAAATACAATATTAGGAGATTTACCACCTAATTCTAATCCTATTTTTTTTATGGTATCAGCCGCATCTTTCATAATATTTTTACCTGTATCAGTACCACCAGTAAAGGTTATTTTGTCTACATCTTTATGTTTAACTAACGTGTCACCAACCACTGATCCAGGTCCAAATATTAAATTGACAACACCATTTGGAAACCCTACTTCATCAATTATTTCAAATAATTTTTGGATTGTTAACGGTGTTTGTCCTGCTGGTTTAACGATAACAGTACAACCAGCAGCTAACGCAGCAGACATTTTTTGTACTGCCATAACTAAAGGAAAATTCCAGGGTACAATGATACTTACTACACCTACTGGCTCACGAATAACCATCGCTTGTATTTCATCTGGCACATCATAAGTTTGACCATGTGGTTGCATAGCTAAACCTGCATAATATTTGAATTGATGAATTGCATCTTCAACATCTACTAGAGCATCTTCATATATTTTTCCATTATTTAAAGTTTCTATTTTAGCGAATGTGTCTTTTTGTTCTTCAAGTTTAGAAGCTACCTTTAATAGCAAATCTGCACGATTTCTGGCATAAGATTCACGCCATCCGTGATGGTAAAATGCTTCTTTAGCCGATTGAACAGCCTTATTAACTTCTTTAATTCCTCCTTCACTGACAGAGTCAATCACCTGGTTATTGCCCGGGTTATATATTTTTCTTTTTTGGTCACCTTTAACCCACTGACCATTGATATACATAGGCTTGACCTCTCCAGTGTTTTTTAAAGCGCTTTCAAAAATAGTTAGATTATCCAAGTAATAAACCTCCTTTGTATATACTTATAATGACTTAATGCTTTCTTTCAAAGTATTAATAATAAAATCAAGGTCGTCAGTTGTGATAGAAAGCGGGGGAGCCAATTGAATCACATTGTCATAACCTGACACTGTGTCACTATTTTTACCTACAAGTAAACCTTTTTCCTTACACATTTTAACGATACCGTTACTTTTTTCTGAATCTATTGGTGTTTTTGTTATTTTATCTTTCACTAATTCAATGCCTAAAAGTAACCCCTTACCTCGAATATCACCGACATTAGGGTGCGTTAACAATTCTTCTAAGCTATCTAATAGTTTTTGTCCTAAAATTTCTGATTGGTTAAATAGGGCTTCTTTTTCTAAAATTTCTATGTTTTTTAAAGCAACTGCACACGCAGATGGGCTACCACCATAAGTATTAACATGTCTTAATCGATAGTATGTGTCTTCACCTGAAAAACTTTGAAATAAATCTTTTTTTACAGCTGTGACTGATAATGGCATATAACCACTTGTAATACCTTTAGCCATAGTTATAATATCTGGCTTTATGTCATAATTCATAAAACCAAACATTTTTCCTGTTCTACCAAATCCGCAAATCACTTCGTCTACAATCATCAAAGCCCCATGTTTCTCACAAGTTTCCTTAACTTTCTTTAAATAATTTTCAGGAGGCATTAAAATGCCACCACCAGTAATAATAGGTTCCATAATTACACCAGCAATTGTGGAACTAAGCTCCCACTTCATTACTTCGTCTATCGCTTGAACAGACTCCAGTGTTTCATTATCTTTTGGCTTTCTATACATATCAGGAGGAGCAACATGTAAAAAACCTTGAGCTAACGGCTCATATTTATATTTTCTTTCAGCTTGTCCCGTTGCAGCTAATGCACCCATAGTATTACCGTGATATGATCTGTATCTTGAAATAAATTTAGTACGTTGGCTTTCCCCGTTTTGTTCATGGTATTGACGGGCTATTTTAAAAGCTGTTTCATTTGCTTCAGACCCACTGTTCGAAAAGAAAAAAACGTATTCATCATTTAAATAGCTATTTAATTTTTCAGCTAATTCAACAGCAGGTTTATGACCGTGAGCTAAAGGAAAATAAGCTAACTTTTCTAATTGATTATATGCTGTTTCAGCAATTTCAGTTCTGCCATATCCCACGTTGACACACCACAAACCTGACATACCATCCAAGTACTGATTACCATCAATATCTTTTACCCAAGCTCCTTCTGCAGATTCCACAATCAATCTATTAACATCTTTATCGGCACCTTTCATAGCATGCCAAACTTGATTAGCGTCTTTTTCTTTTATTTTTTCTTGATTTTGTTGTTGAATCATATTAATCCCTCCAATCATTCGTTAATAACGTGCTGTTACCATTTTTTTTCTAGTATAAAAGTGAACTCCATCTTTACCGTTAGCATGTAAATCGCCATAGAAAGAATTTTTAAATCCAGAAAATGGGAAAAATGCCATAGGTGCAGGCACCCCTAAATTAATTCCTAACATGCCAGAATCCATTTCTTCTCTAAATTCTCTAACAGCTTTAGCGCTATCAGTATACAAGCATGCACCATTCGCAAATTCAGATTTATTAGCTACAGCAATTGCTTCTTCAAGCGTTTCAACGCGCACAATAGATAGCACAGGAGCAAATAATTCTTTTTCCCAAATACTCATATCTGTACGCACATGATCGAAAATAGTCGGGCCAACAAAGTATCCACTTCCATCTACATCGATATTTCTTCCATCTTTTACTAACGTTGCACCTTCCTCGACACCTTTATCAATGTTTTCTAATGTTTGTTGTTGTTGATTTTTTCTTATAACTGGTCCAAGGAATGTGTTTTCATCGGCCCCATCTCCAATAACAATCTCATCAGCAGCTACTTTTAAGCGTTTAATTAATCTATCTGCAATATTACCAACTGCTACTACTACAGAAGCTGCCATACATCTTTGTCCTGCAGAACCAAAAGCTGCGCTAATAATGTTAGTTACAGTGTTATCTAATTCCGCATCTTCAAGGACAATACTATGATTTTTTGCTCCTGCTAATGCTTGTACTCTTTTACCATTTGCTGCGGCTGTTTTATATACGTATTCTGCTACAGGTTGTGATCCAACAAATGACACTGCTTCAACACCTTCATGATTTAAAATGCCATTTACTACATTCTCTGAACCATGTACCACGTTTAACACGCCATCAGGAAGTCCAGCTTGTTTAAATAACTCAGCTAATTTGTTAGCAAGTAACGGCGTTTTCTCAGATGGTTTCAATATAAAAGTATTGCCACACGCAATCGCTAATGGAAACATCCAACAAGGCACCATCATTGGAAAATTAAATGGTGCAATACCTCCAACAACACCTATCGGATATCTGTATAAACCTGACTCAATACCCGTGGCAATATCTGGTAGTTGTTCGCCCATCATTAAAGTTGGTGCGCCTGCAGCAAATTCTACACATTCAATACCTCTTTGTACTTCTCCGCTTGCATCTGCAAGTGTTTTGCCATTTTCCAATGTAACAATTTCTGTTAGTAATTCACGATTTTCAATTAATAATTGTTGATATTTAAATAATATTCTTGACCTTTTAGGTACAGGCGTTTTCTTCCATATTTTAAAGGCTTCTGAGGCACTTTTGTAAGCGCTTTCAAAATCTTCCGAATTAGACTTAGCAACAACTCCAGTTTTCTCTCCAGTAGCTGGATTATACACATCAATGTATTCATTGGACTTAGGTTTTATCCACTCTCCACCTATAAAATTTTTTATATCTAAAGCTTTTTGTGTATTAATCATACTCTTCCCCCTTATTTAACTTTTCTTGACATATTACAATTATATTCGGATACTATATATAATTAAAATAAATTCTATTTATATTTAATATACAGAAATATTATGGGGGGATTATTTGACTTTACAAAGATATAAAATTTTAAATAAAGTTATTCAATTAAAAACAATGAGTGGTGCAGCTGAATCTTTATTTTTAACTCAACCAGGGTTAAGTAATTCTATAAAGATATTAGAGGAAGAACTTAATTTGAAGTTATTAAATAGAAATCGCAATGGGGTAACTCCTACAATTGAAGGGGAAAAAATATATAAATATACACTTCAATTAGAAAGAATACATGAGGCATTGATTCAAGAAGCTCAAAACTTAAATGGTCTAAAAACTGGTATTGTAAATGTAGGGTCTTTTTCTAGTATTACTATGAGCTGGCTTCCTCAAATTTTAAGTACGCTTCAGCATGATTATCCAGACATAAAAATAAATATTCATGAAGGAGATTATGAATCATTAGAAAAAATGGTGCTATCAGGAGAATTGGACTGTTGTTTTAATACACCTCCAGATAATAACATTTTAAACTTTTCACCATTGATTAAAGATGAATTACTATGCATAGTATCGGAAAAACATCCATTATCCAATGAAGAGAGTGTTTCTATTAATGACTTATTTACATATGATTTCATTAAACCTAAAAAAAATTGGGATAATGAAATTAATAAATTTTTTTCATCTCATAATTTAGAACCTAATATTAGGTATGAAATATCTGAAGATGCTTCTATAATGGCACTTGTAGAAGCTAATCTCGGGATAAATATTAGACCAAAACTCGTTTTAGACAATAGGCAGAGTAATAAAAAAATTAAAATTGTAAAATTTAAAGAAGAAGCATATCGTATTTTAGGAATATGCTCTTCGAGCACACCATCCCATGCCACCAAAATTTTTATAGATTATGCCAAAAACATTTTTCTGAATATTGAAAATACACAATCCACTTAATACTATGTCATTAAAGCATTAAAATTAATTAAAATCCAAAGTTGTGTGTTTATAAATTTATTAGGTCATAGAAACATTATATTATATAAAAATTAAAATCACTTTCTACTATTATAAATTATTTGGATTAAACTTTTCCTATTAATCATTTTACTAATAGTTCTCCAATAAAAAATATTCGATGGGGCAAAGAGATACGGTTAAACAAGAATTTAGCTATGTCTTAATGACGCTAAATATAATGAGAATAAAGAAAACGTCAATTTCTATATAATCTCAATAGAAATTGACGCCTATTCTTTAGTCAGAGATATTTAATATTATTTAACAATAATTACGGGTATTTGAGCACGTTTAGCTACTTTATGACTAACACTGCCTAGAACCATTTCTTGTAAACTGTTTAAACCACGCGTTCCCAAGATGATGGCTTGATATTCTCCACTATTCGCAACTTCAACTACCTTTTCAGATGGGTTACCATGAGCAATGTTAATTTCGTAATTCACATTATGTTCAATGAACAAATTGATAATGGGAGAAAGCTTTTTTTCTCTTTCTTGAGTTAAACTAGTTCCCTGTTTACCATGTAAAACATCTGTTTTTGATTCTTCAGCATCTACAATCGTCAGTATTGTGACAAGTGTATATTCATCTGTAAAGTTCAGAACCTCTTGAGCTGCACGTTCACTATTTTCTGAACCATCTGCAGCAAGTAAAATTGATTTATACATTAAAACACTCCTTAATTTAAATGATTTTCATTTAATTGGCTTAATTCTGAAACGATTTTTCGACTGTCTGTGTTTAATTTTTCAACATAAACAATGTTATTTTTCTCTTCAAATTTTCTAACAATCGTATCAATGGCATCTACTGCTGAATCATCCCATAAGTGAGCATGATCAAAATTCAACTTTATGATACTATCTTCAATATTAATGTCAATTTGCTCCATCATAGAATCAATTGATACAAAGAATATTTGACCTTTAAAAGAGAAATGATGCTTCTTATCTAATTCTTCATGAATAACTTCAATTTTTGAAATTTTAGTCGCAAAGAAAAGAGCACTAAAGACAACCCCTACGATTACGCCAATAGCTAAGTTATGTGTCATTAATACAATAATTACCGTTAAAATCATAACAAGTGCATCTGTTTTGGGTGCCTTTTTAATATACTTAAATGAATTCCAGTCAACAGTCCCGATAGAAACCATGACCATAATTCCCGCAAGAATTGGCATAGGTATTTGAACAACTACTCCGCCAAGAACAATAATCATAAATATAAGTACAATACCTGCTGTAAATGTAGACAACCTACTATTTGCGCCTGATTTAACATTGATAACTGATTGTCCAATCATCGCACAACCACCCATACCACCAAAGAAACCAGTAATAATGTTGGCAATTCCTTGGCCACGTGACTCTTTATTTTTGCTACTATAGGTATCTGTCGCATCATCTACAATTTTAGCTGTAAGTAAACTTTCTACTAAACCTACAATAGCCATTGATAATGAATATGGGAAAACAATTTGCAATGTTTCTAAATTATACGGAACGTTAGGCATTAAGAAGTGAGGTAAAGTTTGTTTAATACTGCCTAAGTCTCCTACAGTTCGTATATCAGAACCTGTATACATATAAAGAGCAGTTAAAACGATTATCGCTATTAATGGGGCAGGTATAGCTTTAAAGAATCTAGGAATAACATATACAATAAGTAAAGTAGTAATTACATATATATACGTCGATATAGATATACCAAAAATATGTTCTATTTGAGACATGAAAATCATAATACCTAATGCATTAACAAAGCCAATCATTACAGATCTTGGGATAAATTTCATTAAACGGCCAACTTTAAGTATACCTAATAATAATTGAATAAATCCCATCAAAATGGTCGCAGCAAAAAGATATTCAACACCATGTTCCTTAACTAAAGGGGTCACTAAAAGTGCTACGGCCCCAGTTGCGCCAGATATCATCGCAGGCCTACCGCCAACTATCGCCGTCACAGTGGCAATAATAAACGCTGCATACAACCCTACCATGGGGTCTACGCCAGCGATAATAGAAAACGCAATAGCTTCCGGTATTAATGCTAATGCTACAACAATACCAGCAAGTATATTTTTTCCAGGTTGGTTAAGCCATTCATTTTTTAGTTTTTTAACCATTATTTCCTCTCCTTCAGATCAATTTATATTGTAAAGTATAACAGAAAAGTTTCATATGTATACCCCTTAATGAAACTGTATGTTATACTTTTTCTGTTAGGTGGTGCATTTAAATGAAATATGGTTATGTTAGACCTGTGACAATAAATGATAGTGTCAATGAACAAACAAAGAAAATAGAAATATATACAAATAATATTGTTGAAGAAATACATGCTAACAATAAAAAAAGAAATGAACTAGATTCTTTATTAAATTCAAAATTAGCTGCTAAAGACATATTGTTTATTACAGATTTATGTATTATTGCGGATTCTACAAAACATTTAGTGGATATATTAGATATGCTTTCAGACAAAGAAATTTCTCTATATGTGATTAATTTAAGTAGAAATATTATTAAAGATGAGAATGAGAGCTTTATAAAAATATTGCATGATATTACTGATTTCCAAAGTGATATTGTAAAATTTAGAACACGTATGGGATTAGAGAATTATGTAAGAGAGGGTAAAAGTCTAGGTAGACCTAAACGTGATGATAAAAATTTAAGAGACGCAATAGAAATGTATATGAGTAAGAAATATACATTAGATGAGATAAAAGCAAAAACAAACATAAGTAGAGCTACGCTATATAGACATTTAGATAGGTAAAACTATTTTAATAGAAAAAGACCGAGTGATTACTCGGTCTTTTTCTTAAACGCTTTAATTTCCTCTCCTATTTCATCTCTTACACGTTGAAATTCTGACCAATTTTTACCCGCTGGATCGTCAAAACCCCAGTGCTCTTTTTTGACGTTTGGCGGTAAGATAGGACAATTATCATCTGCATCGCTACATAACGTTACGACCAAATCTGATTGTTTTAAAATATCGTTATCAATCAAATCAGATGTATGGTTGGAAATATCAATACCTACTTCTTTCATAGCTTCTATTGCTTTAGGGTTAACGCCATGAGTTTCAATACCAGCAGAATAGACATTCCAACCTTCACCTAATATGTTCTTCCCCCAACCCTCAGCCATTTGGCTACGACAAGAGTTGCCGGTACATATAAAATAAATTGTTTTCTTACCCATAATTAAATCCTCTTTTCTTAAAATATAATTAATGTAAGGTATAAACCTAAGAGTGTTATAAATAGTACTGGAATAGTAACAATGATTCCGGTTTTAAAGTATGTTCCCCAAGAAATCTTTACACCCTTTTGTGTTAAAACATGTAGCCATAATAATGTTGCTAAAGAACCAATTGGCGTAATTTTAGGGCCTAAATCAGAACCTATCACATTCCCATAAATCATACCTTCTTTAATAGTACCTACTACATTTGATTGTCCGATAGCAATAGCGTCTATTAAAACAGTTGGCATGTTGTTCATAATAGAAGACAAGAAGGCAGCTATAAAGCCCATACCCATGATACTGCTGAACAACCCATAACTTGAAATATTAGATAATACATCAGCTAAAATTGTTGTGATTCCTACATTTTTTAGTCCAAAAACAACAAGATACATACCAATAGAGAATAAAACAATATTCCATGGCGCACCTTTAATCACTTGTTTTGTATGAACTGCTTTAGATTTACGAGCTAACAGTACAAAGATGAAAGCAATAATACCAGCAATAATTGATACTGGGACTTGGATAAACTCACTAACAAGGTAACCCACGAGTAGTATGGCTAATACAATCCACGAAATTTTAAATAATTTAGGATCTGTAATTGCATTTTTAGGGTCTGTAAGATTTTCTGTATCGAACGTTTTAGGTATAGATTTTTTGAAATATACCCATAAAACGAGGATACTAGCAATCAGAGAGAATATATTAGGAATAATCATTCGACTAAAATATTCAATAAACCCAATATCAAAATAATCTGCAGAGACGATATTAACTAAGTTACTTACAATTAAAGGTAGTGATGTAGTATCAGCAATAAAACCACTGGCAATAATAAAAGGAAAAATCACTTTTTTATTAAATCCTAGATTCCTTACCATCGCTAATACAATTGGCGTTAAGATTAATGCTGCACCATCATTTGCGAAAAATGCTGCTACAATTGCCCCAAGTAGCATGATAAAAACAAACATTTTTAAGCCGTTACCGTTTGAAGCTTTGACCATATGTACCGCAGACCATTCAAAAAAACCAATTTCATCTAATATTAATGAAATAAGAATAACAGCTACAAAGGTTAAAGTAGCATTCCAAACAATACCAGTTACTTCTAATACATCAGAAAAACTAACAACCCCTGTAATGATAGCAACGACAGCTCCTATTAAAGCTGTAATACCAATATCTAAACCTTTCGGTTGCCATATCACAAAGATTAAAGTTAACAAGAAGATTATAATTGCTAACGTCGTCATCAACAGCCACCTGATTTCATATTTTTACATATACAGCGCTGATTAGATGTGTTAATGATATTTAAATTTTGATTGGTGTCGTTTAAAATAGCATGATTAAGTTGATACATGTGTTTGTTGCCATCTTTTCTTGTAGTAACTATATTGTTATCTACTAATGACTTCATATGATGACTTAGTGTTGGTTGTGAGAATTGAAAATGTTCCAATAAGTCACATGCACATAATTCACCACAAGATAGTAAATCTAGTATTTCTAACCTGCTTGGATCTGATAAAACTTTTAGTATTGATGATAGTTCTTTATAAGACATTAATATACCTCCTATACAGTAAATAGATTAACATCTATATAGATATACGTCTATACTTTTTTGTGTATACCACTATGAATCTACATATTTCATAAACTTTTTGCTATATAACTAAATAGTTGCAAATTGTCTATCTAAATATTTCTATAGTTGAAAATGCAAAGTTTAAGCTATATCGTTTCTTCTCTTTCATACATAAAAGAAAGAAAAATTCACTTTAATTAAATTAAAAAATGGACTATCGATAATCAATAGTCCAATTTTATAAGTATAATCTTAATGTTAATTAAGTACCCACGATAAAATCCGTCCAATAATAACATGGTAATAAGAAATCTCTTGAACATATCCTAGAGCATTATACTAAATAATAAATTTTCATCTGAAATTCTTAATACACCATGTAATACTAGCGGAATATCAATGGGTTCTTGTATGGCTTTTATTTCTAAAAATCCTAAATCTGGTTCACCTTGATATTTTCAATTACCAATAATACCGTCTTCATTACTTATTCTATATTGTTAACCAATCATCTTGATTTATAACGATATGTAACTATAATGACACTTAACCAAATTTTTGAGAAAGCGTCTTTTTATAGAGAAAATAATATACATTATATTGTTACTATCACGATGAATGAAAAAATTCACTGACTTATTAATAAGTCTTTTATGTCAGCAACAGGTGTTAATATTCAAAACGGATTGTCTAATTCTGAGATGGAAGAAAATTTGATAAAGCAGTATATTACAAGTAAAGCTACAGAAACATTTATCTTAGCCGACCATAGTAAAATGGGGAAATCCACTTTACTCACCTATTGTGACTTAAGCGATATTAACAAAATGTTTACCGATAAAATTCCTCCAAAAGATATCAATGTTTTTTGCCAAGAACATAATATAGCTGTTTATTTTTAACGGTGGACTTCAATATGATAAAGCGTCATCTAGTAAAACCATTTTTGAAATGATTTTATTAGATGACGCTTTTTTTATAAAACATCAATTTCTATAACTAACTCAATATAAATTAACTCTTATTTTTAGTCAAAGTTATTTAACGTACTCTGTTATCATCTTATACTCAAATATTATATTTTTTCTATATAACCTTGAATTATAGAACCTGTGCCAGTGTGTTTAATACCTTCATTACGATAAACCTCATGCTGTTCTAATTCGTGAATCTTAACAGGTAAGTGTTTTAAATAAGCTTCGATTTCATCAATTGTATATAACATGGATTCGTCTTTAGGACCGCCAGTGCCATATGCTAATTGTTCTTTTGAATAAAACTCAAAGTAACTATAACCCCCTATGACTAATGATTGAACGAGATTATTGAACATCTCTTGTTTACCTTCATTAGGTACATGGCCAAAGATATTAATACTATAGTCAAATGATGACCCAGCCGCTAAGTTAGGTTTTGTGATGTCTCCATAATTTGCATTGATGTCAACATGTGCTGCTTTCGCTAATTGGTATTGTTTATTAATCCCCACTTGTGACATATCATAAGTCGTTATATCATACCCGAGTTTTGCTAGATATACCGCGTTACGGCCTTCACCTTCTGCAAGTAATAAAATTTTTTCATTATTGTCTGTTGGCTTTTTAAAAATACCTTTAACAAATGAATTCGCTTCTTTGCCATAAATATATTCTTCTGAATCAAATTTTTCATCCCACTGATTCACTTTAAAGCCCCCTTTTTAAATTTATTAAAATACAAGTTGTATAATTGCAATTGCGATTAAGATACTGACAATGCTTTTTTGCACAATGTCAGGTACCTTGGAACCTATTTTTAGTCCTATAGGCGCAAAGAGCATGCTTCCAATTATTAAAAATATTGCACTTTCGATAGGGATATAGCCTTGTATGAATTTAATAATAAAAGCCCCTATTGATGAGATGAAAGCAATGACGATACTGTTAGTCACTACTGTATTCATTGGCAACTTGAATAAAACTAATAATACGGGAATAATAATAAATGCGCCGCCTGCACCTACAATGCCTGATACTACGCCAATTCCAAATCCTACTAAGATAAGTAAAACAGGTTTGAACCTTACCTCTTGGGAAACAGATTTAACTTTAACAAACATTAATAATAATGCAACTATGGCGATGATTATATATATATTGTTTATAAAAGTAGCGTTAAATAAATTAGCTAGCATTGCTCCGAATATGCTTCCAATAACCATACCCCCACCCATATTCATTACAAGTTTAGGTGAGAATTCAGCTTTCTTTCTTGCTTTAAATGAACCGCTGAGTGTACTAAAAAACACTTGGCTAGAAGTGAGACCCGAAGCAATGTATGCGCTATAGGCAGGAGCCCCTAATAATGATGGTAACAACAAAATAGCTGGATAAATAATAATGGCTCCTCCTATGCCTACTAAGCCAGATATAAAACCTCCAAATATACCAATCAACAACATAGTTATTATATTGAGCATATCCATTATTTACTTTTTACTAATAAATTCACAGCTTCATTAATCATTTCTTGAGAACTTTCTCCCTTATCATCGGCTGCTTTTACACATTCTATTAAATTTTCACTTATAATAACGCCCATCAAACGTTGGATTGAACTCTTTGATGCACTGAGTTGCGTAATGACATCTTTACAATCTTTTTCTTCTTCCATCATTTTAATAACGCCGTTTAATTGGCCTTGTATTCTATTGATGCGATTTACCATTTGTTTATTATAATCCATATTGGTTTCCTCCGATTTTAAATTGAATATACTTATAGTAATAAATTTATAGTAAATTGTCAAATACCCAGAGGGGTATTTGACTCAAGTTATTCCCACCTGTTACTATACCCCTATAGGTATCTAGAGGAGGAAAATATGAAACAATATCAAGAAGAACATATTAACGAATTAAGTAAAGTAGAGTTAGAGCAATTAGCGAAAAAAGGACAATTGATTGATGTTAGAACACCAGAAGAATACAAATTAGGCCGTATTGATGGTGCAATATTACATTCTGTAGAAAATATTGACACATTCGCTAAGAACAAGGATAAAACTTATTATATCTACTGCAAAAGTGGTAATAGAAGCGCTAAAGCAAGCGAATATTTAGCTAAACAAGGTTATGAAGTTGTGAATTTAGACGGTGGTTATGCAGCTTTTGAAAAACAAAATATCAATCATGACGATGTGGTAGAAAATGGTAATAAAGTAATTAAACCGAACCGCAAACAATTTAATTTTAATGGCCTTCAGTGCCCGGGACCAATAGTTAATGTTAGTAAAGAAATTAAAAATATTGAAATTGGTGACCAAATCGAAGTAACCGTTACAGACCCTGGTTTTCTTAGCGATATTAAAAGCTGGGTGAAACAAACAGGACACACACTTGTAAAGCTGAACGAAAATAACAATGAAATTAACGTCGTTATTCAAAAAGAAAAACCACGAGAATTAGAAGTAAATCATACCGATAAAGGTACGACTATCGTTTTATTTAGTGGTGAGTTAGATAAAGCAGTAGCGGCAATGATTATTGCAAACGGTGCTAAATCTGCCGGCAGAGATGTAACTATCTTTTTCACTTTTTGGGGACTTAATGCATTGAAAAAAGCACAAGCAACTCATGTTAAGAAGAAAGGTATTGCAAAAATGTTTGATTTTATGTTGCCTAAGACACCAGTACACATGCCATTATCAAAAATGAATATGTTCGGTTTAGGTAATATCATGATGCGTTATGTTATGAAAAAGAAAAATGTTGATTCCTTACCGTCACTTATAGACCAAGCAATTGATCAAAACATCAAGTTAATCGCATGTACGATGAGCATGGACGTTATGGGCATTACAAAAGAAGAACTTAGAGATGAAGTCGAATATGGTGGCGTGGGAACTTATATTGGTGAAACAGAACAAGCCAGTCATAATTTATTCATTTAATAAACTAAATTTATTTTAAAAAGGGAGATTTTTATGTTTTTCAAACAATTCTATGATAATAATTTATCTCAAGCCTCTTATTTAATTGGATGTCAACGTACAGGAGAAGCGATGATCATAGATCCAATACGGGACTTAACAAAATATATGCAAGTTGCAGATGATGAAGGTTTTACAATTACACAAGCTGCTGAAACGCATATTCATGCTGACTTTGCTTCAGGCATCAGAGACGTTGCGGACAAATTGGACGTAAGCATATACGTATCTGGTGAAGGTGACGATGACTTGAGTTATAAAAACATGCCACAACAAACCCATTTTGTTAGACATCAAGACACTATTTATGTAGGAAATATTAAATTAGAAGTCTTGCATACACCAGGTCATACCCCCGAGAGTATCAGTTTCTTACTTACTGACGAAGGCGGAGGCTCTAATATACCGATGGGGCTATTTAGTGGTGACTTTATCTTCGTTGGTGATATAGGTAGACCTGATTTATTAGAAAAAGCAGTACAAATGAAAGGGTCAACAGAAGTCGGTGCCAAACAAATGTATCAATCTGTAAATAGTGTTAAAGATTTACCAGATTATATTCAAATTTGGCCAGGCCATGGCGCAGGTAGTCCATGTGGTAAAGCTTTAGGGGCAATACCTATGTCTACGTTAGGTTACGAAAAAATAAACAACTGGGCCTTTAATGTAACTGATGAAGCAACATTTGTTGAAACATTAACATCAAATCAACCAGCTCCACCGCATCATTTTGCCCAAATGAAACAAATTAACCAATTTGGTATGAACATGTATCAACCATATAATGTTTATCCTAGCTTAAACAATGAAAGAATCGCATTTGATCTTCGTAGTAAAGAAGCTTTCCATGGCGGTCATGCGCAAGGAACTATCAATATTCCTTATAATCACAACTTTATTAATCAAATTGGTTGGTATTTAGACTATAATAAAGATATAGACTTAATCGGCAATAAAGCTACGATTGAAGAAGCAGTGCATACTTTACAGTTAATTGGTTTTGAAAATGTAGCAGGTTACCGTTTACCACAAACAACAACCATGACGTCTTCTATTCATAGCGCGGATATGACTGGCAAAGAGACTCATATGCTAGATGTGCGTAACGATGAAGAATGGAACCAAGGACATTTAGAACAAGCGGTGAATATCCATCACGGAAAATTATTAAATGAGAGTATACCTTTTGATAAAAATGATAAAATATACGTTCATTGTCAATCAGGAGTTAGAAGTTCTATCGCAATCGGTATACTAGAATATAGAGGTTTTACTAATATTGTAAACGTTAGCGAAGGTTATAAAGATTTTTCATTAGCATTGAAATAAATCTAATCAAGGTTCAGCGTATAATATCTTTGGCTAATAAATAAAAGTCAGTTTCTATTGAAATAATATAGAAATTGAGAAAATCATATATTCAAAAATTTAATCAATTCACAATGATAACTATGTTAAAAACAAGGCATCATCAATACCAAATCTAGAGAGAAATGGTTACTGATGATGCCTTATTTTATATATCACTTTAGGAACTACCGTCCTATTCACCCATAGGTTCTATATTATATCCATTGAATAATTAAGTGACATAAATAATGTACGTAAAAATGTTCCTTGTTTTATATAGAGTATATTTCTACTTTTCGATAATGTTGTTAAATAAGAACTTGTTTTTTCTTATTGTACTGAATATAAGAAAGGTAAGTAACTATAGAGCAATAAAAATTTTTAACTAGAGCTTTGGTGCAGAAAAGCAAATAATATTATCAAAAAATTATAAAATAATAGTTCGTCATAATATGAAATTCTTAAAACTGCTTTATTATAGTGCTGTCAGACCGCCATCAATAACAAATTCAGCCCCTGTAGAATAACTAGCTTCATCAGAAGCTAAAAAGATAACCATGTTTGATACTTCTTCTACTTGTGCTACACGTCTCATAGGAATCGTTTTTTTGAATTTTTCTACTTGCTCTTTAACATCTTCTTGCTCTAACATAGCGGTTTGGATAACCCCCGGATGTACGGAATTAACACGGATATTGTAAGGAGATAATTCTCTAGATGCTGCTTTAGTCATACCTCTAACAGCAAATTTTGTATCAGTATATCCAATAGCACCCCCTACTAAACCGTTCATAGATGATATGTTAATAATTGAACCGGCCTTTTGAGCTTTCATAGTCTCTGCTACAGTCTTCATACCTAAAAATACAGAAACCTGATTAATATTCACAATCTTCATATAAGCTGCTAAACTCAATTCTTCTAAAGGTGTACTATAAGTAATTCCTGCATTATTAACCAATACATCAATACGCCCCCATTTCTCAATAACTGTGCTTATTACATTGCTCCAATGTTCTTCATTCGCCACATCATGTTGAATAAATATAGCGTTTTCTCCAAGTGTTTGTGAAGTTTGTAACCCTAGTTCTTTGTTTATGTCAGTAATTACAACTTTTGCACCTTCATTTAATGCTTTTTCAGCATGCATTTTGCCCATGCCTTGTGCTGCTCCAGTAATAATTACAACTTTATCTTTTAATCTTTTCATTTTTTATGCACTCCTTATTTGGTTTAATTTATGTTATGAATCTTAGCTACTAAACACTACAGTGGCAATTAATGTTTATTATACTTAAATATTAATTCACCATTTAAATCATCTATTGATGTATAACGAAAACCTAAATCTTCATATAACGCTCTTGCAATATCATTATTTCTAACAATACTTAAATAGATTGTGTTTATATCATATTTATTTAAAACTAAATTTATCAGCAATTTCATAGCTTCTCGACCATAGCCTTTACGTTGATGTTGTTCATCAATAAGAATTCGATCAATCCAAGTTTCTTTGTTTTCTCCAAAGCAACCATACATCGCAAAACCAACGACAATATCACTTTTATAAATTGCTACTGGATGCCACTGTGAAAATTTCATTGCTTCGTTCAAACAATCCGTTATTGTTTCTATAAAATGAAATTGTTTCTTAGCTATTTTTAAATTTTTAACTTCATTTATATTAAATGAATTAACACTTTCTATATAAATACTCATAATTCCTCCTCGTCCTCTCCCTAAAATTATTATCTTTTAGCTTATTTTCAATTTATAAAAGTTTACATTTATTATACTATTAAATATTTTACCAGAAAGATAATTACTGGTATATTAATATCATAATAATTTTAGAAGAAGGAGTAATTATGGAAAACAATAATTTTTTTGAACTTATTCATAATGCAGAGTTGCTCAACGATGCTACAATGACGCTTTTCATGAAAAAATTCAATATGAATGTCAATATATCTCAGATTTTGGCTTTATCTAAATTAAAAGATAAAGGTTCACAAAAACCGTCATCTCTGGCACTTTCTTTAGGATATACCTCAGGAGCTATTACTAAATTAACAAACAACCTTGTAAAAGAAGGCTATATAATAAGAGAGCAACAAGAAAATGATCGACGTGTTATTTTAATTACAATCACTGATCGAGGGTTAGATGTTTTAGAAGAAGCTCAAAAGCAAGGCCGAAACTTGAGAAATGAAGTTTATTCTGTTTTAAATACCGAAGAAGTTGAGCAACTACTAAGCATACAAAAGAAATTATTTGAACATGTAAAATACTTAAATACTAAAATAGAATAAAATAAATTGATGTGCAATATGCTTGGTATTGTAGCAAATTTAAGTAATAACCATTAGTAAATCAAGTAATTTTAGCTTTTTCGAAACAAAGAACTAAAGTTGTTATTTCATATATTACTGAAAACTCAAAAAGTAAATTGCGAAATTAATTAAAAGCAATGTAAAAAAATACCACCCTAAAAATAAGGTGTCCAATAGATTATTAACAGTAAAATAGGAGGTTTTATAAATGGAAATTTCAAAGATAGTTAATGCAAATATTTTAGATATGATAGATAATAAGCCTTATCTTGCTACATTGTATTTAAAAGATGGGTATATTGATCAAATTATCTCCCAAGATTCAATTATAAAAGATAATGAGGCACTTGATTTAGAAGAAAAATGGATTACACCTGGTTTTATTGACACTCATAGTCATCCCACAGCATATGGTACTACAAAAACAATGGTAGATTGTTCTGCAAATAAAATTTCTAATATAGATGAATTAATTCAGCAATTCAAAGTACAAAAAGAAAATTTATACAAAAAAGGATGGGTTATGGGCTTCGGTTATAATGAAAAATCATTAAAAGAACAAAGACATCCTAATCGCTTTGATTTAGATAAAATTTCAGAAGATGTTGCTATATGCGTTATGCATTATTCGGGGCACATGGCTACTGTTAATACAAAAGCTTTAGAGTATATGGGAGTTAGTTTGGATGACCCAGATCCTGAGGGTGGCTACTATGAGCGTGACCAAAATGGCAAAGTTAATGGTGTATTAATTGAAATTCCAGCAACTGCAAAATTACAACATGCTTTACCTGAGGCTAAACCAGAAGATACTATCTATACAATGAATTTAGCTGTAGATGACTATGTTAAAAGTGGTATAACTAATACATCTGATTTATTAATTGGTAGTAGGGGATATATAGATTATGAGGGAGTACTTAAATTTTTGGAGTCTCCTCAGAGAATTCGCACACGTTGGATGTTAAGTCATGAATTATTAGAGCAAAATCACAATTTAAAAAATATTCATGCTAACGAAATTGAAGAAAAGTTAAATAATATAAGTAATGGTATGGGACATTTAGGTGGAGTTAAATGTTTTAGCGATGGCTCTATACAATTACAAACTGCATCAATTCGTAATAAATACTTGGATGGCAGTGAAGCGCCTGCACCATTAATGAGTAACAACAAACTGATTGATATATTTAAACATTTTCAAAAATTAGGATTTAACATCGTGACGCATGCTAATGGTGATTTTGCTGCTAAGTCAGTCATTAACGCTTATAAAGCTACAGCTGATTATAAAAAAACACCTTTATTAAATCGTATTGAACATCTACAAACAGTCACACAGGATGATATTAAAGAAATGGCTGAACACAACATTGGTGGTTCTTTCTTTATCAATCATGTATATTATTTTGGAGATTTACACCGTGATGTATTTTTAGGTGAAGAGAAAGCACAAAATTTAGATCCATTAAGATGGGCTGAAAATGCAAATATGACATTCACAATTCATACAGATGCACCTGTTACACCTATTTCTCCTTTAGAATCAATTCAAATTGCAGTTAATAGGATCACAAAAAACGGGAAAGTTTTAGGTGAAAACCAACGTTTAACACGTAGTGAAGCATATAAAAAAATGACTATAGATGCTGCTAAATTGAATAATACGGATGATTACGAAGGAGCTATTAAAAAAGGTAACGTAGCTGACTTTGTAATATTAAACAAAAACCCACTGGACACCAACGTAGTATTGAATGATGATTTAATTGAAATGACTATATGCAACAGTGAAGTTGTGCATTCTATTTAACATATATTCACTTAAGGAAATTACGATACGAATACATTCACAAATTGTAAAATAATGTAGTTGCTTTTCTCTCAGGGGCCAATTTGCCCCTGAGAGGAGATATTATCTATGTTGAAAATCCTTGCTCACATGACGCCGATTATATTATTGCGACATGTACGTATTGACTATACAAGTATAATGAAAAAGACGATTAGCCACACCTACGAAATTCCCCTCACTACTAGCAATAGTGAGGGGTTAGTGCGTTTATGTTAGTTCCTTGATAAATGTTCTATAACTTCCTAACATAGTAAAACATAAAAACGTTTAATTAATATAAAAATAAAGTTTGATCATTTAATTACGGTACACTCATTAGGAAATATCAGATTGTTTAAGACCTTTTGGAAAGGTCTCTTCAAACTTTTCTTTTTGACTATATAAATTATACCAAGCCTCCGCAATCAAATTTGGGTCTCCTACTGTTCCAGGTTCTATCACTGTTCCTATTGAAAGATGTTTGATAAATATGCCTTTATCTTCCAGCTGAGAGTAGAGGTTTTCAGCATAATTACGTAAGCCAGCGCCTATAATCCCAGCGTTTCCAGCAAAAGGTAAAGGGAATATTGTAGATACACCTGTTGTAAATAGAATTGCCCCCTCTCCTTTATTTATCATATCTGGTAAAACTTCGTTAACTAACTGAATTGATGGGAATAAATAAGTTTTTAACATTTCTGATACACTATCTGGTGTAGTTTCTAATATATTTGTGAATTTATCTTCTTTGGCGTGAGGGCTAAACTCTATGACATCAATTGAACCAAACTCAATTTTAATTGTTTGGATAGATTTTTTTAATTCTTCCAAGTCTGTGATATCTGCTATATAAGTTTTTGTCTCGATGTTTAAATTACTCAGGTTTTCTTGAATAACTTTTAATTTCTCAACATTTCGAGAAATAGTTGCTACTCTAAATCCTTCAGCACCAAATTTTTTAGCTATAGATAGTCCTAAACCAGTACCTGCGCCTACAATGACTAATGTTTTCATTTTAAGTAGCTCCTTGTCTATGATATATTAAAACAACAAAGTGTTGCTTTAAGTAAAATATACAATTAATAAAGTGATATAACAATCAACAAACCATGCTTGAATGTTGCTATAGCAACAATAACTTTAAATTGTTGAGGAGATGATTCAAATGGCAGAAAAAGTAAAAAATTTGAGAGTGACACATACGAAACAATCATTGATTAACGCCTTTTTTAGTTTAGTAGATAAAAAAGATTTTGAGAAAATAACAATAGCAGATATCACAAAAGGGGCTAAAGTAAATAGAGCAACATTTTATGCCCATTTTGAAGATAAATATGACTTAATCGACTATGTTATGGAAGATTTTGCTACAGTTTCTATTGAGAACTATGTTTCGGAAACTATGATTTTTAATCAAGAAAATATAAGTCAACTCATTTTAGCAGTTCACGATTTTTATAAAGAACCTAATATTGAATGCAGAAGTAGCTATGCTGGGTTAGCATTACCTCAAATGAAAGAAAAAATACTAAGCGAGTTGAATAATGTTTTAACAAAAAGTTTGAAAGGTGTTTATGAAGATAACGAAAAAGAAATATTTGTGCCTATTTTTTCACAAATGGTTCATGAAGCCGCATTACAGTTAGCTGATAGTAATGGCACGATAGAGAAGGAAGCATTAGCTAAGAAAATTGCATTATTTATAGTTGGAAGAGCTTAATTTTTTAATTATAGAAAATATATTATTTTAGTAACCTATACACAGTTGGTCTATTTACTCCAGTTTGTTTAGCAATTTCTTCTACTGTAAGTTTTGTTTGTTCCATAGTAAATTATTTTCTTCTACCTTATGGTTACGTAATGAATGCGATCGTCTATAGACATAAATAACTAAAGAACCTCTTAATTTATAGTTAAGAGGTTCTGTGTCAAAAATGAAAAATATTACATTGTTGATTAAATTAATTTATAGGTATAAAAATAGGTTATTTTATTTTCAATCATCTATTTTCAAAAAGTATATTCTTAAACATTTAATTATAGATGTTAATATTATATTTAACGAGGTTTTAGTTCATCACCTATCATCCATTTATGATTTTTAACCATCTTATTATTTTTTGTCGATTTATAATCTAACATGTAGACAGTTGTGTTTTTTACATCATCTATTTTAGCTTGTTCACCTTTCATACCATCCATATGATCAGCTTCTAATTTAACTGTATCGCCTTTTTCGAACCCTTTTTCAGGAGCATCTTTAATTTCTTCATTTACGACCCATTTATGATTATTTATTTTTTCATCCCCATTTGTAGGTTTATAACTGACAACATAAGCATGCGTTTTGTAGGCACCTTTAACTGTAGCTTCTGCGCTTTTCATGCCTGGCATATGAGCTGTTGTTATAGTCACTTTATCTCCTGGTTTAAACTTCCCTTTCTTAGTTGATGTCATATCCTCTAGAGCTTTACTTTCACTATTATGATTCATGTGGTTTTCATGTTTTTGGTCTTTAGATTCTTCGTTTTGTTCCTTGCTATTTGAGCAAGCAGATAATACTAAAATTGATGCTAATATAAGAAAAGTCGCTTTTTTAATCATGATAAAAACTCCTATCTACTATTTTAATTTCAGCGTGAAGGCGTTAATTGCAACGATAACTGTACTTAGTGACATTAACACTGCTCCTACAGCTGGAGAGAGAATTAAACCTATAAAAGCCAAAATACCAGCGGCTAAGGGTACAGCTATAATATTATATCCTGCGCCCCACCATAAATTTTGAATCATCTTTCTCATGGTGTTTTTTGAAAGCTTCAAGAAATGGATAATATCAGATGGATTGCTTTTAACAAGAATAATATCACCTGACTCAACGGCAACATCTGTACCTGCACCAATTGCTATACCAATGTCAGCTCTTATAAGACTAGGAGCATCATTGATACCATCACCAATCATCATTACTTTCTTACCATTACTTTGATAATCTTTAATGATACTCTCTTTATCTTCTGGCATTAATTGTGCATGTACATCATTGATACCTAATTCTTTGGCAACAACATGTGCTACTTCTTTATTATCGCCTGTTAGCATCACTGGTGTGATATTTCTGGATAATAAATCATCTACCATCTGTTTAGAACTTACTTTAATTTTATCTCCTTGCGCGATGATACCAATAACTTGTTGTTCGTCAATTAAATAACTAATGGAATTACCTTGTTGAGCTAATGTTGTAAACAAGTTTTTGTCATAATCAAATTCATATTTATCAAGATAAGAAACATTTGTAATTTTGTACTTTTTATTATCAACTATGCCCTCTAACCCTACACCTGAAATATTATTCACATCCTGAGGTTCAACGTATGAAATGTTTTTCTCTGTCGCAAAGTCTACAATACCTATTGCTAACGGGTGATTAGATTGGCTTTCTAATGATGCAAACAGACTTATTACTGCATCGTCACTTAAGTCAGCTTGCAAACTTTCAAAATGATTAACTGAAAAAATTCCTTCTGTAAGTGTACCGGTTTTATCCATCATTACATAGTCTATATATTGTGCTAGTTCTACAACCTCTCTATTTTTAATGATTAAACCGTTATGGGCAGCTATCGTAGTAGAACGAGCAGTTACTAAAGGTATTGCCAAACCTAATGCATGGGGACAAGCAATTACTAATACAGTTACTAGGCGTTCTAATGCGAAATCAATATTATTTTGAATAAACATCCACGCGATAAATGCAATCAGACCAATACTTACCGCAAAATAGAACAAATAACCAGCTACTTTATCTGATAATAACTCAGCTTTTGATTTATCATTTTGCGCTTGATTAACAAGCTCCATCACTTGGGAAAGGTAACCCTCTTCACCTACAGCTGTAACTTCAACCTGTATAGTTCCTGATCCATTAATAGAACCACCAATAACATAGTCATCGGGGGTTTTTTGTATTTTTTTAGATTCCCCTGTGACTAATGATTCATCTACAAATGTTTGACCTTGAACGATAATTCCATCTGAAGGAAAACTTTCTCCACCTCTCACTTCAACGATATCACCAATGATGATGTCTGATATTTTAATTTCTACACGTTGACCATTATCCGTTATTTTAAAAGCACTATTAGGTAAAAGCTCTGCCATTTTCTTCAATGTATCTCCAGCATTTCCTACCGCATTCATTTCAACCCAATGACCTAATAACATAATTAAAATTAATGTAGCTAATTCCCAGAAAAAGTCCATTGTATGATCTGGTGTACTACTAATATTATTCATATAAAAAGCATACAAGCTATAAATGTAAGCCACCGAAATTCCTAAAGCAACTAGTGTCATCATTCCTGGTTTTTTAACTTTAAGTTCATCTTTTCCGCCAATTAAGAACGGTTTACCGCCATAAAAGAATAAAATTGTAGCAAGTATTAACACCACCCATTCAGAACCTGAAAATGTGAATTGAAATGGTAATTTAACTCCCATCATTGGCGATAAAACAATGATAGGTATCGCAAAAATTAATGAGATAAAAAATTTAACTTTAAACTCCCCATGATGGTGATGTTCGTGATCACTATGATGGTCAGGGTTGTCATAATGATCATGATATTCATAGTTTGACAAATTAAAACCTCCTTAGCTTCATACTTTTAATTATCATAACATTATATACCCATACAGGGTATAATTAAAGCCTTAAATATAAAAACAATTTCATCTATTCCTCAATCATTTAATAGTCACTTTTTATTAACATAATCGATGATCAATAGAAAAATACACATATCAAAGTAATTCTGTTGTATTTTTACAATTTTTTAATAAAAATTGTTATTAAACCCATAATACTTAGTTTAAAAATGTTGAATACTTCGAGAGAAAGTAATTTATTCTCAGATGTTAGTGAATTTGATAATTTTTATAAAAAAACACCTCCGAATAAATTCATCCTGAAGATGAATTCAACGAAAGCGTCTTTATTTTGCATCCTATATTTGAGACAATTTTAGTAAATAAGGAATATCTTTAATGTTTTATTCTTTTTTATTTAATTCTGCTAATAATAGCGGTAATTCTGTTATATCTTGTAATACGTAATCTGCCCCATTAGCTATGAATTTTTGTTTTGTTTCTTCTATAATTTTATTTTTTTCCTCTTTATTCAAATTATTCCACTCATTTTCTCTTAATCCAACAACCGAGCTGCCTTTAATAATACCCACTGCTGTAATACCACTATTAACTGCTTCTTTGATATCGGATACAGTATCTCCTACTTTTATTACTTCATGAACCGATTGTAATTCGAGTTGGCGCATATTTTCAAAAATCATATATGGATACGGTCTGCCATATCCCCCCACATCATCAGCTGTTACAATATAGTCAGGTGCATATCCCTTTTCTTTCGCAGCTGAACTCACTATTTTCATCATTTCTCTTGTATATCCTGTTGTAGACCCAATAACATATCCTTTGTCTCTAAGGTCGTCTATGACTTCAGTCACATTAATTATTGGATCAGTAAATGATTTTAGATTCTTCATTAATAGCTTTTCAAATTGATTATATAAATTATCTATGTCTTGTTCGTTATGTGATTTTCCGTATTGTTTTTGCCACAATTGTTGTATTCTTGGCATTTCTAACATAGTTTGAATATGGTCTCTTTTTAACATACCCATTGGTTCACGAGCTTCGTCTATTGTCACTGTTACTTCGGCTTCTTTAAAAATATCTATAAATACATTTACAGGTGCAAAACAACCAAAGTCAACTGTAGTACCAGCCCAATCGAATATAATTCCTTTGATTTTAGTCATATTTATTCCCCTCTCATTATTCGATATTGTTTTATTAGTTTAATCATTAATTCAAAGTCATTTCGATGTAAATCACCAATATTACCAATTCTAAACGAAGGTTTATTCATCAATTTACCCGGATATAGTACGAAATTTCGATACTTCATATATTCATAGAAATCTTTAAAATCAAACGACTCATTGGGATATAAAAATGTAGTAATAATTGGTGATTGTACTGTATTTTTAACATAAGGTTCAAATCCCATTTTTTTCATTTCATTAATAATATACGTATTGTTACTTTGATAGCGTTGATATCTCTGTACTACGCCACCTTCTTCTTCTAATTCTCTGATTGCTTGACTAAAAGAAGCAACTACATGTGTAGGTGAAGTAAAACGCCACTTTCCATCTATATTCATATTTTTCCATTGATCATAAAGATCTAGGGATATACTCGTCGCATTGCCTTTACATAATTCTAATGATGTTCGTTTTGCAATAACAAATCCAAATCCTGGCACGCCTTGTATGCATTTATTAGCACTACTAATTAAGTAATCAATATTTAATTCTTCTACATTGATTGGGACACCGCCAAAGCTACTCATAGCATCTACTATTACTTGCAAGTTTTTTTGAGTAGCTATTTCACATATTTCTTCGATTGGATTTAAAATCCCTGTTGTTGTTTCACAATGAACAAATGCGATGTGGGTTATTGTTGTGTCATCATCTATTATTTGCTTTAATTCATTGATGTTTGGTATAGCATTATATGGTGAATAAACTGAGGTCACCCTTTTATTCATCACTTGTGCCATCTTAATCATTCTTTCACCATACGCACCATTACTAATGATAAGTATATGATCATCATTGGATAATGCTGTCTGTAATACACTCTCAACAACGAAACTGCCACTCCCTTGTTGTAACACTGTAGTATACTTATTTGTATCTGCCATTCCTATTGTTAACAATTTTTGACGTATCGACTGCGTTAAATCTTTATAGTCATCGTCCCATGTGCAGCGATCTTCTAACATTTGAGCTTTTACTGTTTCCGTTGTCGTCAATGGTCCTGGTGTTAAAAGTTTATATTGTGTCATAATCAACGCCTCCTTAATTATTTTCTACTTGTTTTTTAGCATCGTTAAAAATATCTTGATGTTTTTCTAATAATTCTACCGTTAAACGTTCATTCCATTTTTTAGGATGCTTCGGTTTATGAGCTTTCTCTACTTTTTCTCCTTGATACAAAGGCACTGGATATGTTTTCAGTAAATTTTCACGTCCATATTGTTGAATAGTTTGAACCATTTTTTGCGCTTTTTGTTGTTTCTCTCCTCCTTTTTTCACTACGGCCGCAGCCTCTACTAGTGAATAATTACCTTCTTTAGGATCAATAAAATGTATCGGGTTTCCATTCTGTTCAGACTTAACAGCTTGGGCTCTTAACCCAATACCAACAGATACTTCCCCAGATTCTACTTTTTTAAGTGGCCCTGAACCTGAACTTTCTAAATGAGGTCCTGTATTTTCAATTAATTTTTTTAAAATTTTGCTTCCTTCTTCTTTACCGTATTGACCTAAAATACTTTGAATTACTAGCCATCCGGTTGAGGACTCCATAATATTTGGCATTGCAATTTGATTTTTGTAATGAGGTTGGGTCAAATCTTTTACTGTTTTAGGAATAGGTAATCCTTGTTTTTCTAACGCTTTAGTATTCACAAATAAGGAACCCATATTTCCTAATAATGGAGTTATATAATTAGGAAAGGAATCAATAGCCTTTTTCTGTTTTTCTGCTTCCATTGATGCAAACATATTATTTTTATCTTGTGCACTTTCTAAGTAATAAGAAGATTGTGTAACAATATCTGCTTCAATATTTCTACCTTCTGCAATCATTTTCCCTCCTAATTCAGCAGTAGAATGGGGCTGAATAATGTACTCTCCTTTATAACCATGTTGGTCTAAAGTTTTTTCCATAGCAGTAATAGCTTCTTCATCTGAATTCGTTGCAATAACAACTTTATTGGTAGATGAACCAAGACCAAAATACGAAAAGTATAATAGTGTCAAGCATAGTAACAAACCAAAAGCTAGTTTCAATTTCATCTATCTTTCCTCTTTTCTGCTTTGTGACTTTAACCAACTGCTTGTTAACAGTCGTGCAATAACATTAGTAAGAAAAATTAAAATTGAGAGGATAAAGATATCTACAAAGCGATTAAAGTGTTGTAGTTGATTAATTTGTGTAGATACGATTTGTGTCGATGTCGACACTAAAAAGATCACGCCACTAATAGTTACCATTGCATTGATAAAATAATAATTAACCATTTCTACGATAGTTGTTTTCATGTTAGGAATAATAATTTTGAATATTGTCTGCGTCCAAGTATCTCGCATTAATGTACTTGTTGTATCCCACGAGGGATTCAGCTTATCTAACGCAGACTTAGCCATTAAGAATGGTGTCGTATAATAATGCACTACAATACTCAAAATAATGATAAGAAATGTGCCTTTAATGCTACTATTTTGGAAAAACAATAAATATGAAAGACCTAAAATCATTCCTGGAACGGTATTCGTAACCATCGACATCATTTTCAACACTTGTTTTCCATATAATTGAGTACGCACAGTAATGAGCGCACCACAGAAACTAATAATAGTCCCAAAGACTGCTGTTGCTACAGCTACAAATAATGCTTGAATATAAATATGAATCAAAATATCATCTTGAAATAATTTGATTACATGCGTCAATGTAAAGTTCAATTGATACGGGTAACGTTCTGTAAACGGTACGATAAACATAACCATGAATATTAATAAAATAATAGTGCTCAGTATAAAATTCGCACCATTCATAATATTGTCATGAATTGGTCGTTTTTTGACACTGGTATGATTATCTCCTTGTTGTCTCACATTCCATTTTTCTATCACTGACAAGAATATAAAGCCGGAGACTGCTGGAATAAGCATTAGTACCGCAATTACTGCACCTTCTGCAAATTTAGGTATAGATCCTAAAATCATTTGATACAATGAGGTTGCTATAACGTTATAATCCGCACCTATCGACGCCGGAATTCCAAAATCAGTAAAACTTAATATAAATGACAATACAAAAGCATTTGCAATCGGAATTAATAATGGTCTTAATAATGTATGATAGAAACGTCTCCACCTATTATCTTTCATAATTAGTGAAATGTAATAAAACCTATGGTCTACATAATTAAATGCATTTGAAATAATGAAATAGGCTGCTGGTAATGTGTAGATTACATAGCCAATAAAAAGACCATTTTTACCATAAATCGTAAATGGTGCATCACCTAATATACGAGCTAATATCCCCTCATTACCAAATAGATACATAAGTATAAAACCATATGTAATTGTCGGTACAAGCATTGGTAACAACACCATTGTTTTATTATATGTTTTAATCCAGCTCGCTCCGTGTGTCATATGAATTGTATAAGCTGCAAAAAAAGCTAATATAGTTGTCACAGTAGCTGCTAACAACGATATTTTTATACTATTAAATAATGAAGTCACTATAGTTTTATTATTTAAAATATCATCATAATAATGTAAGCTAAATTGACCATCACTGATAATTGAACGTCCTAATAAGAAAATAATAGGTATAACAAGAAATATAAGAAAAAATAAAATAATAAGTGTAAATAATATACGCTGACTATAAATTTTAGGCACCATAGGATGCTCCAAATAGTTGGTAAATATGATTTCTTTTAACTTTAAGCTGATCTAAAATAAATTGTTCGACAAATTTATTTTTCGGTTCATTAATAATATTATCTGGCGTACCAAATTGTGCTACCTTTCCATTTTCTATTACAACCACCTTATCAGCCATAGTTAAGGCTTCCTCTGGGTCATGGGTTACAATGATTGTCGTTAAATTTAGTGTTTTTGCTATTTTTTGAATCATATCTTTAATAGATTCTTTAATTACACCATCTAATGCGCTCAACGGCTCATCCATCAATAAAATTTTAGGTTCCATAGCGATTGTTCTTGCAATAGATACACGTTGCTTTTGTCCTCCTGACAATTCATGTATCTTTTTATATAAATGTGGTCTAAGTTCGAGCAATTCTATTAAATCAGTCACCTTTTTATCATATGGATTTTTCTTCAAGTTTTTTAAACCGTAAATAATATTTTCGTAAGCATTTAAATGTGGAAACAAACAATAATCTTGAAATACAATATTAAAATCACGTTTGTGCATTGGCTTATTTTGAATAACTTCATTATTATAAATAATTTCTCCAGCACTTACTTCTGTCAAACCTAAAATCATATTTAATAATGTTGTTTTTCCACAACCACTCGGGCCAAGTAAACTAACGATTTCTCCATTATTGATAGCTAAGTTAATATCATTTAGAACTTCATTATTTTTATATTTTTTTGAAACATTTTTTAATTCTAACAATGTAGCACCTCCAATTTGCTATACTAAAAGTATACAAATTGTTTATTAACCTCATGTTAAACAAATGTAAAAGTTGATTAAGTGTTGACTACTTAATTACTAACTGTTTAATATATTACTATATAATTTAGGAGGATTCCACTATGTTACCTACTGAAAGAAGACGTAAAATAATTAAAGTGCTTGAAGAAAACGATTTTATGAAATTGAAATCGTTACAAGAAAATTTAGATATTTCTATGGAAACATTAAGAAGAGATGTTCAAAAATTAACTAAAGAAGATTTGATTACTAAAGAATATGGAGGCATCCGTATCAAAAAAGAGCAAAATGGAGAATCAATGATTGAACAACGCTTATCTTTAAACTTAGCTAAGAAAGAAGAGATTGCTAAAAAAGCAACCAATGAAATTAAAAATGGAGATTGTATCTTTTTAGATAGTGGCTCTACTACTTTACAAATCGCTAAAAACTTAACTTATCATGAGAACCTAACTATCATTACTAATTCTATCCCGGTAATGTTACAAACATTAAACCAAGGTCACACAGTAATTAGCATAGGAGGAAAAGTGCGTAAATCAGAACAATCTATTACAAGTTTTGATTTTTTATTTAATTTTGATCGGTTAAATATTGAAAAATCATTTATTTGTTGTAGTGGTTTTTCATTAAATAATGGAGTGACTGATTATAGTTTAGAAGAAGTTGAAACACGTCGCAGAATATTACAAATGTCTAAAATTAATTATCTTACAGCAGACAGTAGTAAATTAAATAAAACTGTTACTATAAAAATATGTGATTTTAACGAACTTGATATATTAATCTGCGATAACGAATTAAATGAAAGTGATAAAGAGAAATTAATCAATGAAATATGTATAATTTAACTTTAAAATGTAGGTTATCATTACTTTCTACAAATTTTTATTAACTGTTCCTACTATATATTAGTAAATTAGATAAAGATAATTATCAAAAAATGAAGCTAAAAAACACCCTTAATAATTAACGATTTTCTTACTCGTTTCATAAACAAACTTTTGTATTTTGAAAGTTATTTTTCACATCATTTATATTATGTTACTTTATCTATTGCTTTGATGATGATAAATAATAGATATAATAAATTAATAGGAGAGAACAGAAATTATACTGTTCTTTCCTACTTGCTAATATTTATAATTTGTATACTAATAAAGTAATTAAGTCTCATTACCTAAATTTAGATGAATTTTATTGTTACTGAAAATTCTTTGTCATCTTCAACTCCATTAAAAGTAGTAAGGACAATTTTATTTCATCATACATTTACATAGAAATAATGACTCAATTTAAAAATAACCCATTATTGTCATGATTATTGAAATAATGCTGGGAATTCTTGATAGCCTTCTCTCATGTTAACAATATTTGTAAATCCTCTGTATTCTAGTATTCCCACAGCGATAGAACTTCTAACGCCAGATTGACGATGTAGATATATTTTGTCCCTTTTATCAAAGGGACGGTCTGCGTTTAATAACTTACCGTTAAGATACGGCTTTTAAAAAGCTGAGCAAAATTTGCTCAGCTTAATTTTTATTAAGTATATTATCAACAGCTTGTGCAACTTGTTTTGGTGATTGGGGATTTTGTCCGGTAACCAGTCTATTGTCGACTTTAACATAGGGAATAAACGGTACTTTGGCTTTACTATAATACGCTTCACGTTTTTTTATTTCGCTCTCTAACATAAATGGCACGACTTTTTTACGATTAGCTAAGATTTCTTCAGTATTAGAAAAACCAGTTATTTCTTTATTATCAATAAAGTACCTGCCATTTTCGTCTTTTACATTCAGTAACGCGGCTATACCATGGCACACTGCAGCAACAATACCTCCATGATTATAAACTTCATTTATTGCATGTTGTATGGCTTCATTATTAGGAAAATCAAACATTACCCCGTGCCCACCAGTAAAGTAAATCACGTCGTATTCAGCAGATTTTGCTTCATTTATAGACTGAGAATTACTTAACATATCCATAAAAGATTGATTGTTGTAATACTTTTTAGTCATACTATCTAACATTAATGGTTTTAAACTAACTGGATCAATTGGCGTTCTCCCACCGTTAATATTAAATAAATCAATTTGATAATTTTTAGAGTTAAAATAATCATAGAAATGAACAAGTTCCCCAAGCCATAGTCCTGTCGCTTTACTGCTGCCTTCAAAATAATCTGTACTTGTATTAACTATCATAATTTTTTTCATTACTTTAATCTCCTTTTAAAATATTTCTAATACCTTCTTCATATGTTGTAACTTTAAACTCAGGAAAACTGTCCTTAAATTTGTTAGATTTAAAGACGTTGTCATACTTATATCTTGGTAATAACTCTGTAAGCTCTTTAACTTGTTGGTTAAATAAACTCCCTATTCTAAATAGAAACATCGGTACAATAGTATAATTAATTTTTCTATCTAGTACTTTTTCTGCTTTATTCATTATTTCTTTATAAGTGATACTATCATCGGTCGGTAAATGCCAAGTTTCACCATATGCTTCAGGCGTATTACCTAATAGTACTAAAGCGCGGCTTGCGTCCGGAGTCCAAATAAGCGTACGTAATACAGAATCATTTATTAGATTTTTCTTTGCAGAAAAAATACAGTTTAAGTCTTAAAGGATTACATCCAACAATATACGTTTTCAAGAAATGAAATAATAAATCTTAAGAATGATTAACCATTAAATATAATTTTACTTAATGTATTTCTTAAATGACATCAACCTCTATGTCTTTTAAGCATGCGTCGTGATTATTATGAAATTGACTTAAAATTTTCATTAAGCTATGGTGTATGTGTTCAACGGCTGAAGCACTTAAATACCGCGTGTTAAAATCATAATCGATATGCAATGTGTTTTTATTATTTCTATCACTAAGATGTATATTTAATGTATTGAAAACAGTTTCTTTATTTATTAACCATTCATCATTAAAACCTGCTTTTGTGATTTCACTATCATACTTCACACTTTGATACGAAATTATCCAATCAACTAAGGCTAATGGATTGTTATCTTTCATTTCTTCTACTAATAAATGACTAGGAAATTTTCTGTGCTTTAGTAGACTGAAATTCTCTTTTTTAACTAAATTTATAAACGTTTCAACAGATTGTTTTGGATTTATTTCAACAATTAATGGTAAAGCGTTGGTAAACAAACCACAAATTGATTTTTCAGTTTCACTACTTCTATTATGTAACATTAAACCTACTGAGTTTTTATTTCTACTCGATAATTTACTGATGTATAAGTGTACTAAAGACATAAACAATGTACTAATACTAATTGAAAAATCACTACATATTTTATGAAGTAGATTAAATTCATATTCATTGAGATGATATGAATTTCTTAATGACGTATAACCTGCACTTTTTAATATCGGTAAATAACTAACAATTTCATAATTATATAGTTTATTAGTCCAATAGTTTTTATCAATTTCAAAACGTTTCGATGCTATATACTGTTGTTCATTTTCCACTGCACTTATATAAGAATATGAATTATCCTCCATATTCTGACCAATAAGTGTTTTAGCTATATAATTAACTGTATGAGTTATGCTCCAAACATCCGTAATGGTGTGATGATGTAAGAAGAAAATAGAATGGTTCCCATCAGGTTTTTTCACGATTTTAAACTCGTATAAATCTTGATTAAAATCAAATATGCATTTATTTTTTTGTCCATTAATCCAATTTTCAAATTGCTTAGCGTCTTGAAATTCTACTAATGGGAAGTATTGGAATTCAAATTTTTCTATATATTGTTTTGGGCTTTCCTGCTCAGTAGTTATATGAATTCTATATGCATCAAAATTTTCAACAAGATTATTTAACGCATTATTTATAGCATCATAAGAGTAAAAATTGTCAGCATGTAACAAAAAGGAAAGACTGTAACGGCTTGTATTACGATAAGTTAATTCACCCATTACATAATTCATTTGTGCAGATGTTAGGTTTTTAGTAAACATTCAATGTCGCTCCTATCATAAATTATTTTGATATTAGTCTTTTTAAAATCTAAGTATATAATTTAAATGGTAATATTGAATAAAAACAGATAATCATTTAAAGCCCTTACTTCATAGTGTCTTCCTTGTGCAGATTATTTAAGCTTTTTCCTAATAACATCCCTCCTATTATAAATATAAGACTATCATATCACCCATAATATTTCTTTAAAAATATAAACTTTATTTTTTTGTTTTAATTCAATATTTATTGTTTTTCATATGCAATAATACAAAGAATAATATTTAATTCCCATCTAAACCTAACACTACTTACTATAAAATTCATTTCATCTTCGCTATATCTATTAAAAAGTACCGGTTACCTCCCCGTATAATATACATATGCTTCCATCAATGTAATAAGTCGTTTTGATAATGTTTTTGCTTTTGTAACTAATACTTTTTTATTTTACCCAGAAGCAAGAAGTTCATTTGCTATATTAATCCCTTAAGGAAATCTTGCGCAAATAGCATTAATACCAATCACCCATACACTTTTCAAACCCAATTTTGCTTGTATAAATGAGCTTATAATCTGGTTTTATTAAAGGTTTAATCCTTTTGATGACCTTCTAACTTATATTATCATTTAGAGGTTTCGAACATAGATAATTTTATTTTGAGTTGTTCAACCACCATTTTGTAAAAAATTTATTATGTTTATATATTTTCATTTATTATTTCTTTATTACTAATCAAAACAAAATGTTAAACATTAAATTTCTTTGGAAATATGTTAACCTTAGAATATAAATTGTTGGAGGTTTAATTATGGAAAAAGTTCCTTTATCAGATGCACAAATCGAAATTATTCAGTTACAAGAATATTACGAAAATACTAGTATCAATAATATAGCGGGAATTGTTAACATTAAAAATAAAGTGACGATATCGGAAATTGAAAAAGCATTAAATAATTTAATAAAAAATCACGATAGTTATAGAATTAAAATTAAAAAAGAAAATTCAGAATATGAACAATATATTAGTGAACATAAAGATAAAAATTTTAATGTTGTTGATTTTACCAATGATCAAGAAGAATATCGTCATTGGGTAGATGAACAAGTGAGCAAAAACATATTTTCCATAAATAGTGACTTGTTTGAATTTACAATAATAAAGTTACCAGAAGGAAAAACTGGGATATTATTATTACAACATCATGTTATCTCAGATGGATGGAGTATGACGATAGCAGTGAATACAATTTGTAACTACTTAATTGATGGCACTAAAACAGAAACATTGGAACCTTCATATTTTGATCATGTTAGAGAAGAATTAAAATATAAAAATTCGGAAAGATTTGAAAAAGATAAACAATTTTGGATAGAAAAATTAGAAAATTTCGAAGATAACGAATTATTTAAAAAAAACGCAACAAACTGTGCTCAAGGAGACAGGCAAAGTTTTAATTTAACTGATGCATATACAGTTAAATTACTGACATTTTGTGAAAAAAATAATATAAGTATTAGCAACTTATTTACTACTGCCATGATTATTTTAAAATATAAAAAGACTTTAGCAGAAAAAATTTCAGTTGGCTCAATAATGCATAACAGAAATAAAAAAATGGAAAAAGAACTCACTGGCGCTTTCTCAAGAACCTTGCCTATTATAGTAGATGTTTCTAGTAAAAATTCTATTTCTGATTTACTAACCAAAACAAAATACGAAAGTTTTAATTTACTAAAGCATAGAAAATATCCTTATAGAAAAATTATAGAAGATAACGGGAGTAAATCTGGGATATTAGACTGTATGGTCTCTTTTCAAAACAAGCAATATGATTCGAAAATTATAGAAAATGGTTATTCAGACGAATGGCTAGATAATGGCTCAAACAATACTTCGTTAGCTATAAGTATAAGTAATAGAAATAGGGATAACTCTTTAGCTATAGATTATGATTATCAAGTTGCTGTTGTGAATGAGAAAGAAATTGCAGATTTACATAATTTTATGTTGAAAATTATAGAAACAGCAATAGAAAATCCAAATAAGCAAATTAAAGACATAGAGATAATTAGTGAAGATGAGAAAAGAACTATATTAAACGAATTTAACAACACAGAGATGAATTTAAACAACACACAAACCTTTGTGGAACGCTTTGAAAATCAAGTAGCGCAAACACCTAATCAAACGGCGGTTACTTACGAAGGTGATAGTCTCAGTTATAGTGAGTTAAATGTTAAAGCGAACCAACTCGCGCATCAATTACGACATAAAGGTGTAAAAGCGAACCATCTTGTAGGTATAATGACAAATCGACATTTAGAAATGGTAATTGGTATTTACGGCATTTTAAAAGCAGGCGGGGCCTATGTACCAATTGACCCAAATTATCCAAGTGAACGTATCAACTATATTTTAACTGATAGTAACACCTATACATTATTAACGGATAGTGTTTTAGATACTTCCATTGAATTTAATCAAACGGTTATAAATTTAAAAGAGGATATAAATACATCTATACAACCTACCGATAATTTATCATATACTACAAATATGTCTGATTTAATGTGTATTATTTATACCTCTGGTACAACAGGCAAGCCCAAAGGTGTTAAGATGCCCTATAAAAGTGTAATGAATAACCTTAATAGGAGAATTAATCGTTTTGATATAAGTAGTAATGATAACATTTTATTCAAAATGCCATTTACATTTGATCCATCAATATGGGAATTATTTGGATGGGCCATAGTGGGTGCACAAGCAACACTTTTACCTTCCGGTGAAGAAGGCAACCCAGAAATAATTACTTCGTTAATCCAAATGTCTAAGGTAACAATGGCTGTCTTTGTACCCTCGATGTTTATTCCTTTTATCGATTACATCAAGTCGACGAAGCAAGCACACTTGCTTTCTAGCTTAAATCACGTTTTAGTTGGCGGTGAAGCAGTGACACCAAAATTAGTGAATCAATTTAATGCATGGATTGGTAAAAAAAACAACACACAATTAACCAATGTATATGGTCCCACTGAAACTACGATTGATGTCACAAATTTTGATTTTGAAAATAATATTATTTATGACGCTGTGCCAATTGGACAACCTATTGCAAATACGCAAGCTTATATTATGAACGAAGATAATAATCTCATGGGTATTGGTGTGCCAGGAGAACTTTGTATTGGTGGTATAGGTGTAACTGATGGTTATTTAAATCGTCCTGAATTAACAAAAGAAAGGTTTATTGATAACCCCTTTGGTAAAGGTAAATTATATCGTACAGGTGACTTAGCGAAGTGGAATGTCGACGGCAATATTAGCTACTTAGGTCGTATAGATGAGCAAGTTAAAATCCGTGGTTATCGTATTGAACTAGGAGAAATTGAAAATACTTTACGTCGAATTGACCAAGTTTCAGACGTTACAGTTGTTGCTAAACCAATGGGAGGCGAAGAATTAGCTATTTGTGCGTATTTACTCTCAGACGAAAAAATAGCGTTTGATGATATCAAAACGAAGTTAAGTGAAAAATTACCGACCTATATGATTCCGTCTTATATGACACAAATAGACAAGTTACCCGTAACGTCCAATGGTAAATTAGATAAAAAGCAATTACCTGAAATTAAAGTTGAAAGTAAAACTTATATTGAGCCAAGTAATAAAATGGAAAGCATAGTTGCGGAGGCATTTGAATCAATATTAAATATGAATCGTGTAAGTGTACAGGACAATTTTTTTGAAATTGGTGGAGATTCGATTAAAGCCATCAAATTAACATCATTGTTATCAAGATCATACAATATATCTATTAAAGATATATTTGAATTAAAAACGGTTAGATGTATTAGTAAAGCGTTACTTGAACGTGGAGAAACGAATACCATAGAAAAATTGAATACACTTAAAGACATTAATAGGGAACAAAAAACTCATTTTCATAGCGAGTTTATGAATGCTATCAACGATTATAAAGAGAAAAGTACTGAAAATTATAAAAACATCGATAAAAATATAATTAAATTAGATAAGCAAGTGCTATTAACAGGTGCGACAGGTTATTTTGGTATCCATGTATTAAAAGATTTACTTGCCCGTACAGATTTCACTATTTATATCATGGTAAGAAATAGTGAAGAATTAAGTGGCGAAATGAAACTAAAGGAAAATTGGTTATATTATTTTGATTCTCCACTAAAACCAAAATATGAAAAGCGCATTCATTTTGTGGAAGGAAATATTGAAATGGAACGTTTAGGTTTTGACAATGATACTTATGAACACCTAACGAATAATGTAGATATTATTATTAATGCTGCTGCAAACGTAAATCATTTTGCAACCGAAAATTCATCATATAAAACAAACGTTAACGCAATTAATAATTTAGCCAAATTTGCTAAAGAAAATAAGTCTAAAGAAATTCATCATATGTCAACGAAAAGTGTTGCTTCAGGTAACATCGAAAATAAGAAGTTTGTTATTTTCTCAGAAGATGATATTGATATTGGTCAGAAACCAAACAATGTTTATATGGATGGTAAAATAGAAGCTGAAAAATTGCTCGTTGCTTACCGTGATGAAGGTATTCAAACAAATATTTATAGATTAGGTAATCTACAATGCGATTCTGAAACAGGTATTTTCCAGAAGAATGAAGAAAACAATGCTTTTTACAATGTCATCAAATCATTCAAGAAATTACAAAAATATCCGAAATTGGATAATTTAGACTTTACGCCAGTAAACAAAGCCGCACAAGCATGTAATAAATTGATATTGAATAATCAGTTACAAAATGAAATTTATCATGTTTATAATACACATTTCTTACCATTTAAAAAGTTAATGTCAATTTATAACGAAAATGGTAATTATATTGAAGATGTTCATTGGAATGATTTTATGGATTACTTAATAGAATGTATTGAATTAGATATGTTAAATGATGAGGTCAACACTTTTTTACTACACACAGGTATTTTAGACAATACATTATTTAACAAATCACATTTTGAAACACTAGACTACAAAACTAACTTTATACTCGAAAAATTAGATTTTCAATGGAGACCAATAACCTCAAACTTATTAACTAAAATGGTTAGCCACACTAAAAATAATTTCTAAAAAATAAGGTAGCAAATATATTTTGCTACCTCATTTCATCATTTTTTTCACTAAATTTATTTAGATATTTGTTTTTTTAAAGTCCAATTAAATAATTTGATTGGTAATATCGCATGTAAAATGATAAGTGGTTTAGCAATGAAACCTGTGACATATTTCGCTTGTACATGACGCTTCTCAATGGACTTAATAATAACTTTTGCTACTACAGATGGATGTGAGAGTATGTTGAGAGATTGCTGTTTAATCATTGATTGTGCCATTTTTAAAGCTTTTTCTTCATAGTGGCCCCCTTTTGCAACTGATTTAAGATTTTGAGCTGCAATCGTTCCCCACTCCGTTTTTATACCACCTGGTTCAATAATAATAACGTCTATACCGAAATCAGAAAGCTCTAGCCGTAAACTTTCACTATATCCTTCTAATGCATATTTAGATGCATGATACCAAGTTCCAAAATAGTTAGGTATACGTCCCCCAATAGATGAGATATTAATAATTTTTCCTGCTTTTTGTTCACGCATAGAAGGTATAACAGCTCTTGTTAATTCTGATAAACCAAACAAATTCACTTCAAATTGTCTTTTTGCCTCTTCAATAGAAACATCTTCAACAGCACCATAGGATCCATACCCAGCATTATTTATTAAAATATCTATATGTCCCTCTCGGATTAAGATATGATTAACAACTTCATGAATTGCATTATAATCTGTTATATCTAATTGAATTATGTTAACATTATACGCTAATAAAGCTTGCATGTTTTTTATATTTCTTGAAACAGCATAAACGCGATAGTCTTTTTTTGCTAACATTTTAGCTGTTTCAAAACCAATTCCACTACTTGCGCCCGTAATTAAAGCAACTGTCATCTAAATCACCTTTTCTTTAAAGTATGAAACAAGCATATCACCTATAATATTTTTTTAAAAATTATAAAATTTATATTTTTTAATTAAAGATATACTTAATGATTAGCATAATAGGTTGTTACAAGAACCTAAATGAACATTTTTTGTAAAAAGCCTTGTTTACGCATTTTTAATCAATTAAATTTAGTTAATTGTTTCTCAACCAATTATTTAAAGTGTTATCTCGTTCTTCAAAGCTACACAACTTAAACCCTTTTATCATTATAGCAGTTAACCCCTATTATAATTATTTTCCTACTAAAAATAACAAACCTTTCTACAATACTTCTGTAAGTAATATTTGTTCTAAATTTATAAGGATACCCTATTCACTTAACTGATCTTGCCTATCTAGTATTTTTTCTTTAGTAAACAATTCCAAAACTACAACTGCACAGATTAAGTAAATATTCTTGAGTTTTTATCTATATCTTTAAAGCTAACATCTTATAAGAAATATCTATATAGATTCTCCACAATTCATTCCACCAGAATTTTATAACTTAAATTTATATGGTATTATTTTTATATAATAAATATTTCATAAAATGAGGAGGCTAATATGAAAGAATATCTATTGTTGTTAGGTGCAGATCAGTTTCTTAGAGAACGGTCTTATGCAGGTGGTAAAGTAATCGGAGATTTTCAAATTTGGACAGCTATTAAAAATGCGAAATATCAATATAATTCATATTTTGATTATTGTATTAATGCCAATCCTTTAAGCTATGAAGAATTAAAAAATGAAATAGCTTATCATAAATCTCAAGGGTACGAACCAAAAGCTATCGTTCCTTTAAATGATTGGACGCTAAAAGTTGCCAATAGGCTAAATCAAGACTACGGTTTGCCTTACCTCGAAGAACAAATTATCGATGCATGTAGAAATAAAAGCATCATGAAATCAATATTTGAAAAAGTCAGTATTCCTACACCAAAGTCTATGTATTTTAATAATGCTTTACAATTAAAGCAGCTAATGAATGAATTTAATTTTCCAGTAATTATAAAGCCGGTTGATTTTGGAGGTAGTGGTGGTGTTTACTTAGCCAATAATAAACAAGAATGTATGGATGTCTATGCTAAATAGAAACAAATTATGGAGGTTTATGCAGATGACTTCCAAGTATCTAAAAGTGAATTTCTAATCGAAGAATTTATTGATAGTGATGACGAAGTTTCAGTTGAAGTATTGTGCGGCCACAATTTCTATGAAGTTATTACTGTTACAGAGAAATATTTATCTCCTAGACCGTGGTTTACTGAAATGGGTCATTTAGTTCCCAGTTTCAGGTATAAAGATATAAATATTAAAGACCTTGCAATACAGGCTTGTAAATCTTTAGGTATTACACGTGGCGTCGCTCATGTCGAAATAAAAATAAAAGACAACAACCTCTATGTCATAGAAGCTGCAGCTAGACCTGGTGGCGATGCTATTATGGATTTAGTCGAATCTTCTTATGACATTAACCCTTACAAACTTCATATATCTATGTATATTAATAACGAAGTAAAACCTACATATGCATTTACGCCCAAAAAAACGTCTGCCATAGCATTTATGAAAGCACAAAAAGGTAAGATAATGTACATTCATTATCCAGATGTATCAAAAGATACCGAAATCAAAAAAATAAATGTATTTAAAAATGTCGGGGATACCGTAGCTGATCCTGAAAATTGGAGTAATCGTGAGGGGCTTATTCAATTTAACTGGCCTGAGTTACCAACTACAAAAACATACAAACATATTCACAAAGCTAATGAATTAGCAAATAAAATTTTTGATTGCAGTGATGCTCACAATGACTAACTATTTAACCATTACTGCACTATACCGATTTATCTGTGGTGGTTTAATCCTCATTATAAATTGGGAACTAGCAAATCCTGAATCTACCAGTGAGTTAGCCATTGCTACAATTCTTTCATTTGTTCCAGCAATATTCACTCCATTTTTAATTAAGTTATATTTTAAAAATTATTCAGGTGCTGGCCTTACAAAATTATCTTTCTTAATACTATTTTATATAGTCATTGTCATAACGGTATGCTATCAAAATGCACTGCAATTAATTATTCTAAACTTTACTTTATGGATTGTATTTTTTCTGTTGGAAACAAGTTTAGAATTTTGGTTTTCACAATTAGTCGAAAAGAAAAGTGAACGATTTATTAACCAGTATAGTTCCCTTTCAATGACAATAAATCAAGTTGCTTTAATGATAGGTCCTTTATTTGCTTCAATAATCATTAAATTTATTGCACTTCGTTGGATATTTTTAATGTATGCCTTAATCTATCTATTACTTTACTTTGCTATTAGGAAACAAAATAAGGGTGATCAGCTTCTTTCTAAAGATGGGAAAGTTTATACTAAAGAACCTGTAAAACTTACACATTACTTCATAAGTATGCTTATGTGGCCAATATTGGGGACTATCAACTTCATGTTACCTACCTTTACAACTTTTAAGCGTGGAGAAGTTCATGAAGTCGCACTATCGGACTGTGCTTTAGGTCTAGGGATGGCTTTGATTGGGATGATACTCAGCAAATTTCTATCTAATAATTGGTTGCACTTATTTTTTATAGTAAGTATTTCTATCACTGTCTTGTGGTATTTGGCTGAAGATACGCTCGTAATTAAATTACTATTAATGTTATTGTTCGGTTTCACATTTGGTGGCGCAAGAATTATTTTCAGGAAAACCATTGTTACAGTATACTCCAGTCATACTGTAAAACACATTTATTCCCTGGGAAATGCTTTAGGTCTTCCAATCCTTGCACTCTGTATTTATCTAAGTATATTAAATTTAAACTTTGTTTGGTTACCATCATTTATTTTATTAATTGTATTAATGCTTTTGTTGAAAATTGAATATCTTAAATATTTTCATAATTAAAATTAGTGTATAAAAGTAAAGATAGTTATAAAAAATAAATCCTTGCTAATAGAAACAGTTATTGAAAAATGTATATTGATCATACTTTTCTATGAATCAAAAATAATATGAAAAACAGGTAATTTAAATTTGACAACCTGAATGTAATGAGAGTGTAGAGGGAAAAATCCCCTTAAAAGTTCACTGTTGTTTTTCTTTTAAGGGGAAAGATTTTATAAAACTATTTAATTTCTATTTTTGTGCCTTCTTCTATATTAGCAAGAGGCTTATCTTCTAAATATAATGTTCCAGATTGTTCAGCTTCTGTACTCCCATCAAACTTCAAAGTAATATGACCTAAATTATTTAAATTTTTATTAACAGTAGAACCTACTTTTGTAATTTTATATTCGTTATCATCTAGAAATAACTTTTGTGATTCAGTTATTTCTCCATCTATTTCATTTATATCAATTATGTAGCAATAATCTACTAACTCAGCAGGAGCATTATCACCAAATAATATAACCATTTTTTCAGATTCGAATGCTGATGCATCTTTTCCTATACGCTTTATCTCTGTCTTGTACATTATCTATACACTCCTTCTTATTTATATAATCCAAAGCTTGCTAACCATGCTATAAATACACGCGGTACACCGTTTAAGAAACGTGAATACAATACAGATGGCACACCTACTTCTATTGTTTTAGTTTCTGCTTCTGCTAACCCTAAACCTACTGGTATAAAATCAGCAGCATTTTGAGTATTGATTGCAAATAATGCTGGTAACGCTAAATTTGGTGGTATATTCCCTTTACCAATTTCTACACCAATTAAGGTTCCTAATACTTGTCCAATTACACCACCTGGGCCTAATAATGGGCTTAAAAATGGTAGTGAACATATAAATCCAATTATAAGTAGGCCCCAAATATTACCTGCTAACGGTGACATAACCTTAGCAAATAAATCTCCTATTCCAGAGCCTTGGATAATGCCGATTAATAGTGCTACAAATCCCATAAACGGTAAAATAGTGTGTAACATTGTATCTACCGCATCACGTGCCGCTTGATAAAAAGTATTAATCACTTTACCTGCTGCAAGACCGATTTTGGTTAAGAAGGATTTATTTTCTTGTTCTGCTCTTGTTTCCATGATTTTTTTATCTCTAGTATAAGAAGCAGTTTCATTATTTTTTGTTGTCTCAGTCGAAGTAGTTAACACCGATTTTTCATTGGTATCACTTTCATCCACTACACTAACTTGATTTACGTCCACATTCGATACATAGATATCTTCTGTAATATGTTGTCTCAATGGCCCACTTTTACCTGTTGCCATAATATTCACAGTAGGGATACCCTTTTGAGGATAAATACCACATCTCAATGTCCCGCCGCAATCTATAACAGCAACCATAATTTCATCTTCAGGTACTGATGTTTCGAAACCATTTACGGGTGACCCTCCAGTAATTTCACATATTTTATCTACTATTTCAGGTCTGTGGCCGCCTGTAACGTACATAACTTTGTCTTTCTTACCTTCTATTCCAATTTCTAAAGGACCTCCAAAGCCTCCTGAACCTTTTACAATTCTAGCCTTTTTACTCATACGCCTCACCTCATCCTTCTAATTTTACTTTTGTACTTAATTTTACTTTTTGTTGTTTTTCTACATAACTAGTTGTAAAGTCAGTAACCCATCCGCCTATAAAGTTCATAACTAAACCAACAAGTAGATATCTTACTGCTAAATCTGTCATTGGTAGCCCTAATTGTTGAACGCCATTTGCGATACCTAAGAATATAAATAATTCTGCTGGATTAATGTGTGGGAATAGGCCGTTACTTGTATGCGCGAACTGTGCTGCTGATGCAAAATAACTTGGCTTATACTTTTCTGGCATAAATCTTCCTAGAGAGTGAACCATTGGATTGGCTAACATAAATGAACCTAAAAATGGTAATACTAAATATCTTAAAAATGGGTTTTTAGATGATTTTTGTGCAATAATATTAATTCTTTTTTCACCTATTAATTGAATTAATGTGTTCATCGCAATTAATAACATCAATACTAAAGGTACAATTGTTGTCATCCAGTCTATAAATGTATCTGCGCCTGTTTGAAATAGATTGATAAAACCTTCAGCTAACTTAACTATGAAGTCCATGTTGATTTACTCCCTTCTTTTTTAAACATTCTATTTATTTTTTTAACCGCTTTCATCATTGGGGAAGGTATTTTTTCAATTTCTCCTCCAGATTGAATAATATTAAATGTGTGTTGAGCGTCTAAGATAGCTTTTATTAATAATTTGTTGTACTTTTTTAAATCAGTATCCCTTAATTTATAAATTTTATAACCTTCTAAACCTTTTAACTTCTTGAATTTAGAAAATACTGTGACACCTTGCATATAACGCGCATCTTCAATTTCATTACGTCTATTGATTTGGAATAAAACTAATGTTCCTGATTTAAAAATAGCTGGTCTTCTTCCTATAGCCACGCGTCCATTTTCTCGCAATTCTGTGTAATGTTTAGTGAAATTTTTGATTTGAACCAAACCAAGTAAGTATTGAACTACAAATCCAACAGCTAATATGACAATTAACATGATAAAAAACATAGCTAAACCCTCATTTCATTATTTAGTATATGTGCAAGCGTTATGTAATCCGTATCTTTACATATTTGGTTTATAATATAACTATTGGTCGTAATAGCTAAAATTTCCTCATATAGCCGGATTAGTACCGCTTCGTTTACTTCTGCTTCTGGTGTCGCAACGAGCACAACTAGTTTTACCGTTTCACAATCTTGAAGGGGCTGATTAACAATTGCTAATTTTAGCCATATGCCATGATAAAGATGACTAGTATGTGGAAATCCTAAAGCTCCTGTTATTGTTGATTTATGTTTTTCTCTCTCTAAAATTTTTGTAATAAAAGTATGATCAACTCTATTCTCATTAATCAACTCGTTTGATAAATAAGCTATTACTTTTTCATACGTCATATTTTTATTAACGTGATAAACATCTTGTTCAGTTAGAAAATCTACTATTATACTTTTGTTAAATAGCTTTTTATTGCTTACGTCTTTGTAAATCATAAATTGTTCGATTTTAAGTTTTAGTGCTTGTTCATCTAAAATGTTGTCTATATAAATAATTCTGTTAAACAATCTATTGATTTTAATAGTTGATACTATTAAATCATAGTTATCAATTTGAAATTGATTTAACTCATTTTCGTTAATTACATCTATCATTATTTGATTACCAAATATTTTTTGTAATTGAATTTTCATCAATTTCACACTACTCAAACCTTGGTTTGTAATAAATGCGACTGAATGAATTTCTTTAAATTTTTGTTCTAACTGCTGTAAATAAACACTGAAATAAATTGATAAGAACCCAAGTTCATTTAATGGAACTTTAATTTTGATTTCTTTTTCAATATTAGTTGCTAACACTTTAGACAGTTCATATGCAAATGGATACTTATTTTCAACTTCATCAATAAAATCACTTTGTATTCTAATATCAAATATCAGTCTATTGATAAGGTATTTAATATGAAGTTGTATGTCTGTACTAAACAATTCATCATCAATTTTGATAGTATAATAAAAATCAATATCATCTATTGTTTGCTGAATAATACGATTTAAAGTAGATTGATCATCTTCTGAAATAAATTCATCTAATAATGATGCTCTTCTACCAATAATTTGAAAAACAATTTGTAAAATTTCTAAATTAGGAAATTTTACTGAGTAGTGTTGGATTAAATAATCCCTAATTTCGCTTAAAGCTATAAAATCTTTAGACTCAAATACGCTATCGTCGATTTGTACTTTTTGACTTATCTCATAACCGTTTTCTATTCTAGATAAAACAACTTTAGTAGCGGTAATAAGACGTTCAAATGTTGCATTGTCTAAATTATATTGCCTTTTCGTCTCGTTAAGAATCGCATATATAGAACCCGGCAATGTGTGAGAACTATACTGTCTATTGAATAGTTCTATCAATACCTTTCTTACTTCTAATTCATTACCTTCTATACGTAAACCTACGTTTTGTGTACCTCTAATATTCACCCTATAGCCTTCTAATAGATTTTTAATTTCATTTATCTTATTATTAACTACACTTTTACTCAGAAATAAATCTTCAGCTATGTCATCTATCGTACAAACCCCGTTATAAAGTAAATAATGAAATATGTTTTCTCCACGTTCCTCTATTTCATCTAAATGGTTATAAACTTGAAACTCTAAATCTTTAATTAAATTAAGAAATTTCATTTCATCAGTTACTATCATTGAAAGAGATTTATTTTGCTTAAATATACTAATAGATCCTTCAAAATAAATTTGAAGTTGATTAATGTAATTCGTTAAAGTTCTTTGGGAGATAGAAAGTTTATGGGAAAGTTTATCAATTGAGATATTTTGTTTTTTAAGCGTTTCAATAATTAATAAATGCTTTTTGTTTAATATCAATACTTTCCCTCCTTTCTCTATTTTAAGTTATCCCCTTGATTTACCACCTGATATATTAATTGTTGTACCAGTAATGTAACTTGATTTGTCCGAACTTAAATAACAAACTAAATCAGCTACTTCTGACAATTTACCAACTCTACCTAGAGGAATAGATTTTGAATAATCACCATTTAATTTATCTACTGTCGTATTTCTACTATAAGCTAATGCTTCTTCATATTGTTTGGTTCTTAGACCGGTTTCTTCTAAAATACCTGGTGCTATAGCAACAACTTTAATGTTATGTTTCCCTAACTCTTTAGCCCAACTTCGCGTAAATCCAATTAAAGCTGCTTTTGTAGCAGAATATATACTTTGACCCTCTGACCCTTCTTGACCAGCTTCACTAGCAATATTTACGATAATACCTTTATTTTGCTTAATAAAATGTCTGCTTACTGCTTGGCTAAATAGAATTGGCCCTTTTAAGTTTACACCGAACATTAAATCTAAATCCTTCATATTAATCTCATACTCTGGCCTTTCACCTTTATCATCAACTAATAAGCGTGGTAAGTTAATACCAGCATTATTAATTAATACATCTATACGAGATTGTTTTTCCACAATCGTATTCACTGCCTTTTCAACAGCTTCTTCACTTGTTACATCAGCCTCTATAAAATGATAATCCTTGTTATCAATTGGGTCATCTTTTAAGTCTATATTATAAACAATTGCAGCATTTTCTAATAATGAATTTACAATTTGTCTACCAATACCAGAAGTTCCGCCTGTGACGATGATTACTTTCCCATTTATATCTAACCAATTTCTAGCCATGTTTTTGCCTCCTAATGAATATTGTTCATTCATTATAAATTCAAAATCCTTTATAATTAATTTTTACTTTTATGCACTATTAAGAAATCAAGAAAATAATACATAAAATTCATGGTATTTTTTATACAGTACTATAATTGATATTAAAGGTTACGCTACGGGGGTTTTATACTATGGAACATTAGTATTGTTTTTGGAAAAGCTGGCAGGATAATTACTAAAAGTTTACTAGTCGGGGGAGCAAGTAGATGTAGTGGAATAAAATTCAAATATGAAAAAAACGTTGGTATTTAATTTCTAATTAGTATTAAAAAGCGAAGGACACATCCAAATGGATGTGCCCTTCAAACCAAAGAACTAAAGTAAATACATCTAATTAAAATCATTATATTTAGTATTATTATCTTTACTTTTGTCTATTGGATACTTTTATTTATTTACTACAAAAACTTAAAACTTCATGCTTTTCTAAATAGTTATTTTAGCTCTATGTATAAATTTATTTATACCAACTATCTAATTTTTCAAATTTCTAGATAAATTATATTTCACCCAAAAATTCTTGTTCAGCTTTTTTCATTCCCTCAGAAAATTCCTTGTAATCTCTAACTGCTTTAGGGATAGAGAGACCAAGTTTAATTACTTTTATATCCTCACGCATTTGCACATCCCTTTCATAGCTTAGTCCTTGATTTAAATATAATACTTCATCCTGAATTTCTTTATGATTTGGATAGAAATAATAACCTGTTTTAGCATTAAATCTAAACATATAAGCTAAAACTTGCAAATAGTCTCTATTACCTATATTTTGAATTGGTTTATATTTGGCATCTCCAATTATTCTATTTTCTTGATTACGCCCAATAAAGTCTGGATAAACTAGCCCTATTTTTGTACCTAAATGGCTACTAAACAACCTTTGGGACCCACTACCGCCCTTATTTTTAGGATGATAAAAATCTGCGCTAACTAACGTATCAATATATTCTTCCCACAACCATGCTCCATCAAATAAAATACCATGAATTTTCTCTTTACCATTACCAATATAATGCTTATGACGCTGTAAAATTGTTAAACAAAGTTTCTGCAACTCTCTATATTCCTTATAATAAGCATGTCTTATAGGTCGCTTATTATTAAACATTATTATTTTATTTCTATCCATATGATTATAACTTGTAGTAACTTCACGAATTTCCTTCACTTCGTTCCTGACACTATTTAACACGCCTGCGCCTTCTTTTCTTTTTTTAATAAATTCTATCGTATGTCTAATTAACTGAAGCATATAATTATCATATGAAAATTCTCTCTGAGAATAAGCAATATTACCTATAAAAGGTGTGTTATTCTTAATATGTCTTTGAATATCAATAGTGCCCTTTATATTATTATTGTTATATTCATTTCTTGTATATTGCTTGAACAGACCTTTGCGCATAGCTTTCTTTAAATAATATGGAAAAATAAATATAAACAAATCAATAATTTTATTGTCTTGGTCAATTATTGTATTTAGATCAATAACATAAGGTATTTTCAAAACATTTTCGATTAAATATTGAAAAAAATAATCTTGTTGTCCTTCCGAAAAACGCGATTCAATGATTAAATTTTCCTCATTATAGCCTAGAAATCCCATAATATTACTGGAACGATATTCTTGGCCAAATTTATTAAGAATAAATTGATCTGTTGTTATACCTTCTTGCTCTTTTAAACTATTTGGGAATACAAATATGCCCGTCTCATCAAGTTCTGATATACTTTTATCTAATATTGAAGAAATTATATTGGGAATTTCACTAAACTCATTGGGAGATTCAGTAGAATTATCCTTAATTTTAACCAACTTCATCTTCTGAACCTAATTCTGAACTTATTTGTGGGTTATCATAAACCGATTTAAATAATTCCATAATCTCTTCTTCATTAAACATTCCTCTTATATAATCAGATAATAGCGGTTCTAAAAAGTCTTCCCATAGTTCTTCAAAACTTATATCTTTTAATTTCAAGAAATATGCAGCACCTATATGATAATTTCTATCCAACTCATCAACTTGAGATATTGCGTCATTAAGGCTAATCATCCTATTAATTGCTTCATCTTTGTCATCTCCGAGAGACTCTAACATTTCTAAATTTTCATTGGCCTTAATCTCGACAAATCTAAATCTACGTCTCATTGCAAAATCAAAAGTATCTACAGAGCGATCGATATCATTCATAGTTCCTATAATATAAACGTTCTCAGGAACATAGAATTTGTCTTTTTCAGACTCCATATTTGAATACTGTGTTTTTACTGCTCCAGCTATTCCTCTATAACTAGGATCTATTGAAAAAAACAATTCTCCAAATATCTTTGAAATTTCTCCTCTATTTATTTCATCAATTACAAAGATATACTTTTTATGATTATCACCATATTTAATGTGATTTTCATGTTTTTCCATCGTTTTATCTGAATAATTACTACTTTGTGTCTCTAAAGCTTGCTCACAAAACATTTTGAATATTCCTGGTTTTAAATCAAACCCCATAGTTCCATCATGAGATATAACAGGTCTAATGCCTTCAACAAAATCAGTATAATCATAATTGGGATGAAATTGAACAAACTCAAATTGTTCTGAAGACTCTAGATCTTCATTAGAAGTCCCTATCATATTACAAGCTATTGCTTTCGCTAGATAACTCTTACCTGTTCCAGGAGCACCCCTTAATATGAGGTTTTTGGATTTTAATAATTTATCTGTTAACTCTTTCACTATTCCACTTTCTATCATTGGTGCCACCTCAATTTTGTAACTCATATAATCATCATAAAATTGCTTGAAATATTCATTGGGGGGATTATCAGAAAAAAGGTCCATTTTTGCAACACTATAAGTTTGTTCCGTTTCTTGCTCTTTTTGTGCTTCTTCATCCCATAAAGTAAATCGAACGGCAGTCATGTTATAATTTTTAAAAGTTGTTCTAATGGTTACCCATCTTGAATTCGAATCTTTATAACACATATATGGAATTTTACCGCTTCCACTACCGTTTTTTCTACCATATTGTCCACTATTAAATAAATGAATATGAAATTCGACATCATTAATTAACACAGAGTTAAAGTCTTTAATTTTAGTGATTTTCACCTCATCAAGACCTTCATGTTTTATTTCAGTACTTTTGTCATTACTCGTAATATTAATTTGACTTTGTTCTACAAAATTTCTAAATAAATTTTTGAACATTTGATATTTTTTTTCATCAGAATTTAATATATATTGATAAAATTGATCAAGATTTTGCCCATTTTCTCTATATTTAGCAACTAACTGCTCATAATCATTCAATAATTTATTCATATCATTTTCAATTATTGATGAATCAGGCAAATCATTTATATAATATTCGAAGCCACTAATCGTGGTTTTTTCATAACCTTTCCCTAATGATGTCTTAGCTTTTAAATCAATATCAATAGGCGCGCTTTCAGGAGAATCTAATATTTCATAGATCGTGTTTGATGCTTTTACTATGTCATGTTTTTTTAATTTTTTATTTTTAAAATACGTAACACCTTGATTTAAAGTAAGAAATACCTTCTCTCCATCTCCACTAAATAAGAAAACAATATAGATACCTTCAGTAGTACTTTTTGTTATATTTCCATCCATAATAGCAACCCATGGTACTTCTGCAAAATTCCCATTTCCAATACTACCTTTGAGTTTAAAACCCTTCAGCTGTTCTATATTTTTTAGTTCATCGACCATCTGATTTCTTACTAATTTTCCAACTGGTGCCCCCCGTAAATTCACCTGCTTTTTTTTCTTTAAGGTATGTATCCCCTATCTCTTTAATTAATTTTGAAAGTGTCATTATTAATTATCCCCATTCGTAAAAGTTTTATTAACTTTTCAACTTATCTATTCAAATATAATTTTAGCATATCAAAAACTTTTATAGAGAAGTATATTAATCTAACAAGCGTTGAGAAAATTTAGCGAGATAAGTAACTAAAACATCTAAATTTTTTAAAATGTTATAAATTCATTACTTGGTTTCATTTATGATACGCTTCTGCTTATCGGATGGTGATGAGGTTTTTATAACAAAAATGATAAATCTTATTTTATCTCTATATTATTCCAATCAATTTGAATATTTACTGATAAAATAAGATTCATCATTTTCAATTTATATTCATAATATATTAATATGTAAGGTGCCCCTAAAAGTTATACTTTTAGGGGCACCTGTCAAAATGCAAAATTAAAGAATTGATTTTATTAACTTCATCCTTATAAACAAGTATTTACTGAATAGAAAATATTTATTTATCATGATTTATTTAAACCTTGTTCATTTAATGATACTGTTTGTAAAGAGGGTTTGTCTGTCTTCATAAGTAATGCTCCTAGGCAAACTAAAATACCAATTATAGCTGACATTACTAAATACGTGTATTGAAACCCTATTTCTACATATAACCTACCAATTACAATTGAGAAGAAAGCGACTCCGAGTTGCTTGGCTACATTAAACGCTAACATGTAAACTGTCGCTGATAACCTTACGTCGAATACGCTAATTATATATTTCATAATAGAAATAAGCATCAATGGCATTTCAATTGCTGCTAACAATCTAAAGAATGATAATAGCCAAACTTCATCTGTAAATGCAGTTCCCACTACTCTAATGAATAATATAACACCGTATAAGAATAGACCATTTTTTGCACCTATTCTATTAATAATCCATGGCATAAATACCATCACAATTGCTTCAATGAATATTTGTGTAGATGTAAGTCTACTGAACAGTGTTTCACCTGATGAGGCATCATCAAAAAATCTGGTAAAGTAATTAGGAAATTGTTGGTCGAATACGTCGTATAAACTTGCACTACCGATTATTAATAAACAAAGTCCCCAAAAACTTTTGTTTTTAAATAATTTAAAGATACTTTCTTTGTTTACAAATTCTTTTTCATCTTGTACATTATCATCTTTTTGGTAATTAAGTTTCTTAACTTTAATGCTCCAAAGTATGACTCCTAATAAAAGTGCTGATACTGAACACACCCAAAAAATGCTGAAGGGATTTTTTATAAACATAATTCCACCTATAAATGCAAATAAACCTCCTGCAAGTGAACCGAATAGTCTAGTATGTCCATATTCAAATTTATTCGCACGGCTTGATTTTTCACAATATGCTTCAACTACGCCCACGCCACTATATAAACACAGACTTAGGAATGAACCTCCAATAATACTTCCCATCAGCACGTTCATATCTAATAAAGGAATAAATAAATATTCAAAAAACGGTCCAATTAATGCTAAACAAAAAATAACAAATGCGAACAGGTATTTTTTCAACCCTAACTTATCTTGAATAATGCCATAAATAGGTTCTAATATAATCGCTACTACTGACATCGTAGCGAACACTATCCCCGCTTGTGATGCATCTAAATTAGCCACTCTATTAAGCCAAAGTGGTAAAAAAATTATTATTAAAGTTCAAATAGCAAAATAAAAGAAATTAATGCCACCAAATCTCAAGAATACACTTTCCTTAAATTTATTCATGGACTTCGCCTCCCAGTACTTTCGGAGTTTCTGGCGTCCAACATTTATCTGGTAATGGTATTCCAAATTGAGGATTATTATTTTCATCCCAATTAATTATCTGAGCCCTAGCATGACGATTAGGGTCAAACAAAGGGTCCCCTTTGATGTTTTGATAGTTTCTTGCATGATACACGATAATATCATGCTTACCATCTTTAGACTTTGTAAATGAATTATGACCTGGGCCATATTGTTTGTTTTTAATACTAGTTTCAAATACTGGTTTATTATGTTTAATCCAAGAGGCAGCGTTCAACAAATCACTACCAATATCGGCACTTAACATTCCTACACAATAATCAATACCTGTTGCACTTGCTGAATATGTTAAAAATATTTTTTCTTCTTTTATTAAAATAGCTGGTCCTTCATTTACCCAAAAACCTTTGATTTCCCACTCAAATTCAGGAATAGTTAGTAATGTGATTTTACCTTCTAAAGTCCAAGGGTTTTTCATTTTAGAAATATAAATATTTGAATGTCCTTTAATGTTTAAATCTTGTTGCGACCAAACATAGTAAAGTTCATTATTTAAAGTAAATACTGTTGCATCTAAAGCAAAAGTTTCCCATCCTGTATCAATTTGCCCTTTGTCTACCCATTCACCTTCCAAAATATTATCTGATTCATTTTCTAATACGTACATTCTATGGTTAAACGTATCATCATCGATATTAGTATTAGGCGCAGCAGCATAATATATGTACCACTTGTCATTAACTCTATGCAATTCAGGAGCCCATATTAATTCGCTCTTAGGACCTTTTGAATCCTTCAACCGTACTGTGTATTCCTTTGCATCTTTCAAATCGTTTAACGAATTCGATATTCTTAAAATAATACGATTATATAAAGGATACGAACCTGTGAAATAATATTGTCCTTCATGTTGTAATACAAATGGATCTGCCCTTTGTAACACTATTGGATTATTTATATCTTCCATTTGATGAAAGCGATAAGTGAAAGTGACACAGTGATACTAGCTTATGGTGCCTATGCGAAGCGGCCAGTTGTTGTAGAACGTGTTGAACAAGTAATGGAAATGTTAAAACCTCATAAAAAGAAAGTCAAAAAGCTCACTAATCCAGTAACGAATGAAATCATGCCTCCACTTAACCCTAAAGCACGTCAAAAATGGACGTTGAAATAAAAGGAGGATTATCTATGAACCATGACACTACACAATCAGATTGGCATAGGGTTGCTAATTGTTTAGCATCACATGATTACGTTTCAATAGTAAAAGGACTAGTACATCACTTCACAGCAATTGAAGAGGAGGAAATACTTGATAAAATCTATGACGATTTTATGAATGATGACTCTATAACAACGGTACTTAACAATGATTTACAGATAATTATTAATCATTACCTATCAAAATGAACATTATATTACTTACAATAAAAATAGAGCATCCTTCACTTAGCGGTGAGGGATGCTTTTATCTTTATTTTTTTCTTATGTTTAATTTCATATATTTTTATGAATAATACTAACAGTATTTTTCAATTATAGATGGACTAATAGATTTGTTATACTACCAGTTCATTTGAGACATATATACTTTTTTCTGTTTTATTAAAACTATCACGTTCAATAGGAATTTTCACTAATATTCCTAAATCATTCAAACGAACTTTATAATAATTATTATTTTCTTTAGTATACAAATCGAAATTTGTATTTATCTTATCTATGAGTTCTTTTGTTAATGAATAATATTCAGGAATAAGATACAAATAAGGTTGATTACTTGCAGAAGTATTTCCTAAAAATATAATTTGTTCTTTACGAACCAATAATTCCAGTATTTCTTCTATCTTTTCTTTTTCTTGGTTTAAAAATCTAAATTGCTTAGCTTTTAAAGAAATGTCAATTAGCACTGACATAATAATGTTTAAATTTTCATCTTTCATTAATACATACCTCCTTTTAGTTAACATAATAGGCCGTTATCAGAACTACACAAACATCTTTTGTAACAAACCTTGTTTTCGTTGTTTTAATAAGTCAATTTTTGTAGATTGACGTTTAATCGAATTCTCTATTTTCTCTAAAAAATGACCTATTTTTATTTGTTCTTCATAATTTGGAAACAATATAGGCATATCCATAAATAAATCTATTTTTATGGTAAACCTATCCGATCTAGCACCTGAGTCACCATTCAATTTCATAAATTTATGCCACTTGGTTGTTTTGAAATAATATTCTAAATATTTTTTATCGATACCTTCAGTTTTAAAAACAGTATACAAAGGTGACATTATACCAGTTCGATTTAATTTATTTCTATTTATAGGACCGACTGGAGCATAATTAGAAATTCTTGGATTATAGACAAAGTCATCTTTTTCTACAATATAATAATTTACCAAACTTTTTGAATTAGATATATCTTTATCAAAATAATCACGTTGTGAAATGATTCCCAATTCAGCAGAATTTGTTAAAGTTTCGTTATACTTATTATCCTTGTTTTTAGATTTGACTTTTGAGGCTACATCTTCTAATTTTTTAATTTCCCATACTGGGTATACATTTCCATTTGCATCTTTAAATCTTAACTCTTGAGAGAAAATCTTTTGCATATAGCCTTTCTTTTGTTGCTCTAAAAGTTCAAGTTTTTCTTCTTCTAACTCAATCTGTCGGTCGAGTTTCCTAAAGAAATTACCTATTTTATTTTGCTCATTCAATGAAGGAATAGATAATAAAATAGTAAAAAATTCATTTACTGAAATATTTAATAATCCATGATTTCTAGCTCCTTCTACAGCAATTGCAGATACTTCTTTATGCCATTTTGATGTTTCAAAGTATTGTTTCATATATTCTGTATTTTGATTTTCATTAAATCTAAAGCAAATATATAGTGTCGAAAGTACGCCCTTATCATATTTTTCTAATCTTTTAATTGCACCTAATGGATATCCATTAGAATAACTTTTGTTATATGCAAACTCTCCCTTTTTAATAAGTGTATAATTCTCTAAATTTTTAGCGGATACCGATTTACTAAAATAGGTTACTTGATCTACTAAACCTAAGTTTCCAGAAATAGTGAGAGGCATTTTTGATTCTAAATTTTGATTTTTTCTCTTTACTCTATCACTAATATTTCCTAATTTCTCACTCTTCCATTCTTCACTAAAATCAGAAAATCTTAACTCAGGAACATTCTTCACTTCATTAGTCATGTTTTAGTACTCCTAATTCTTTAAGATAACTATTAATTTCTTGTTCTACTTCGATAATTTCATCATCAATTTGATTTAAGTCTATTTGAACTTGTTCTAAATCAATAGGTTCTTCTTCTTCAAATGTATCGACATATCTTGGGATATTAAGATTGTAATCATTTTCTGCAATTTCTTCTAAACTTGCCGCATAACTATATTTATCTATTGTTTCTCGATTTTTATAAGTTTCAACAATTTTTTCAACATCTTCAGTTGTTAAATGGTTTTGATTTTTACCTTTTTCAAATGATTGTGATGCATCAATAAACAATACATTATCATCTTCTTCACGACACTTTTTAAAGACAAGTATACTTGTTGGTATCGATGTACCGAAGAATAAATTGGATGGTAAACCAATAATTGCGTCTAAATAATTTTTTTCTTTAATTAAATACTGGCGAATAACACCTTCAGCTGCGCCACGGAATAACACGCCATGCGGTAAAACGACAGCCATTGTGCCATTATCATCTAGATGATAAATCATATGTTGAATGAATGCAAAATCTGCTTTTGATTTAGGGGCTAATTTTCCATAGTTACTAAAGCGTGGATCTTCTAAGAATTGTGGATCTGAGCTCCATTTCGCACTATAAGGCGGATTCGCCACCACTGCCTCAAAATGTTCATCTGAAATGGCTGGATCTTCTATCGTATCTCCATTTTCAATTTTAAAATTCGCATAGTTCACATCATGTAACAACATGTTCATACGTGCTAAGTTGTATGTTGTACTATTGTACTCTTGACCGTAATATTGACGCACATTAGCTTCACGACCGACACGGAGTAGTAATGATCCTGATCCACATGTAGGGTCATAAACACTTTTAATATCTTTTTTATTTGCTGTTACGATTTTAGCTAAAATCGTTGAAACTTGTTGTGGTGTATAAAATTCTCCAGCTTTTTTACCTGAACTTGCTGCGAATTGACCAATTAAGTATTCGTAAGCATCACCTAACATATCAATCTCCATATCACTATGAACAAAGGGTAATGTCGATATTTTCATAATAACTTTTGAAATCAATTTTGTACGTGCAGCATTAGAGTTACCCAAACGTGAAGAATTAAGGTCTAAATCATCAAATAAGTGAATAAAGTCATCTTCACTATCATGACCCCGTGTAGAATTTTCTATGTTTTTAATCGCGTTACTCAGGTCTTCCATTTCAAAAACTTGTTTCTCAATTTTTTTAACTAAGTGACTAAATAGATATTGTGGTTCAATCACATAACCGATACGTGAAATAAATTCTTGTTCTAAGACGGGTCTATAATCTTCATCTGCCATCGCAGTTTCATAATCTATATTGTCTTCAGCTAAGAGTATTTGTGCTTGTTCTTCAATTTTTTCACTTAAGAAACGATAAAAAATCATACCTAAGATATAGTTTTTAAACTCGTTGGCATCCATATTGCCACGTAAGTCATCAGCGATAGACCATAGATTTTTTTGTAATTCAGCTTGTTGTTGGCGTTGTTTTTCCGTAATAGACATTTAATTGTCCTCCTTGAATAAAGTGTTAGATAAGAATTGCTTTTTTAATCGACTTTGTCTTTGTTTTAATACGTTTAATTGTTTTTCTTTAATACCAATTTGTCCAATCAACCATTGTCGTTCACTTGAAGGTAAAGTTATGTGTAATGATTTTAACTGTTGGTGGGTTAATTTTTTAATTGTTGAGCCCCCCTGCATATATTGCTTATATTGTGATTGTACCTCCGGTGCTAGTTGAAACCAATAGACTAAAAAAGCAGGTTCCAATAATTCTGAAGTAACTTCTATTTTTGTATAGTTATAAGGTAAAATTGAACCGTCGTGTCTTGAGCTCACTAAGGTACACTCACCCGTAATCATACTTATGACAATATCATCTTTACGTACAACGGTTGCTCTTGATGCATCTTTTAATCTTATGACTCTAGGTTGATATGTATCATCTATGGTTAAACCTAAATCTATATCTAACATATTTTGATCATATACCATATAATGATTCCCTATGCCGCTCTCATCAACTTCTAAACGTTGTATTAATGTGCCACTTTGATAATTAACATAATCTTTTAACATATCAAACCTCCTGTAGTTATGTTTTTCTACAAAACAAATATACCATGACTTTAAAATAAAAACAAGTGTAGTTTTGAAAAACTACACTTGTTTTACGTTAAACACTATATTTTTTAACCATGTCTTTGATAAATGATTTAACACGTTTTATTTTTTTAGTACGTATTAAAAGACCGCCAGAAACGCCTTCTTCAATTAAGTTATTATTTAAATGACCACTAAACTCAAATTCCTTAACTAATGATTTCAATAATTCTAACGGATAATCTGTTTCCTCAGAAAATTGTTCCAGCTCTCCGACCTTCACTTTCGATTCATAATTATAATAAGCATCATCAATTGAATCTCCTTCATTTAAGTTCGGTACGACTTTATCTAGGAATGTTCGAATTAAATCAGATTTCAATCTCAATTGATCATCGTCAGCTTTATCAAGCACTTTACGAATCTCTTTAATATCTTTTTCTTGTTGCTCTGTATCGCTTAAATCAATTTGATTTAATAAATCTAAAATATACTGAACATTAATCAAATCATTTCGTAAAATCTCAATATTAAAATCAATATTATCTAATATAGATTCTCCCTCTACAGTTTCTTTATCAGATCGTATCACTTTATCATAGATATCTAAATATTTACCTTTATAATCTTCATATGTTTGTTCATCAATGCCTAATGTTTCCTTATCAAATGCAAATTCATCAAACGTTTTTAACTTTTGCATATGCTTCGCTAACTCACGATATGCAATAACAAATTCACGCTGATCTTCTTCTCTTTCTAATTGGTCTACGGCTTGAGGTGTTTCAGCTAATTCAAATAGTTCGGTCAGAGCCTGTTTGAATTTCGTTAAGTACGCTTGGAACGATAAGCTCAATACAGTATCTGTATTGTCTGTTTTAGAGAAGAGCTCAATAGCCTCGTCCGTTTTTTCTTTTAAGTTTCTATAAGCAACAATATTTCCATAGGGTTTCGTTGGCTCTTCCACACGATTGGTACGTGAGTATGCTTGAATAAGCGTATGATGCTGTAAATTACGATCTACATATAACGTATTAAGTTTTTTACTATCAAAGCCTGTTAAGAACATATCGACAACGATAAGAATATCTAATTTTTGATCGGGTGATCCTTTTTTGACACGGTTTGATACATCATTGAAGTAACCATCAAACGTATCCGTTGAGAAATTTTTATCAAAGGTCTCGTTATACGTTTGAATGATACCTTCTAATATGTCTCTTCTCGTTTGTTCATCCATCGTATCATCTATGGCTTCATTATCTTGATAACTGAATATTGTAGCGACATTAAAATTATGTACACCTTGTTTCTTCAATTTTTGGAAAACATGATAATATTGAATTGCCATTGGAATACTTTGAACTGTCAACATACCTGTGTACATTTGGTCACGTGTTTTCTTATTATGATTCGCAATAATATGTTCTGCTACTTTTTGAACACGTTCGTCTGCCATCCATATTTCAGCTTCATTAATTTTATTAACATAACCATCTTCGGTAATTTTTTCACTGCGATCAAATGTATTCATATATTCAACAGAAAAACCTAGCACGTTGCCATCTCTAATCGCATCTTTAATTAGATAATGGTGTAGACATTCTCCAAAAATATCCGCAGTCGCGCGTCCATCTTGACTCGCATTCTCTTCAAATCTAGGTGTTCCCGTAAAACCAAAGTATTGGGCGTTTCCGAAATGTTGTCTGATGATGCGGTGCATTGAACCAAATTGCGTTCGATGACATTCGTCAATAATGAAAACGACTTTATCTTCTTTATAACGTTCCATTGCTGGATGTCCTGATTTAATCGCATTATCCATTTTTTGAATCGTCGTAACAATTAGTTTCCGTGTAGGATCATCCATTTGTTTGAGTAACTTTTTAGTATTGAATGTCCTATCAACAGAATCTGACTCAAACTTATTAAATTCCCCTAAAGTTTGACCATCTAGGTCTTTACGATCGACTAAGAATATAACTTTCTTAATATCTGGTTCTTGCGCTAAGATTTGACTCGCTTTAAACGATGTGAGGGTTTTACCACTCCCTGTCGTATGCCAAATATAACCATTGTTATTTGTTTCTATAGCACGATTTAACAAAGCCTCTACAGCATAGACTTGATATGGTCTCAAAGCCATTAATATTTTATCCGTTTCATTAATAATCATATAACGGCTAATCATTTTAGCAATATGGCAAGGTTTTAAAAAGGATTCAATAAAATCTTTAAGCACATTAATGCGTTCATTTTTTTCATCGCTCCAATAAAACATATGACTTTTCATGATTTTTTGATCGCTATTCGCATAGTAACGTGTTTCCATTTTATTACTCACAACAAACATTTGTATGAATCTAAATAGACCTGTATAGTTTTGACGGCGATAACGTTCAATCTGATTAAAAGCTTCTGTAATCGCAACACCGCTACGTTTAAGCTCAATTTGAACCAAAGGTAAGCCATTAATTAAAACAGTTACGTCATAACGACTTTTATGTGTATCATTTACGCTTACCTGATTTGTGACTTGAAAAGTGTTTTGACACCACTTTTTTATATTCATTAAGCTAAGATAAACTTTTGTTTCATCATCACGTTCTAGTACATATTTATCTCTTAATATTTGAGCACTTTCAAATACACTTTTATCACTTATATCAATCATGATACGTTTGAATTCACTATCTGATATAGGTGTACCCTCTAATTTATCTGCATTTCGTTCATTTAAAATGCGTCTAAAATTCTCTATCAATTGTTCTTCATTGCGCAATGATACACGCTCATATCCCAAATCTTGTAGTTGTTTAACTACATTTTCTTCTAAACCATATTCACTTTGGTATCCCACTTTAATATCTCTCCACTCTATGCCGTCTACTATTTAATTAAATTTTAACATAATGTGCACTAATATATATAGTCTTCTTAATTTTCAAACAATTGTAAAATTACATATCCGTAAATTTCAGACTATAAGTCCAATAAAATTATAGATTACTAATATTTATTTTATACAATGGCCATATTAGTTATACTTATATATATTGTATAATATAAGTATAGAAAAATGTAGAAAATTTCCACTTATAACGATATCATTAAAAAAGTCATTTAAAATTATATTTAGAAATTTATATCATAGAAAGGGTGACTAACAAAATTGATTTCTAATTAATCTTAGGAAAGGAATAAAATAATGCAAAAATCAAAAGCTATAAAAGAATTATTTAAAGTTCAAGACACTAAAAATAAATTCAAAATAGTAAAAGATTACGATTTACAAATAAAAGGATTCTCAAATATAACGATTGATCTACTTGAACAAAATGAAATATATATTTCTAATCAAATAGCAAGCACACAGAATATCAAAAAAATTACAAATATTATTAAAAGCAAAATTAAAAGTGAACAAAACTTAGATTATTTATTATCGATAGAAAAGATTTTCGAAAAATATAATCAAGAATTTAATGGTCTATTAACCATATTTGAAAACGACAAATACAGCGAATTAACCGAAAAAATTATAACTAGTTTAACTATAGATAGTTCATTAATAAAGCATGAAAATTCAACTGAAAACGAAGATAAAGAAACCGTACTAAGAGGTATAATACAGTCCTTGGAATTAAAATTACAAACTAAAGATCAAAAAATAGATGAGATACTTAAATTGAATAGAGAGTTAGAAAAAAAAATTAAAAACCTTGAAAATCAAACTGTAAAACTAAATAGTTCAATTAAATTGAAAACTTCCGATTTAAATACAAAAGAAGAAATTTTACAAAGTAAAATAATCGAATTAGAACGATTAAATGAACAGCTCCAATCAAAAGAGAAACATTTCCTTCATTTAAAAAACAAAGAATTAAATATTAATAATACTAAAATCAATATAATTGGTGCTCCAGATTTATGGAAGTTAGAAAAATCTGAAAATACACAATTTTATAATGAGGATAATATTGATGCTTTTATACATAGTTATAATAATACCAATAATTCGAAATTTTACGTTGTAAAATTCGGTATTACTTCATATACGTCTAGAAAACTTAAGAAGCAAATCCATGTAGTTTTTATTAATAATAAAGAAGAATTTATAAAAATAATAAGAGGAGATTTTAAAAAATGAAAAATAATTGGGAGAAAGTTGATTTAATTGGAATTCTCGCTACAGAAGAGGAAATTAATAAAGCTTATAATAAAGAAAATATTTTCATAAATTCTAATGATTTTATTCAATTCTATATAAAATTAATTTCCACGACACCTTATGATTATCCAAATTTAGACAATAAAACTAAATATATATCTTGTTTCTCAACTAGCTTATATGATTTATATAAAGATGATACGAGCAAATCTGAAACTGAAAGAATTGATGATTTTTATAATTTTATTCATGATAAATTCGTTTGCTTAAATGTAGAGCAAAAGGAAGATTATACAATCCTAAATAAATATTTTTATAATGGCCATATTAAAGAAGTATTACCCCGACCTTCAAAAATTGAACAGGCTGATGTATTACATCCAGTGCCAATATTTAATAAAAGTAACGCTGCAAAAGATATAAATAGTTTTTTAAACGATTTATCTAAAAACCTTAAATTTGGAAGTAACTCTCACATATCCAAAGAACTGGATGACACACCTGAAATGATTTTCTATGAAGATAATGATAACGATATATTTGCCATAGGAGAAATCAAATCATTTGATTTTAATGAAGACATAGGCATTTCATTTGATTTTGATGAAAAAATACATTTTTTCAAGTTAGAGGACGATGACTATAAAAGTTTAATAGTAAACAAAAACAACATAGCATTTATAACAACTGCCTTAATTCAAAAAATTGAAGACAAGATTTTAAAAGATACTGAGAATATTATTGAACTAGAAACTGATAAAAAAGCTGAAAATGATGAACTAGAAGAAAAGTTTTTAAAACACTTTATAGATAAACTTTCTAATGAAAATTTAGTTTATAGTCCGAAAGATATTTTAAATTTTCACACTGCAATGAAAACTTCAAAATTAGTTATTTTATCAGGGATGAGCGGTACAGGAAAGTCAAAATTGATTAAAGCCTATGCAAATTCTCTAGGTCTAAAAGATAATTTTAAATTTATACCGGTCAGTCCAAGTTGGACAGAAGATTCAGACATTATTGGTTATGCAGATACATTAAATATGATTTATAGACCCGATGACCATGGTTTAATAGAGACCCTTATTCAAGCAAAACTTAATCCTGACAAACTATTTATAGTTTGCTTTGATGAAATGAATTTAGCTCGTATAGAACATTACTTTTCTCAATTTTTATCTTTACTAGAATCAGATGTAGAAAATCGTAAACTACAATTATATAACAAAGAATTAGGTGGTAAATTATATAATTCCTCTAAATATAATCATGAAATTACTATTGGGAAAAACGTTAGATTTGTAGGTACTGTCAATATAGACGAATCAACTCATCATTTTTCAAATAAAGTACTAGATAGAGCAGATTTAATCACTTTAGAAGTAATGCCATTTAAGCAGTTAGTTGAAATTGCTAACTCTGAAAAAATCAAAACTACAGAAGGTATTTCTTTCGAGCAAGATTATATTGAGAGTTTCTTTAAAAATAGTAAAACAATTGATTTAGATAATGATACTATTGATTTCTTACAAGAAATGCACAACACTCTATTAACTATAAATAATCAATCTGGTATAGGACCTAGGGTCATAAAACATATTGATTACTACTTAAAAAACATTCCTAATTATGAAGGTATCTTAAGTTATGGAGAAGGTTTGGACTTTCAAGTTATCCAGAGAATTTTATCAAAAATCAGAGGTTCAAGAGAAGAGCTTGAATTTTTAATAGGTTCATATAATCCTGATAACAATTCAGTAATTTCTTCTAATTTATTAGTATTAATGGATAAGTATAAAAGTATTTCTGATTTCACAAATTCTAAAAAGGTAATTTTAAATAAATCTAAGGAGTTATATATAAATGGATTTACATTCTAACTTCGACGTAATTGTTAGTAATGGGAACCGAGAAAATGTCTTTAATATTGTATTCAAAGAATCAATAAAAGATATAAATTTTGAAAAAGATGTATTATCCTTCAAAGAGTACCATTCTATGAAATTTCGACATAAATCTATTAACAAAAATGAAAAATTGTATTTCAATGGTTTCGATATTATTGTAGATGAAGTATTAAAAGTTGATGAGAAAGGGGAAAGTTACCTTTCAAATGCCACACTAGATATAATTAACTATAATAGTAACTCTAATCAGAATGTGCTAGTTCCAGGCTACTATTTATTAACCCTAGTAAATGAAAAAACTAAATATGCAATTATTAAAATAGTTCCTAAAGATTTTACTGAGGAAGAATGGAAATCTTTATATGAATCTGTAAATGCTTACTTAAATGGTTTAGCAAATTCTTTTATCAATGAAAGTAACGCTAAAGTAATTCAAAATAAATCGAACAATAGTTTACGTGATAAAATTAATTTTATCAATAAGTATTATATAGACATTGTAAATTCTATAAATCAATTAATAGTAAATCCTAGACAAACAATCCATAAAAAATATAACTGGGTACATACACACACACAACCGCCTGTTGATAAAAACACTTTTAAATACTCGGCTAAATATCCAAGCAAAAAGCAATACTTATATACTTATAAACGACATATTAATTTTAATATTCCAGAAAATGTATGGGTTAAATTTGTGATAGAATTTTTATTAAAAGAATTAAACTCAATTGATAAAACCATTGCATTAAAAATTGAAAATGAAACGTCTAAATTTAATTCAAAATATAAAAATGAAATCATAGAAGCTAGGATTACAAAGCAAAATTTAGAGCACTTTCAAAACAATACAAATGTAATTAAAAATTTAATAATAAAACTCAGAAAGACTGAATGGTATAACGTGGTTTCCTATAAAAATCATATAATACCACCACAATCATCACTTATGAACAAAAATTACAATTTATTATATAAATGGTACATAGAGTTTAATAAAAGTAATCTTGATTTCATTTTTTCAGAAAAAATATTGAATTCGTGGAAAAAAACAGATGAGCTATATGAAATATGGTGTTATATCAATATCGTTGAAATGATAAGAAACAGTGGCTTTACTCCTGTAAAAGGATGGGTTTTCAATGGAGATATCCAAAGCAACCTCGATGAAGGCACCTATGTAACTATGGAAAAAGGGGAAATCACTTTAAATATTCATTATAATTCGCTTCTTAAGTATAAAAGTTCTGAAACTGACATCATAAATCCACTGTATACTGGAAATATAAAAAACAAACCGGATATAAGAATTGATATTTTTATAGATGATATTTATTTGAAAAGTATACCAATGGATGTTAAATACAGAAAACTAAAAAATATAACTGATGAAAAAATAGGATCCCTTAGACAGTTACTTGCTTACAGGGATTCTCCTAAGTCTTTATTGCATTTAGAAGGCGCTAAAGATATTAGAAAAAACAACCATACAGTTATTACAAAAGTTATTATTTTATATCCTAAAGACGCTAGTTCAAATTCTAAAACCGATATTTTATCTTTTGAACATGGTTTATTATTTTATGAATTTGGACCTAATTATATGGATACATCATTAAAAAATACATTAAATGAGGAAATTAAAGAAGCATTTGAAATTTACAATGACATTTATTAAAATTATAAATTATTAACCTAAAACTCTAATTTTTTGAATCCAATATGAATGTACAATACATTATTATCATTACTAATTCCATATAAAATTTCAGTACTGAATTTATACTCCGCAATCTTATTATAAGATTGCGGCTTTTTATTATTGTGTTTAATAGAACTTTAATTAAACACAACTTATTTTTAGTTTTATTTATGATACGCTTCCGCTTATCGGTTCATAATGAGGTTTTTATCTTATAAGTTATGCTTTAAAAATTATGCTTAAATTTAAATATTATTCAGAAGTATCTCCTCATACTTTGTTAAATTATTATTACTTTTAATGATTTGTTGAATTCTTTGTTTGATTTCTTCTTTTGTTTTTAGTTCAATAGAAATATTTTTTTGAATTTTTCTTAATGTACTTGTTGGTATTCCATAATCTATTAAAAACATTAAATTTTCTTTCACTCTTTCTGATTCTAATAATGTTGAAAAATAAGTATAATCAATTTTACAATCCGTTTTATTTTTATAAATAAAATTAAGTATAGATTGGAGAATCATTAAGTATTTGGGTATTTTATAACCTGATTCTCTCTTTAAAAATCTAAATGTATGTAATATCGCATTATCCAAGCATCTTATTTCTGTCTTATATTTTTTTGATTTTTTATAATAATTAAATTCATTTATTATTATTTGAGATAAAGGTACTTCATTTATTATTTTTAAACACTTAATACTTAAAGAATTTGTATATTTATCGTTTATCTTTTTATTTTCTAAATTTTTATATACAAGAAAAAGCGTCTCTTTTAATTCACTATAAGAAGGAATATTACTTTTCCAAAATAAATTGTTTTCATATTCACTTATATTTTCCAATACATCAAAATATAATTTTTTTTGTCGTTCAATTGAAAAAGCATTATCTCTAAATATTTCTACTAGTTCTGCTGGTAATTTACTTTTAATTTCTTGAATTCTTTCCTTATTTTCATAATTAATATCATTATCTCTTAAATTTAATAAAACTTCATCGCTAACCTTTTCTTGATCTATAAATGGTACATCTAAACTAAATTTTTCTTTTTTAGGTGGGGTCTCAAAGTTATAAATTTTCCCTATATAATGTTTACCCATTCTACCTGCTCTACCTTTTATATTTTGGTAATCAAAATAATCAAGAACATTTTTACCTTTCTTTTTGCTATAAATAAGTACATTTTTTGCAGATGTATTAACTCCTTCTATTAAAGAAGTTGTAACAAATAAAACATCCAACAACTCCTCTTCAAAATATTTAAGCTGATTTATTGTCATGTGTCTCGGAAAATCTCCGTTATGTATCCCAATTCTATGAGATAATATATCTTTCATTTCCCACTTTTGTGAAATCGTGCTTTCTATCCATTCTATTAATGGGATTTCATCATTGAATACTGGCTTTAGCTCTTTTGACTTTAAATAATCCATATAATCATGTGCCAAATTATAGGCCACTTTAGCAGATTCAACGTAAACTAAGGATGGAGTTTTTAAAGAATTCAATATATCAAACAATTTCTTTTTTTTATCCTTTGAATCGTTATATTCTATATCAATTATTTCATTTGTGACTAGTGAAAAGGTTGTATTTAAAAAATTAATATTATATTTTTCTAAAAATGATTTTGAAATTTCATCAATATTAGGTGTCAAAAAAAGTATTTGAGGGTTCATATACATTATTCTAGCTATTGCAATATTTAGTACGTCGATACGCTCATCATCAATTCTGTTACTTATTTTGTAAAATTCATCAACAACTAAGAAATTAATTTGAGGAAGACTTTTCATTTCTAGAACACGTTCAGCTGTTAAAATAAAAATATTTTTGTCTTTTATTTCTTGTTTTGAATTTACTACTATATTATAGTCGTTATACTTATTTAATTTTCTTCTTGTTTCATCTATAAGTGCCAGGGTCGGCTGTATAATGAGCAAGTTATCATATTTCTTACTAGCGATTACTTCTTCAATAATTAAGCTTTTACCAAAACTAGTTGGAGCACTGACTACAATATTCTCATTTTTATTTAATGCTATTTCAATTTCTTTCTGTTTCACATGAAAATATACTTCTTCTAAATTTTCTGATTTGAACCAATTCCTTCTCAAACTACCTTGTAAGCTCAATTTCTCATAGTCAAGATTTGATATATATGGATAAAATCCTGCTCTCTCAATTAAATTCACCCAAATTTCTTGTGATTCTCTACAAACACTATTCCAATTTTCTAATACTTTAATTACAATATTTCTTCCTTCTTCTTGATCAATTTTACTAGATACATATTTAGCTAATTCAAACATATCTGAAAAATTTTGATATTCAATATTATTATTTTTCATTATATTTGTTGCGCCCCTTTTAATTTAATATGCAAATCCTTGACTAACTCCTTTTTGTCATTTAATGGGAATAAAAATAAGTATATATCTAAATAATTAACCCATGCATGCGAATCCTTTTTTTGATTAAGTGAGTTTAATAAATCAATAGACTCCTTACTCAATTCTTTATTGAATGTATCATTATCTTCAAATTCATTTCTATTACTTATATGTTTACTCGTAAACCCCGCGAATAATGCAATTTTTATATTTGCTAATTTATCTAAACAAAGCGTCTCAGGGGAAATTAATGTTTTCATGAAATCATCTAGCTCAGCATCATCATCTTGTACTCTATTATTAATAATTGTAAATTCTGAATTGAAAAAATCTCTGTTAAAATGTGCCTTAAGGTCATTTACTAATTCTCTAATTGCTGAATTACCATCTTGATATAATTTTGATTCACCTAACCATAGCTCTCTATTAGATTCATTTACATGTACAGCATCAAATCCGTGAGCTGCTAAATTATTACTATCTTTAAAATATATTTTTGAAATTAGCGATTCTGCTTGAAAATAATGATGTAGAAAATGATATAGAATAAGCTCACCAAATTCACCTTTTTTTAAATATTTATCTTCTACTTCATTATTATTTAAATAGTAATCACTAGCTTCTTTAATTTCAGGTATGCTATAAATTTTTTTTAAAGCTTCTCTATTAATTCTTACTATATTAGTATTGTTGTTCAATCTTTTTTCAACTTGTCTCTGACCAAAAGCAAAATTAGGTATATCTTCAAATAATGTGTTATAAAATTCTTCTTTAACTTGCTCTAACTCACCAGTATCACTTAAATCAAAGTCTATATAGAATGTGTGTAATTTATTTTGATTATCTTCGTTAAATACAATTTGTTTCACCATGAATAACTCTCCTTAATAATTTTATAATAAAAAACCGTATCACTTATGATACGCTTCCCCTTATTAGTGATTTCACTAATAATATATATAGGAATTCTCTTGAAATAGAGCGCCCTTATTTACTACATTTACCTACCAATTATTGTAGTCTCCTCACTTAGTCCTACAATACACTTCTATACGATACCCAATCTATAAAAACTACCAATATTAATACTTCTTGCGTTTTTTTATAGCATATAGCCTCATTTGTGAAATTGCCAAAAACCAGTTAGTTACTTAATATTTTTTCGTGTAAAAAATCATAAGATTAAAGAGTGAATTATTGGAACATGAGCATTAATAATCCTCTTAGGTATTTGTAAGAACAAGATATATAAAATATGGTGTTTTATTTTAAACTAATTTATACTCTTCTATATAAGAAACTATTGTTATTTAATGATAAAAGCAATGGTCATTTTAATGAGGTGATGTTTTTGATACTAGATATATTTCAAAATCAACGTACAACAATATCAATGACGCAACAGCTTAGCCAGTCAATATCGCTGTTACAGTATTCAACAATGGAATTAAAAGAATTTATACAAGAAGCGGCATTAGGAAATCCCTTGGTTGAAATAGAAGATAAAAAGTATATGACTACAAAAACAAATTCAACTAAAGCGGCAAATGACAGTGACGATGATTATATTGAGCGAATACCTAATGAAGAAAATTTAATTTGGGATGAATTACTAAAGGAAATTCAAATTTCTAATTGCACAAATAGAGAAAGAGTAATTTTAGCTAAAATTATTTTAAATCTAAATGAAAGCGGTTTCTTAGATGGAGATTATTCTACATTAACCCGAGAGTGCGATATTACAGACGCTGAATTAGACGAACACATTATTTTGTTACAAAATTTTGGACCTCAAGGTGTAGGCGCGAGAAGTCTAAAAGAATGTCTAAAACTACAAGTTAGAAATGAATCAGCATATTTTCAAACAATAGTGCAACATTCAATTAAAGAAATTACAGAAGGAAATTGGGAAAAAATTGCGCAACAATTTAAAATGTCTGGAAAAGAACTAACAACATTTATTGAAATGGCAAAAAAGCTTAAAATTAAACCATTTGTCTATGAACGAGTAAGTTCGGAATATTTACATTTATATCCAGATGTTATTATAGAAAAATATAACCAAGGTTTTACCGTACGCTTAAACGAATCATGTATACCTAATATTAAAGTGAACGAATATTACATGTCTTTAGAAAAACAAAATAAAGAATTAAAAACTTATATAAAAAAGCATTATAAAGATTATTTATGGTTAACGCATAGTATTGAAAAAAGGCAAGAGACATTAATGAATGTTACGAAATCGATTTTAATGTATCAACAGGATTTATTTGATAAGAAAAGTAACATGATAAATCCAATGACACTAGAAGCAATAGCAAGTGATATTGATATGAGTGTGTCCACTATAAGTAGAACAATAAAAAATAAAGTTATTCAATCACCAATAGGCACATTTTATTTGGCAGATTTATTCTCTTCTAAACTATGTTCTAATATGGGAGACAATGTGTCATCTATTAATGTCAAAAATTTAATTAATACCTATATTAAAGAAGAAAATAAGGCAGCACCTTTATCAGATAATGCACTTTCGACTATGTTAAAAGAACAAAATGGAATAGAGATTTCACGTCGTACTGTTACGAAATATAGAAAAACAATGAAGATTGGTAGCTCGACTGATAGAAAGAAGAAAATGTAAATCATTGTTACCTTTTTATAGTATTTGGCACACTTCTTGCATGTTGATAAGTGTAAGGTCAAATAATAGGAGGTATAATTATGAAAATTGGAATTGTTAAAGAAATTAAGAACAATGAGAACAGAGTGAGTTTATCGCCAAGTGGTGTACACGCATTAGTAGAACAAGGACATAGTGTCGTTGTTGAAACTGCTGCCGGTTTAGGGTCATATTTTGAAGATGTTGATTATGAGCAGGCAGGCGCTCAAATTGTAAATTCACAGGAAGAAGCATGGCGAGCCGATATGGTTATAAAGGTTAAAGAACCATTATCAGAAGAGTTTCAGTATTTTAGAAAAGATTTAATATTGTTTACTTATTTACATTTAGCCAATGAACCAAAATTGACTGAAGCATTACAAGATTATAAAGTAACGAGTATTGCTTATGAAACAGTACAATTACCAGACCGTTCATTACCTTTATTAACACCAATGAGTGAAGTAGCAGGACGTATGTCAACGCAAATTGGTGCAGAGTTTTTACAAAAATATAAAGGTGGTATGGGGATTTTATTAGGTGGCGTACCTGGCGTATCTAAAGGTCAAGTTACTATTATCGGTGGCGGTCAAGCTGGTACTAACGCTGCAAAAATAGCGCTAGGATTAGGTGCTGACGTTACTATTTTAGATGTTAATCCAAAACGACTTCAACAATTAGAAGATTTATTCAATGGTCGTGTACATACGATTATGTCTAACCCATTAAATATTGAGCAGTGCGTAAAAAATAGCGACTTAGTGATTGGTGCCGTATTGATTCCAGGTGCAAAAGCGCCAAATCTTGTCACAGAAGAAATGGTTAAATCTATGAGAGATGGGTCAGTTATCGTCGATATTGCAATAGACCAAGGTGGTATCTTTGAAACAACTGATAGAATTTCGACACACGACAATCCAACGTATAAAAAACATGGTGTTGTACATTACGCTGTAGCTAATATGCCCGGTGCAGTGCCACGTACATCAACGATAGCTTTAAACAATGCAACTTTACCTTATGCATTACAAATCGCTAATAAAGGTCTCGATGCCGTGATAAAAAGTAATAATGCATTAGCGTTAGGATTAAATACTTACAATGGCAACATTATGAACCGTGAAGTTGCAAGTGCATTGAATAAAAAATATTACGCTTACAATACAGAATTAGTGTAACTACCAATAGTAAATAAGTTAACGGAACCCCACAAAATAACGTTGAAACTTAAAATAATTAATCTTCCCCTGATTATATTTCTAAATTGATAATTAATTCTGTTGAACTTTAAGAAGCCACCCAATTTATTTTTGGGTGGCTTCTTATTATGGATTTACATAAAAACACTTTCTTTAATGAAAACAAAAGTGTTTAAAGGTAGTGAATAGTTCCCTTTATATGCGCTATTTTGGTTGTTGTTGGGTGATGCAATGAATATTTCCACCACCTACAGAAATCTCTCGTGTGTAAACTTGAACTATTTTGCGATCTGGGAATAATTCTTGGAACTTGTCGTATGCAATATCATCTTGGGGGTCATTAAATTTAGGTATTATAACGCCACCGTTACAGATATAACAATTTACATAAGTTGCGATAAAAAGTGTTTCTTCAGAACGTTCAAAACTCGAAGCACTTAAGTCGAGTTCATCACTTTCTTGTGCTGTAAGTGTTATTTGTTCAGGCATAGGTAACTTGTGTATTTTTAAAGTTCGTCTTTTAGCGTCGGTAACGTTTTGTAGTTGTTCATAGACTGATTGGATTAATTTATATTGCGGATGATTAACATCTTCCGTCCATCCTATAGCTACTTCTCCTGGTTTTACATAAAATAAAACTTCATCAATATGACCGTCTGTCTCATCATCGATTAACCCATTTTCTATCCATATGACTTTTTCAATGTTAAGGAAATTGCCTAATTGTGTTTCCATATTACTTTTGGAAATTGCTGGATTTCTATTGTTGTTAAGTATGCATTGTTCAGTTGTAATAACTGTTCCATCGCCATCTACACAAATGGAACCTCCTTCTAAAACAATGTGACTCGCATCATATCCATCAATTTGAGTTAATTCGAATATCTTGTTTTTTACTAATTGGTCTTGGTCCCAAGGAAAATAAAGACCTTCGTCAAGGCCACCCCATGAATTAAATGACCAATTTATACCTCTTATAGCTCCTTGATCGTTTTTTAAAAAGGTTGGACCGATATCTCGCATCCAAGCATCATTAGAGGATATTTCAATAACACGAACTGAATCAGGTAATCTATTTCTAGCATCTTCATATTGCTCTCTATTAACGCAGACCGTAACAGGTTCAAATTGTGAAATAGACATAGCTACTTCGGTAAACGCTTTTTGTGCTGGTTTAGCACCTGCACGCCAAGTATCCGTTCTATGTGGCCATAACATCCAAGTTTGCGCATGAGGTTCATATTCCCCAGGCATTCTGTAACCGTCTTGTTTAGGTAATGTTTCGTTTATCAGTAACATAATATTCCTCCTTTATAACTAACATAATGCAAAATTCGTACCAAACTTTAATTATTATGAGCGTCAATATTATATTTTTTAAGTTTTCTTACATAAGTTGTTTGAGAAATATTTAATGCATCTGCAGCTTTTCTCGTAGACTTATATTTTTCTTGAAATTGTGACAAAATATCTTTTTCAATATTGTTTAAATAATCAGGAAGTGAATCAATTTCAAATAGGTCACGAGTGTTTGTATTTGTTGATGATTTTTTAGTTTGTAATATCTTATTAGGTAAGTGAGAAACATTAATATTATCGTTCTTGGCAATTACGACTAAGTATTCGATTACGTTTTCTAATTCTCTTATATTACCTGGCCAATCGTAAGCTTCTAAGTATGAAAGTATAACTTTATCCAAAATAATTTTACGATTATATTTTTTATTAAAATAATTCGTAAAATGATTTACGAATACGAGAATATCTTCCTTTCGTTCTCTTAATGACGGGATATTAATATCTATAACATTAAGTCTATAGTATAAATCAGCACGAAATGTTTTTTCATCCACCATAGCAATTAAATCTTTATTTGTAGCTGTAATTATACGTACATTAATTTTTTCTTCTTTAGATGCTCCTATAGGTACATAAGTATGATCTTGTATAAGCTGTAAAATCTTTGGTTGTAGAGTAAGTGGCAATTCCCCAATTTCATCTAAAAATAAAGTACCACCATGTGCCTGTGACACCAGTCCTTCTTTACCGTTTACATTTGCGCCTGTAAATGCGCCTTTTTTATAACCGAAAAGTTCTGATTCTAATAACGTTTCAGGGATTGCACTACAGTTAATCTTAATAAACGGTTTGTTTGATCGATCACTTAAACGATGGATCTCTTTGGCGAATTTACTTTTACCGACACCTGTTTCCCCAGTTAATAAGGTGTTCGTATCTACAATAGCTATACGTTCAATAATATCTAATACATCTTTTATTTTATTGCTATTACCTTTAATTAACTTATCCTGTTGTCGTTTCTTATAGGCGGGCGCATAGTTAATTGCCTTTTTGTAGTTTTTTAGTAATTCTTCAGATTTTTCGAGCTTTAATGATGATTTTACCGTTTCGGTTATGTCGCGAACTTGTACTAAAACATATTGTTGAGGGTCATTTGGAAATTTTATAAGTTTCCCAGTTGCCAAATATTTATAATCATTTGAAGTTTGTATTTTCGTCGTCATTTTATTGTTTTGTAGAACGAAACGTGTAACAGAAGGTTTAAATAAACCATCCTTTTCCAAAATACTTATATGTTTCCCGATTAGTTGTGAACGTGGTGTGTTCAATTGTTTCGTACTTGTATCATTCATCCACACTACGATGCCAGCATAATTAGTTATAAAAATACCGTCGTTTAATGCGTTAAACACAGACTTTATATCTTCGTCATTATATTCGTAAGTATTTAAGTTCATCATACCCCTCATTTCTCTTAATTTATTAGTGATGCAATTTTGACTCATTGATGTAAATGTAACTCACAATTAATCAATATAATTCTCATTTTAATAGAAAACGCTTCCAACAAAAAGGATTAATCTGTAAATTTTCAGCTATCAAAATAAGTTGGCACGAAGTTTGCATATAGCAAAGTAAGGGGGGATATATGTGGAAACACCGGAATTAAAAGTAGATGAAACTTATTTATTTGAAAAAATTAATGAAAGTTCTGAGATTGGTAAGACCGCAAATAATGGACTAAATCGTTTAGCGTTGACTGACGAAGATAAGTTAATGCGGGATGATTTTATTTCTTGGATGAAAGAAGAATCATTAGAAGTTCGTGTTGATGACTTTGGTAATATTTATGGTCGACGCGAAGGAATAAATAATGAGGCTTTACCTATCGTTATTGGGTCTCACCTTGACACGCAACCTTATGGTGGCCGCTTTGACGGTGTACTAGGTGTGCTTGGAGGCTTGACTGTAATTAAAACATTAAATGAATACAATATTAAAACAGAAAGACCCATTGAACTTGTTAACTTCACCAATGAAGAGGGCGCGAGATTTCCACAACCAATGGTTGCCTCTGGAGGCTTAATTGGAGAATTTAAAAAATCATATATCTATAATCTTACTGATAACGAAGGAACTACTTATGAAGAGGCATTAAAGCAAATTGATTATAAAGGGTTAGAATCTCAACGTATTAAAGAGGCATATAGTTTCCTTGAATTGCATATTGAACAAGGACCTGTCTTAGAAAATGAGCATAAAGAAATTGGCATTGTTCAAGGTATTCAAGGGATGACGTGGTTATCTATAAATATTAAAGGTTTTTCAAATCATGCCGGTTCTACACCGATGCAACATAGAAAAGATGCATTTCATAAAGCTACTACAGTAATACAAGATATTTATGAAATAGCTAAAAAACAAAAAGGGTTAAATATCACAATAGGTAAGGTGAATGTTTCGCCAAATGTACCGAATGTCATTCCTGGCGAAGTGCAATTTATAGTAGATATACGACATCAAAATAAGAGTGTCTTAACAGAATGCCAAAACAAAATAGTACAACTTATTACTGCGGTATCAAATGAACAAGACTACCAAGCTACTGTGGCTGTTGATTGGGCAGCTGAACCGATAGCATTTGCGGATAATGTTACTCAGGCTATTAAAGATAGCACTGAAGCATTAAATTATTCTTATCTAGAAATGTATAGTGGGCCAGGTCACGATGCAAAAAATATGGCTAATATGACTGATACTGCCATGATATTTGTTCCTAGCCATAAAGGCATTAGTCACAATGAAGCAGAGTTAACCTATGATAAGCATATTATTCAAGGTGTAGAGGTATTACTAAGGACAGTAAATGAACTAGCAAATAATAAATAAAATTGGAGTGTTAATTATGACAAACGAAAAAAACTTATTTGAATTAGATCGCGAACATATTATTCATCCACAAAGTAATCCGAAAGAACATTATGAACAAGGACCTAAAATTATATTTGATGAAGGGAACGGCATCTATTTGAAAGATGTTGAAGGCCATGAATATATTGACGGCGTTTCTATGTTATGGAATGTCAACTTAGGTCATGGTAATAAAGAATTAGCGGAAGCGGCATATAACCAAATGACTAAAGCAGCATATACAACAACATTTTATAATTATACAAATGAACCTTCAGTAAAATTAGCAGAGAAAATTACGTCATTAGCACCTGGAGATTTAAATTCAATTTTCTATACATCAGGCGGTTCAGAGTCTAACGATACAGCATTTAAATTATCTAGATTTTATTGGCAACAAAAAGGTTACGACAATAAAAACATTATCATTTCACTAAAAAGAGGTTACCACGGTGTAACAATTGCAGCACAACGCGCTACTGGTATTGGCGCGTATAGAGATTTCTCAGGAGTTCTTGAGCAAAAGATTATTAATGCAGAAGCTCATTTAACTGAATGTGAGTTAGGCGATAAATCACATCCAGATTATGACAAAAGTATTAGCGGTTTAATTGACGAATTGGGTGCGGATAGAATAGCAGCAATTATTATTGAACCTGTACAAGGTGCAGGAGGTGTCCATGTTTCTCCAAACGGCTATTTACAAGCTGTAAGGAGTTTGTGTGATAAAAATCACATCCATTTTATAGCCGATGAAGTTATTTGTGGATTTGGTAGAACAGGAGAAATGTTCGGCTGTAATCATTGGGATGTAGTACCTGACTTTATGTGTGTAGCTAAAGGGCTTACTAGTGGCTATATTCAATTAGGTGGCGTAATTATGAGAGATGAAATTAAAAACACATTAAATGAATTTGATGACATGATACCACATGGCTTTACTTATAGTGGTCACCCTACGGCATGTGCAGTAGGTCTTAAAAATATAGAAATTTTAGAAAGAGATAATTGGGTATCACATGCAAAAGAAATGGGCGACAAATTATTAGCCGGCTTGCAAAAACTAGAAGAAAAATATTCATTCTTTGCTAATCCTCGAGCAAAAGGCTTATTAGCAGGTATTGATTTAGTGAAAAATAAAGAAACAAATGAACCATTCGATTTTGGAGATAGAGCAGCGAATCAACTTATTACGGAATGTTTTAACCGTGATTTATTAATTCGTGCGTTTGATTTCGAACCAGGTATGAACATCGTAGCTATTGCACCACCATTAATTGTGAATGAAGAAGAAATCGACAACATTATCAATATCATAGATGCAGCGGCAGCTAAAATTAAAAAAACATTATATAAATAATTTTAATGGGGGAGTTATATGACTGCTACACAAAATAAAGTAATACCAGAAGTTCAAACATTTTTAAATACGCCAATCCCGTTATTTATTAACGGTGATTGGCATACACCTAAAGACAAAGCAACTTTTATTGCTGAAAATCCAGCTACTGGCAACTCGTTAGCAACTGTATATGAAGCAAAAGAAAATGAAGTGAATATGGCAGTAGATGCAGCAGAACGTGCGTTTCACGATAGCGAATGGTCACGAATGAGTGCTTATGACAGATCAAAACTGATGTTCAGGTTAGCTGATTTAATGGAAAGAGATTTTGAAATTATAGCTCAATTAGATTCATTAGATAACGGGAAACCAGTGGATGAAGTAAGAGAGAGTGACTTACCTAATGCGATTGAAAATTTACGTTATTTTGCTGGTTGGACTACCAAATTAACAGGACAAACTATTCCAATAGATACTGAATTTTTCAATTATACAAGACACGAACCTGTAGGCGTGGTAGGTCAAATTATTCCATGGAATTTCCCTATTATGATGGGTTTGTGGAAAATTGCGCCAGCAATTGCAACAGGTTGTACGGTTGTACTTAAACCTGCCGAACAAACACCTGTGTCAGCCCTGTATTTAGGAAAATTAATTAAAGAAAGTGGCTTTCCTGATGGAGTCATAAATATCATTAGTGGTTTTGGTAAAGAAGCGGGACATTATTTAGTAAATCATCAAAAAGTTAATAAGATTGCATTTACTGGATCAACTGCCACTGGGCAACAAATTATGAAACAAGCAGCCGATACGATGAAACGAGTCACATTAGAACTTGGCGGTAAATCACCGAATATTATTTTAGAAGACGCCGATTTAGAAAAGGCTGTTCCAGGTGTATTTAACGGCATCATGGTTAACCAAGGTGAAGTATGTTGTGCAGGTTCACGTGTCTTTATACCAGAAAAGATTTTTGATCAAGTCGTACAAAAACTGAAAAGTTTTGCGGACAACACTGTATTAGGCATGGGTATCGAAGAAGGCACGACTATGGGGCCATTGGTTTCTCAAAAGCAATATGACACTGTTACTGCTTATATTGAGAAGGGTCTTAACGAAGGTGCAACAATGGTTACAGGTGGTACTAAGGATGGTGAAGGCTATTTTGTAAAACCTACAATTTTTACTGACGTGAACAAAGAAATGTCTATTGTAAAAGAAGAAATATTTGGTCCCGTTGCTGTACTAATACCTTATTCAGAAATTGATGAAGTTGTAGATATGGCAAATGATACTGAATATGGGTTAGCTGCAGGAGTTTGGACGCAAAATTTAAAAAATGCACATACAGTAGCTAATAAATTGAAGGCTGGGACAGTTTGGATAAATTGTTATAACTTAACGAATGCTGCGACACCTTTTGGAGGCTACAAACAATCAGGATTTGGACGTGAAATGGGATCATATGCATTGGAAAATTATACAGAAGTTAAAAGCGTGTGGGTCAATTTAGATTAACACTTTAATAATGATGAAGTATTGTATTCAAATATAACTTTATCAATTAATTTCCTGTATTCAAATACATGGAAGGAATGATTTTATGGATGACGAAAGACAGATTGAACGAAAACTTAAACTTGTTCACATCATTACACTTGGCCTAGCCTATATGGCACCATTTGCTGTATTTGATACTTTTGGCATAGCTTCTAATATTTCTTCTGGGCATGTACCATTTGCATATGTTTTTGTATTTTTAGCTATTTTATTAACTGCGTTAAGTTATGGTAAATTAGTGAAAAAATATCCATCTTCTGGTTCAGTCTATGCTTATACTAGAAATATTATTAATCCTTACGTCGGCATTTTGGTAGGATGGTTATCATTTATAGCTTATTTGTCACTACCAATGATTAATTCACTGTTAGCCAAAATATTTATTTCATCACTGTTACCACAAATACCAGGTTGGACTTGGATCGTTGGATTAGTGATACTGATTACGTTATTAAATATATTTGGCATTGAGTTTGCAGCAGCGCTTAATATTGGACTGGTTTTCGTTCAAATTCTTGTAGGAATCGTATTTATAACTTTAACGATACATGATATAAATAATGGCCCAGGTCACTTCATGTCATTTAGTGAATTGATGCCTAAATTCCAGGAATTAAGTGGTTTCTTTGGAGCCTCAGCACTGTTAGGCATGAGTTTTATAGGTTTTGATGCAGTAACAACATTAGCAGAAGACACAGTAAACCCTAAGAAAACAATACCTAAAGCAATATTTTTTATTACGATTATAGGCGGCGTATTTTTCTTCACTGTGACGTACTTTATGCAATCACTTATTCCTAATGTATCAATTTTAAAGAATATTCAAGGTGCGTCTCCTGAAATAGCTACTATTATTGGTGGAAAAGCATATTTAATATTTTTCATCTTAGGAGGTATGTTATCAGTGTTTGCATCTGGCTTAGCAGCACAAATTAGCGCTTCAAGACTATTATATGCTATGGGAAGAGATAGCGTTATACCTAAAAAATGCTTTGGTTATCTAAACAAAAAAACAAAAACACCTATTTTCAACATAATTATTACAGGTATTTTAGCTTTATCTGCTTTATTTTTAAATTTACAACAGGCTACATCACTCGTTAATGTCGGCGCATATACTGCATTTCTCGTAGTTAATATATGTGTAGTAAAAAATTATTTTACACTCGATAATAAAAGTAATATCTATCGTATAATTACAGAACTCTGCTTTCCTGGGATTGGCCTAATTTTTATCTTGTATCTATGGTTTAATTTAGATAAATTCGCAATTGTCATGGGTGTAATTTGGTTTATTATTGGCGTTATATACTTATTGACTACTACACGTTGTTTTACAAAAGAGCCAGTAGATATAGCATTTGAAGAATTAGAAGATTAGAATGAGAATGCAAGTTCGATAAAGTTACTATAAAGGACTAAAATAGAAAAACATTTATCCTCATTCTAAAGGGCCATCCTTTTTTAATTGTTTCACTCTCTTTTCCTCTGTTATATTTTAAGAAAAGAATAATTTATAAGGTGGAGTTATTAATTATAGTAAATCAACAATTGTATTCAAATATAAATTATGTATCTAATTCTTTTTGAAGAAAAATGATGAATTGTCTATGTAAGAAGATAAATATAAGTATTTGAGCAGAAAATATTTTCCGCTTTCCAGAAAAATTATGGACAACGATATTAATAATAATTCTAAGTATTGATAAAGTATGGTAGTAATTCAAAAAAATCAGTAAAACGTGTGTTACTTAAAAATTAATCAAAAAATCTACTAGATAAAATTGTAAAAATCACCCACCTTTAGTATTATTCGCTAAAAGTGGGTGATTTTTCATTTAACTTTAGTAAATATTTTTAAAATCACTTCTCAAGTGAGTATTTTATGATATTAAATCAATTATTCTTTCTCTATTAAATTCATCATCGAATTCAAAAAATGATTCAACTCTTCTAAGATAAAATTTACTTATTTTATAATTATTTTTCTTGATTTTTATTAGTTCCGAAGCCAAAGTTTGAGAATCATTAACAACAGGACCAAATCCATTCTCTAAATAGTTAAAATAACCAGGTTCATAAGCAGAATATGAATAGATATCATCAATATCAAAATGATAATATAGAATAGGTTTTTTTAAATATGCAACATCAAATGCTATAGATGATACATCAGTAATTAAAATATCCGTATTGCTTATTACATCTTTATAGTTAACACGATCCATAACTTCAATATTAGGTATTGTATCAAAGAACTTCGAAAACCTCGCTTGCATTTTCGGGTGCAAACATAATTTAACTTTCATATTACTTTGCTTTGCTATCTTTTGAATTTCAGAATTAGATAAAAATTCTATTAAGCTCTTAAAGAATAAACTGTTCAAAAATTCATTATCACTTACACTCAGTAAATTTGGTCTCCAAGTTGGCATAATTGTAATACATTTTTCCTTCTTCTTATTATTACTTTTTAACAAATCAAATCTAGGTAAACCGGAAAGTAAAACTTCATTTTCACTAAAACCATATTTTTGAATAACCTCTTCTTTTTCTTTTTTGGCACTTGTAATAAAGTAGTCCATAGGTTTATTACGTTTGTGTAATAAGGTAGAAAGGTCATTTTGAAGAATACCATGTTGTAGAAAAACAAATTCAAAATCTAATAACTCTCTTATAAATTTACCGTTAATTGTGCCAAAAGGATTGTTTAAATAAGCCTCAGAATGTGAAGAAAATACTTTTTCTGCCTTAAACATTAACAGATGATGTTTTTTACTATTAAAGCCAACAACTTTTGATCCATATTTGTTTCGTAATTTTATATAATCTGGACTAGATGAATTAATTAAAAAGAAAGGTGTTACATCTTTTTTATTCTTATAGACATAATCAAATAATGCCTCTGCATTATCTCCTGCCTTTTCCAATCTATCTACAAATAACCACACTTTTTGATTATTGATTTTTTTGTTAATAATACCTATCGATTTATATATCCCAGACTTTCTAGTGTGCTGTTTTTTTATTAAGCCTAAGATATTTTTAATAACTGGCATTCTATGTTTTCTAGAATTTATTATTTTTTTATTATCTTTCAATTTCAAAGTTCTATTTTTGTATTGCCTAAACGGAATCTTGGTATTGCTGAAATTTGTATGCTGCGTTTTACTTACTTGTTTAATATCTTCCAATGCTTGATTGTTAACTAAATATTTCACTTCTATCGTCTTAATACCATCGTGTAAGTGAATATCAAAACGATAAAATTTATTATAACTAATATTCATATTTAAAAATGTTTGTTCAGTAATAATTGTTTCGTTGTTGGGTTGTATTATCTCTTTTTTATTAATAACTAATACTGGTGTGACATCTATATTCATATTAATATTTGGCAAACTATATCCGCATTTTAATACTTTATTTTTTTCATAGATATATTCCGTTTTAAGGTACATATCTGTAATATTTTTAATAAAAATATTATTTGAAAAGATTTTATGGATACCCTCTTCTTTACTTATATTGAAATTATAGCCTTCATATTTCACTGATAAAATAGCTACTTGGTATACAGCATTAATATGTTTTAAGTTTGGATTAGATATCACGTCATCGTCCATTACTTTTAATAAATTAATAATGTGTTGAGTATAATTATCAATTTGATTCTTATTTAATGTAGAAAAAGTAGTTGTTTGATATTTTAGACGATATTGCAAGTCATACAAAATCATCATTTGTACATATTTAGGTATTTTATTATTTTGGTAATCATTTACTAAGTAATTATGAAAATTTTCTAATGTATGACTATAATAATTTTCTTTAGTTAATGCTGTATCGATAGCAGATGATTCATCTTTCCTTTTTCTATACCAATAACAACCTTGAATATAACTCATTAAACCAATTTTAAATGTTTTTTTCAAAACGTTATACACAAACTTTGCATCTTCAGCGTATTTTAAAGTGGTATCAAATTTCACACCTTGTAAAGATGAAGCTCTAAAGAAGGAAGAAGAAGCATGCATTTGTATGTAATCATAGTTATAAGACAAATCTATAATTTTATTTTCTTTTTTACTATATTTGTAATTTAATGGATGTTCGCCTACCATTCCATCAAAAAAGCTTAAACGCGTTGATATTACATCGATAGTAGGATTATCTTCGAAAAAGTTATATACATTTTTGAATGTTGTTAGTCCCCATTTATCATCAGAGTCAATAAAATTAATATATTTTCCTTTCGCGTATTTTAACCCAGTATTTCTTGCAATTGAAACCCCTTCATTTTCTTTATAAATATACTTAATATTATCAGGATATAATTTTTGGAACTTAGATAAAATAAAATCAGAATCATCTGTTGATCCATCATTAACTATAATAATTTGGATATCCTTTAATTCCATAGATTGGTTTATAATGCTATTTAAGGTTTCATGTATATAATCTTGAGTATTATATACAGGTATAATCACACTCATTTTAAAGTCGTATGATTCATATAATAGCTCATTTAAGCTAATGATTTTAATATCCATTTTTTCAAATACATTTAAATCATTTAAGCTTTGAAAATTAATTATTAAATCAAACTTTTCATTGAATTCACTACTATTAATTTTATATTTTGAATTTGTATTATTAGCGATGATAATCTTTCTATCATTGTTTTCTAACATACTCGATATTTGTTCTAGCTCCTTAGCAGAAGAAAAAGTCCCATATATTAAAACTGTATCCATTTTATGTCTCCCTATATTTTTATATTAATTTATTTATGGATTTAATAAATTCTTTAATTTCTTTTTTCATATAATCATCATTTAAAGCAAATTGTATTGTGGTTTTAACAAATCCTATTTTTTCACCTACATCATAACGTTCACCTTCAAAATTATAAGCGTATACACAATCTTCAGAATTTAAATGTTCAATTGCATCTGTTAACTGTATCTCGCCACCTGCGCCTATTTCTTGTCGACCTAAATAATCAAATATTTGCGGTGTCAGTACATAACGTCCCATTATTGCTAAATTTGAAGGCGCTGTACCAATTTCTGGTTTTTCTACAAATTTATTTACACTAAACAACTCATTGTACGATTCTTTAGGATCAACAATACCGTATCTATGTGTTTCATTTTCATTTACTTGTTGTACTCCTATAATTGATTTACCTGTCGTTTCATATTGGTTCATCAATTGTTTAATTGCTGGAGTATCCGCTTGTACAATGTCATCTCCTAATAAAACAGCAAATGGTTCATTTCCTATAAATTGTCTAGCAGTCCATATAGCATGACCTAAACCTTTTTGTTCTTTTTGTCTTACATAAAACATATTTGCTAGGTTGTTTGAGTATTTTACTGATTGAAGTAAATCAGACTTACCTTTTTCTTCCAGAGTCATTTCCAATTCTTTTTGATTGTCAAAATGATCTTCGATTGCTCTTTTATGCTTACCTGTAACTATAATAATATCTTCAATTCCCGCTTCTACTGCTTCTTCTACTATATATTGGATAGTAGGCTTATCTAAAATAGGTAACATTTCTTTAGGCATCGCTTTAGTTGCTGGTAAAAATCTGGTCCCTAAACCTGCTGCTGGTATTATAGCTTTCTTAATTTTCATAAGTTACATCCTCCCTCTAATATTTCAAATCATTGATAAAGCTCCCATACTTTTATCAATAGATTTTTATACTAGTACTAAATAAAGCACACTTTAAAATGTACTAGTATAAAATCACACTTGTTTTAGTATAACAAAATTTAATAGTAAAAATATAGAGACATTCAATATATTTTAAATACTTTTTAATAGCAAAATAATATAAAGGAGTATGCTATATGCATTAATCCTTTATATTAGCCAATAATTTTCATTTTTAGTTAGAATACATTTCTTTATATTTTTGCATTACCTTTAGTTTAATGTAACTTTTTGTTCTTCAATTTTTTCATTCATCAAGCCATCCCAAATTTGAACAGTTCCATCTTGATCTACAATAAAGGTATATGAACCGTGACCACTCTTATTATTTGCTGCTATTCTCCATAAGCCATCATCTTGTGCTGAAAATTCTGGTTGTTGAAATTTTATAACAGAAGCATCTCCACCATCAGTTTGATTAACAGCTGCTATGACGTAATCAAACACATTATCTCTATTCACTTTCAAATCAGAAAATTCATCTTTATCCGCAGTTCTTTCACTACTTCCTTCGTGAACTTTTACTGTTTGACTAACATCATTCTCTTGCTCTTGACTATTATTTTGACTTTCATTCGATTGATTCTCATTATTAGATATTTCACTAACATTTTGAGAATTACTGTCGTCATTCTCTTTTTGCTGAGCTTGTAATTTATTTTTCTCTAACTCTACTTCTTGATACTTGTTGTATCCAAAAAATCCAACAGCTGCTAATATGCCAACAATAGCAATTATAGTTATTATACTTAATAATTTTTTCATGATTTATTCATCCTCAAATTTAATAATTGCCGCCTTGACCATTGGCGCGTGCTTCAACTTGACCTCTTAAATAACCAATATAATCTCCAGAACCTTCAGCTCTACTATCAACAGCGGCAGCTTCTTCTTCACTCATGCCTTCTTTATATGCATCTAAGAATTCATCATCAGACATGTTTTTTGCATCTTCAGCTGTATATTTAGGTGAGCTTTCATCTGTATTTTCTCCATTTGTAGTTCCACCACCAGATTGGGCCATAACACCTTTTTCAAACTCTTCCTCTTCTTCAGGAGAATCAAATTCACCAGTATAGTCTATGCCATTCTTAGTTTTTTTAATTTCTTCACCATCTTCTGTTGTTAGCACTTCATTAGTATTGAGTTCTTCATTAGAATTATTATTTGTGTTTGTTGATTCTTGAATTTCTGTTTGGTTTGTAGTTTGATTTTGTTGTTCTTTTTTGGAAGTTTTGTTTTTACTATCTTTTTGTTTGTTTTCAGTTACTTTAGTTTGTTCTTTTTTAAGTTCTAAATCTTTGTAACTTCCATATGCAAATACAACTGCAACTCCTAAAACTGCAACTAATAAAATAACACCTAAACTTGCAAAAATTTTCTTCACATTGCTATCCCCATTCTATATTTATTTTAATTTTACATTAATCTATTTTGCTACGCTTTTCTATATTTATTCTAAAATAATTGAAAAAAGAACACATTTTGAAATCAATGTGTCTTTGAAAATAGTTACTTTTCTATTATTTTTTAATTTCTATCGGTTCTCCCAATTCATTTTCTATAATTTGTGAAATTTCTTTTCCTAATGGACCTTTGATTACAAGCGTACGTCTTACAACTGAGGTAAGTATTCCAAATACGGCTCCGATGGCTAGTATACTTCCACCAGAAGTCAAAGCAATTAGTGATCCTAATGCAATTTTCCCCAATTGTTTAAAAGGTTTTTTGTTAAATATAACTGTTAATCCAATAATATTAGGCGTGTTTGTTTCTCCTATAATAATTAAGTAATTACTTTTATGACTCTTAAAATGATAAGTTGTTATCTGTGCATTATCTTTAAATACTTTTAATAGTTCGCGCTCATGGCTATTCGATTTTTCAAGAATTTCTTCTTCTTTAAGGACTTCGCTTTCTTTACTAAATGTATATTTTTTATTTAAAGCAAGTGTTTTTAGTTCATTTTCAAAATCATTTAAAGATTTCGCTTCATAATATGCAAATTCCATTTATTTCACTCCCTGTTATTTTTCCCATTTGTTCGTTTCGTGATTATAAGTAAATCCTCTCTCTTGTAATAAGGATTTAGCCGCAATATAAGTATCATAATCCCCATCATCTTTCTTCTGTATCTCATATATTTCCATTAAGTCTTGGTTAGAGCTATCACTTAAAGCGTCTCTCATCAAACCTCTATCGCCTGTTGTTTCCCAAATCGCACCGATGGCAGCGCCAACAGTCGCAACTGAATAATATGCTGCTGCACCGACACCTTTCCCAATACCTTTACCTATCGTTTTTATTATGTTGCCCATGATTCCCATTCCTTTCGTATTTAATAATTTATAAAATATTGTAAATTATGTTTATTCTTGAACCTGTTGTTTTAAATATGTTGACTGCAATAAAAGTAACTCATCAATCACTTGTTCTCTCAAATCAGGGGGTGAAATGATACGTATATTGGATCGATACATAAAACAGAGTTGAATAGCTTCGGGCCTTGTCATCTTAAAAGTGACGATAAGATAATGTGCATCATATTTCTCTATCACATGAATTTGATAATATCGATGCATTTTTAACCACACATCTTTAGCAATTTCAAAAGTAATATAGGTTAGTACCTTTGATTTTTCTTGTAGGTCCATAGATTTTTCAGACAAACTCAGATTCATTTGATTAATATCATCGATATAAATTTCATCATCCATTCGATATACTAAGTAAAAAGTATACATTTGATAGTACATCGATAAAGGTAATAATAGTTTTTGATTGTATTGAAGATATTTATTTTCGTTCATTGCTTGAACAGCTAATGATGACGTCAAAATACCTGTTTGATTTTTATCAATTTCAAAGCGGTCAAGATATTTTAATAATGTAGTTCGATGATCTGAGTGGTGTTTAATGATTAATAATTTAAGATATTGATAAAAGTAATGGCTTAATTTTGGTGTAGTCAGGTATAAAGCAGTCAAAATATCATACATAAAATACATATTTTCACTTTTATTTTGTTCGAACTTATAACTTTCTGATTTATAATCGTACGTAATTTCTTTAGGTGCACTTATCCACGATTTACTTTCATATAAGAAGTTTCTGATATCATCGATATCTCTTTGTATCGTTCGAGGACTTGTCTCAAGTTCTAATGTAAGTGATTGCTTGTTGACGGATTTATTTTGTAGTAACCGATTGTATATTGTTAATATTCGAAATGCACGATCCAATATGTCACCTCCTTTAAGTTATATATTACAAAATAGGTTTGTCACAATAAGTCAATCCTACGTATATTTAATAAAAGTTGTGAAAAATATTTTTCAGATAAAAACAGTGATATAAAGGGATTTTATAAATATTGGAAAATGACAAAGTAATCGTAGTGACAAAATACGGCTATACCTCTATCTTTAAATCATGTTGTCTAATGGAATAGGTATGACTATCTGAGAAAATAATATGGTCATAAAATAAAATGCCCATCATTTCACTGATGAGCATTAATCATTTGGTTACATTGATATCTTCAGGAGAGGGTGTTACATCTCCACTTGGATGATTATGACCGAGCATTATACTATTTGCGTTACTGAGTATCGCTGTTTTGAATATTTCTCTAGGGTGAATCACTGTTTGGTTAATAGATCCAATCGATAGTGTTTGAATATGTGTAGGTTCATTTTTACTGTTCATACATATGAGAATGAGATGCTCTCGGTCACTGTTTCCAATGAATGAACGCATGATTTTTGCCGCATCCTCAGGGTTTGAAATACGAGCTTTTAGATAACTTAATGTATCTGTTTTTATCATTTGTAGTGAAACGATATTGATTTCCTTCATAATTTACTCCATATATTGGTTATGCTTTCAAAGTCCATTTCTGTCTTGCTTTCGGATTAAGGGGGTGCATGATTTCATTGGTTGCTGGGTTCATGAGTTGTTTCACTTTCTTCTTATGTGGTTTCAACATTTCTAATACTTCATTAACACGTGCTTCGACGACGGTTTTTTTAGCGTAAGCGCCCCAAGCTAATATCACTTCATCTGATTCTTTCACTGCCTTCATAATTTGAATATCTGTATGCTTATCATAGGCATTTTCTAAATGTTTGAGATTGATAGGTGTCGTAATATTAGAATATAGATTCACAAAATTGATTGAACCAAATGCTTCCATTTCTGAAACTTTGTTCATAATGAGCTGAGTTGTTAGGTCGATGTTTAGAATGCCATCATAATGCGGATACATCGTGATTATCGTAATCGTTTGTTTTTCACTATCCCATGTTTTCTTAAGTAGATAGCGATGTTGTTGGTCATCACTGAATATGGCCTCTGTTTCTAATGTGCTTTTGATTGTTTCCATATAGTTTTCACTCCTCTAGTATTCTTCCGGTAGTAACATGACGTAATAAGAAAGGTCTACATCATCTTCTCGGATGATGTAGACCTTATTCATATTGATAGCTTTTGAATAATTAGCTTTATGAATTTTGACATACTCAGGACGTTCTTGTATGTGTTTGACATATAATTGATCATTGTGCATGTTGAACTGGAAGATATGAAAGTAATCTATTGCTTCTAATTTCTCGGACTGTTCGTTTTCACGTTGCGCTACAAGTTGCAATAATTGATGTTGTAATGTGGTAGGTAAGTTTTGGGCAATACCCCTTGTGATATATCTATTCATAAGCGTTTTCCTTTCGTTCTAATTCTTTCATCCATGTGATGATTTCGCTTAGGATAGTGATTGCTAGTTGTGTAATTTTGATATATTTATGCATATTATTGTCCTCCTGTTAGTAAGTATCGTTGATCCAAAAGGGTCATGACTGTGTTGTGTAGATATAAGAAATCCATATCGTGATTTTCGTCGATATATCCGAGAGCTATGAGCTGTTTCTGATAGTAGAGAATGAAAGGGTAGATATTACTTTCGTGAAGTGTATCAGAGTAGTAGGTATAGGTTTGAAGTATTTTATTACTAAGTGGGCCAAGTCTTACATATTGGTCAGGTAGGATATCATCAGCAATTTCCTCGATAGATTCGCAGTGCCATACTTCGTCCTTAGGCAGATTGAATAAGTTGGTTATATAGTGTTTGAGTTTTTCTTCAAGTGTCATAATTATGACCTCCTAATGTATTTAATGGATGTATGAATGTGATACATCATTTTGATAATATATATTTGATTTTTATTTCATTTCGTTCACTTTTGTCATTGAGAATTAAGTGGTAAAAGTGATAATTCGGTCAATGAAATAATTGTTTCGACCGTCTATTTCGAATTGGAATTTGGGCATAAAAAAAGACCCCCAATCTTTTTTCAAAGATTGAGGGATAAGGCTTTCGTCAATTTTATACCGTACGAGCTTCACTTTTTTATCTATAGTAATTTCAATAGAGTCAATCAACATCTTCATAAGTTGATTTTTTGCTTCTGGTGTAGCTTCTCTTAAGTAGACACTAAATCGGCTAATCATCATGGTTAAACGGCTTTTAAGTTTATCAAAATTAGGTACTTCAGCTTGTGATTCCGTAGCTTGTTGCGTTTCTTTAATTTGCTTATCTAACATCTCTAGTTGTTCATTCATCTGACTTTGTTTTGTTTTTAACATTTCGCTGTCCATTTGATCATCTAAGAACAATTCTAACAATCGTTCTTGTTGTGTTTTAATCTTGGCTTTTTGTTTTTCCAAACTATCAATGTCATATTTAATTTCTGTTTGGCTACTATGCTTTTGTTTCAGTTCTTCTATCACTTTTGACGCAATCTGCTTTATAACATCAGGTTTAGACAGAATACGATTAAGATGAACATTAATCACCCGTTCGACTACTTCTGCATTAATCGCATTACTATGACATGCAGAACTCCCTGAACGATTGAATAAGGAACAAATGTAATAGCGTTTGATTGTCCGTTCTTTTGATTTTTTGGTTTTATAATAAGTACGTCTACATACCATATTATTTCCGCACTCTGGACATTTGATGAGCCCACGAAGGTAGAAATCTCCACCAATGGGTCTACCTGGTTTAAAACTTTTTGAAGCTAATTTCTCATGAACTTGATCAAATACATCTTCACTTATAATGGATTCATGCTTACCTTTGACCAATATCACATCATTTTTATCACTTTTACCACTTCTTCGCTGAACTGCCCAGTTTTGATGATTATTGAATCTAACATAGCCTTTATAGACTGGATTATTCAAAATATACTTAACGCCATATACTGAAAATGGCTTTTGATTAATGGTACGATACCCCTTTTGATTCAGTACGGTTGTAATGGCTTTGAGTCCTTTATTATGATTCAAATACAAATCGAAGATTTCACGTACAATATTAGCTTCTTTTTCATTCATAACCAAATCATTTTTCTGTGTAAGTGGATTAAGTGATAACTTATATCCAAGTACTCGACCTGTAATTGCTTCTCCACTACGTGCTTTGGCATTCATCGACATCTTGACGTTACTGATAAGTGTTGAGCGTTCGATTGATCCTATTAACCCAAACATTGTAACGAGTACTTCTCCAGATGCATTGGATGTATCAATATTCTCAGAAATCGACTTATATCCTACGCCATGTTCTTTGAATTCATGAATGATATTAAACACATCTCTCATTGAACGTGATATACGATTCAATTTCCAACTTAATACCATTTCGATTTTATTATCCTTAACATCTTGTAAAAGACGTTTCATTGCTGGACGACCTTCAATATTTTTACCTGATATACCAGAATCGATATAAGTTTCATAATCATAACCTGGGTGATTTTTAACAACTTCTTTGATGAGCACTTGTTCTTGTTCACGGATTGAATATCCACGTTCTGACTGCTCAGACGTACTTACACGTGAATATAGTGCAATTTTCTTCTTCATAACTTATCTCTCCTTTTATTAGAATATCGCTATAGACCCTCGGTCTTATAACATCATATGGATAATATATATTTATAACTTCGTTTCATTTTTATCACTTTTACCAATTAATAATATGAGTACTACAGGCCAATGCCTGTAGTACGTAATTAGTTTTACTTACCTGTATTGATACGTTCTTCTATGATAGGCACAAGTACTTCTACAAATGCTTCAATTTGTTCATTATTCATCGTCAAAGTCCTCCCAATCAAAGTCTAAATCGTCTTCATGTAATATTTCATCGGCTGTTATATTTTCATTTTTATCGGCTTCTTGCCAACCTAAATCAATCCAATAATCGTAACCATTGTATAGTTTAGTTTGAATATTAAAATTTGCTTGAATTAGCTTATTAATAACCTGAGAACTCATCTTTATTTCTTCATTAATAACTTTATTTAACTCAGACACTTTGATTCGTGATCCTGGTTTGATTTCTATCAGTTTTCTGAGTAGATTAATACATGCTTTCTGATTTTTAGAGTTTGCTGACTTGCTGGGAACAAATTCATATCCGAAATTTAACCAATCATGAGAAATATCAGTAACACGCCCATTTTCGAGATTCTCTATATCTTCGTTAACAATTTTCTGATACACATACATCAAATAAAGGAATATCTCTTTCTTTTCATCCTGTAACTTTTCAATTAAGTCAGGGTCAGCTTTTTCAACGTAATGTTCACAGGGAATAACAACAATTCTTCGTTCTAATGCTTTCGCATGTGTCGATGGAAAATTAAGTACAGCATTCGTATTAAAAATAAGTTTTAAATCTAGAGTGACTTCTACCTGTGTTCTTCCTTTACGGTCAGCATGAATTGGTTCAACAGATAGTAATTTCTTGAAATCATTCACAGTTGCTTCATCAACTTTAGCTTTCCCCACTTCATCACTCGCCATAATTCGTTTACCAATCAAACTTTCTTTATCAAAACGTCCACCAAGTTCATTAAGTGTTTTAGATACGATATCATTACTATAAAAGAATGACTTAACTAATTTGATATAGACCGATTTCCCATTTTTTGCAGTTCCATACAAAATAAGTCCCCGACGTAGTTTAGTATCTGCAGTGAGTAACACCGCTGTATGTTGGAAAAGAAAGTATTGTAAATCAGAATCGAAATTAGCAAGTTCTAGCATATATTTATTGAAATACGGTGGTATCTTGTCAGTGATGACATCACTTTTATCTATTGCCAAATTCAAGCGTGTTTTTGGGAAAATTTCTATGCAATTTTCCACTACTTCAAACGTATTCAGATTGAACATGTTTCTACCACAACCAATGTATTGTTTATGCTCAACAAGTTCTTCAACATCTGTTGATTTTTGTAAGCCATCTACTATGTTTTTCAGGGTGCTTAGTGAAGGTTTATAATCTACTAGCAACACATGTATCATTTTAGATATCAACCCTTGCAATTCATCTTCATTTACCTTTTGCCAACCTTTATCTTTAAAAATAAACAACTCTGAATCAAAGCGTTTAATATGAAAAATATTTATCATCATATCCATTAATATTGTGTCATTCGGTTTTTTCTGAATACCAAAATAACTATGAATGTTAGGTCGATAGTCGACATCTTTAGGAATGTTAAGTTGTAACTTATCAATAAGCTCGTTATAAACCGTTATAGCTTGTTCAGACTCATCTATTTCATCATCATTTCCAATACTACTTGTTAGGAGTGCAATCAGACCTTGACGGTCGATTGCCTCCTTAGCCACATTTAATAACTTGAATAACATTTGTAGTATATGATTCATTATAATAATCCTCCATTTTCGTTTAATGGTGCTACATCTTGGACATAATAATTACCGTTATATTGACTAATAAGAATTAAATGCTTTCGGTCAATATAAGGTTCATACGTTTCGTAATCCACGCTATAGTTGCTATGACACTTTAGCCAATCATTGATTGACACCTGCTTAGTTGTCGCTTGTGTTGAAATATTACGATTCGCATATACAATTTGATTGTTCACTTCAATTTCATATGTGAATTGGTGTTTTACTTCACCTGAGAAATCTGTTTGACTAACAGAATGTAACCTAGCTACATATATATTATTTTCTTTGAATGGTGTACTACTTGGGATGTGTAGGCTTTGTCCTCTATCATTATTCATGGTCTTCACCTCCCAGTTCTTCCACTGTCACATACGCAAATTCACCATTGAACAACTGGTTAGCTGTATCTTTCATTAGCTGAGCAACATCACGTGCAATTACTTCATCATCACATTCAATCATAATCGCATCGTGTATTGGCACAATAATTTTGAACGTTTTTTGTTCGCATTGTGCTTTGTACGCTTCCAATAGAATGTGCTTGAAAATATAACTCGCTACAGTTTGTACATAGAATGCCATGATACTACTACCTTGAAATGCGTTCATATCATGTTCAATACCATAAGGCATAGGCATCGATTTATTCTCATCGATGTGTTTCTTTAGTTCAATGACTTTTGTAAACTGGCTGACCGCATCCAACCATTGCACTTCACTTACATATTGATTCAGCTTGAATTTAGGACTATTGAAGTTGCCACCAAATAGAAACGAACCAATAAATGCACGTTTAACAAATACTCGTTGCTCATACGGTAAGCCTAATTCACTTAGCAATGCGTCATACAGTCCGTCTTTCTGATTCAAAAAGTCAATCAGTTTTGAATCTTGAGTCATGTACGCTACAACTGATGGTTCAAACGATTTAAAATCGACTGTATAGACTTTCTTAAATTTTGAAGGTAAAATCGTATGTTGAACTGCTTTAGGTAAGCCTTGAAGATTAAAATTTTTAGTTGTGATTCGATGTGTTCGTGTACCAATCAACGATAATTGCGTATATAATCGATTTGTACCATTTAATGCCTGTTCTAATCTATCAAATAGCTTTTCGATCTTGTCAGAATGTTCATCGTTCTTGGCCCTTTCAAGCAATGTTGCTTTGATATCGGGTAATTTATCGATATTAAGCGTAATAGGTTCTGATTCAATCTCTTCCTTTAATGCTTCCAATCCTTGATGTACTTCCACGTATTGGTCTAACTTAGCTTGTTCATCAGCTAAAAGTGCATTATAATGTCGATCTAGCTGTTGGCTGAATTGTTGTTGTAGCTGCTGAACTTCATCTTGATTTGAAAATTTGTTCATTAAAAAGCTTTCTGTTTTATTGCTTTGAGGCAATTTTATAATTAAATCACGTGTATTTGTTTGATACATGGTGTTTTGCTCCTTCTATAAGTTATTACACAACAATCTCCCGGTTGATTATCGTATGAACATCACAACGTTGTATCTATAATATAAATGATTAAAACTAATTAAATAATTGCTTCCATCACATTCATTTCCGTAATGGAAGCGTAAAATTACAATAAAAAAGCCAACTCATTTTTGAGTTGGCTCATTATATTTATTGTTTTTTTTATTTGGACTAAGATCGTACAAATTACCTCTAATTTTAGCTGACAATAAATTATCGATATAATCACTTATATTCCTTTTTAATTTGAAGTAAATATCGTTCTTATCATCAAAAGCATGATCTGCTTCTTCTTTATTTTTTCTTCTCTCTTCTTTATCAGCAGCATCAGGATACTGTATTCCTCTTCCAATAGAGCTACTTATTTCAAGAGAAAATGGTTTTAATTTACTTTTTATTCTACTAAGTTCTTTTAAAAACGATCTATAATATCTTGCATTTTCGTCATTTGATTTTATACCATTATATAGTAAATAAATGCCTAATCTGTCTATTGAATATTCGATATCATTGAAAAGTTTTTTAAATAAATCTGAATCGTCTTTTTCATACTTAAATTTGTTAGCCGCCATTAACTTTTCAATGGAACTACTTCTATCATATTTTTCTTTTTCAAACATTGTTTGCATATTATAGTTAATACTTTCCTTACCTATTTCTTGGTTCAAACTATTTATCAATAATTGATCCAAAAAAGGCATTTTTATTTTATATTTATCTACAAAAAACAAGATATAATTTTTACTATCATTATCTTTTGCTTTTACTATACTATTACTAAACTCAAAACAACGATATAAATAATCAAAGTTTAGTTTCTGATTTAGATTTGTATTATTGGATTCTACCTTATGATATTCATTTTGAATATCATTAATAACTTTACCATTGAATTCAGTAATATTCTCACTAATTTGCTCCCAATTCTTCACTTGGTCATCTGATAAAAAGTAATCTTTAAAATAATTGAAATGAACCTTATCTTCATCATACTCATTGATTGTTTCTTCAATTGCGTGAGACAACATTCTAAATAAATTGCTACCTTCATAATAATTACTATCCAAAACTTTATACATAAAGCTTTCAAGTTGCAATTTTAATTTTTTGCTTTCATAGTACCATCTACATTGGGATTGATATGTAAAATCAGTCAATAATTTTTCCTTTAAGAAAGAATTATCCATGTTCATAATTTCTTTCACTATGTCTTCAAAATACTCATAAAAACTATGAGAATCATCACTTAATATTGTTTTTTCAATAATTGGGTTATATTTATAATTATTATCTGACTTTGGTAATGGGTGCTTATCAAGAATTTTCGATAGCATCTCTATAATTTGATATTGAAGTCTATTAAATTCATAGTTAGATTTTTGAGAAATATACCTTTCACCAAATTGACCTGTTTCATATTCAGGATTATTAGAGTTGTAAAATGGCTGATATTTTGTAACATCTACATCATACATTTTCTTTAATAATTTTAATTTGTTTGTGAAAGTAGTACCCTTGATACCTTGCTTCTCTTGTAAATGTCTTTTTTTATAAGTTATTTTATGATTTTCTTGTACAAGATTGAAATAAGTAGATGCCTGATAGTCATATTTATATTTTTCTTTATTATAGATATAAATATCATTATAAATTTTAAATACTTCTTGAAAAGCTTGTTTTTTATTCCTTGGGTCATTCATAAGTTGTCTTAATGATTTGTATAGTTCATTTTTATCTTCTTCTGAAATTTGTTTTAAGAATCTACATAAGTACCATTCTTTAGTCACGCCTACGTCATTTATTAGATTATACGAAGGATATCGTTCTTGAATACTTTGTTGAATACTGTATAACGATTCGCTTTCAACCTTTATTTTTACACCTTGATTATCCAAAATTACTTTACCAAAATTAATTATAAACTGCCCATACATAGTTATAAAATCTTGTATCTCTCCTGCATATTCTGGTTGAAATAGCGGTGATAATGGAATTTTGTCTTTCATAGGCAAAACTTCAAATTTTTCTATACACTCTTTTACGTTATCAATAATTTGATCATCTATGTGAATGGAATATTGAAAGCACAATGTATTATTACCTGTTCGTTTACACACTATTTATACAACTCTCTTTTTTAACATAATCACTATTTTCTATTTCTTTCTCCATTTTTCTTGTAACTATTCCTTGCACTTTTATGTATACATCTGGGTTATCTATTATTATGAGCTCTAATTTACTTTTTGTCCTGGTAAGAGCTTGGTATATCCCTTCTTTTTCTAAATATGGATAAAATTTAATATATTTTGAATCTAATTCATTATTTTCATTATAATAAAAATGGCAATCTATTGGTACTAATACTTTATCGAATTCTCTCCCAATAACTTCATGAACATCTTTTGATAAATACGATACCTTTTTTCTTTTATCAATATTTGATGATTTTGTAGTGTATGTTGTCAACTCAATTGAGACGTAACCGAATTTTTCAATTTTTTCTTCAATATAACTTTGTGCTTCAATTTTATTATCAAAATACGTAATTTCAACATCTTTGTAATTATAGTCATGATGATGTTTTACATTTAATTTATTAAATTTTTCAATAAAAGAAATTATCTCTGGGTTAGTTCTAATTCTATTTTTCAACTTAAAATTCTTTATATTAGAATTAGTTAAAATCATATCACTAGTTCCAACTTCAACTTCTTTATAAGATAATATTTGCTTTTTATCTATAGCAAATATTACATTAACACCATCTTTTTCTACCACTTCACTATATTGTGTTAGGTATAGTCTTTGTGCTTCATCTATTAATACAACATCATACTCATCTAGTCGTACATTAGAAAAATCTTTTATTGACTTAATTTCAAAACCTATAATCTCAGATAGTTGTTTAGAATTATTTAACTTAGCACATATAAATAATATAACTTTTTTATTTTTATTATTATAATGTTTTCCAATGTCAAATAGTAGTAATGATTTACCTGTTCCTGACTCTCCTTCAATACATATTTTATTAAATTCAGAATCTAATATATCTTCTTTAATTTTTGATTGTAATTGGTTTAAGTAGTATTTATGATCAAAAAAATCAATTGGTTGACTATATGGAGAAATTATTAACTTTGATAAATCTATATTTTCTAATTCATTCACCTCATTAAAACTCTCATCCAACAAACTTGATATTTCATTTTCATTAGTTACTTCTAATACCCCTTGACTATTTAATTTATAAATTTCGTTACAATCCGATATGTAAACAAATGAGTATATTTCCTTGTCCAAAGCTTTTAAAACGTATCTATGTCTTTTAAGTTGCTCCTCAACTTTTTTCATTCCTTTTTTTGGTATTGCACTTTTTAATTCTATATTCAATACACAGCCTTTATTGAATCTTAATAAATCAAATTCTTCATCAATGTTATTACTAATCTTGTATCCTAAAAAGAAACCAGATAAGTTAAGGTACTCATTTTTGTCTTTTAATATTTCAACTAAATTATACAAAGCTTTTATCTCTCTATCGGCTCTGCTAATTCTCTTATTTACATAATAACAATAATGATACATTTTTAGGAATGATTGTAATAAACTTTCATCTTCTGTTTTATAAATAGTACTAAAGTACTTCAGGTTAAACGATTTAATAGTATACCTCTCCTTTTATGTTTTGGACAACTTAATTTTTAGTTTTATTTGTGATACGCTTCTGCTTATCGATTTATGATGCAGTTTTTGGTTAATAAATAGCCGGTTTCAATATGAAACCAGCTAAACAAATTTTATGATTTTTATATATTAGGGTAGTAACTACAATAATCTTTTAGCAATATGAACAGTAATTTTAGTATGAATGAATTAACTGATAGCAACCTACATGTATAATACAAATATGTAGAGGTTGGTTTCTTATAATAAATGACTCAATATTCTTACTAATATGATTACGATTAATAAACGTTAAATTTTCATTTTTCAAATATCTAAGTTACAGCGGATACTTTAATTTAGTGAAATTAACTTACTTTAGTAGTACTTTTTTAAAAATGTCTTTTCAAAATTCATGAGCTGATACATAAATTTTTCAAAATCTTCTCTAACAAAACAACTTAACAAAAGTAACTTTATTTCTTTTATTAAGTTTATTTTCATTTCTTTTAATAAGCGTTCTCCATTATGCGTCAAACTCACTAATTTAGTACGTTTATCATTCGAATAAACTCGTTGCACATAACCTTTACTTTCTAACTTCTTAACACGTTTTGATGCAGCTGTCTTATAAGTACGTTGTTTATTTGCTAAATCGTTAACCGATACTTTTTCATTATGCTGAATAAAATACATTGTTTCTATTTGTTCATAAGATAAGTAACGATCTGGTTCCAATTCTTTAATCATGTTAGTAATTGTTTTATTAATATTCGCTGTAGCATCATAGAATTGGTTAATTATTATTTCTAAGTCTCCCTCTTTATACTCCATATTAACCTTCCTTACTAAACTATCGTTTTTCAACCATCATTTATTTTTTTAAAAATTAAATATTACTTATTATAAGCATAATAACTTTATTCCATTACATCACTTT